>CAXTRX010000145.1:0-6180 GCA_964246785.1 uncultured Acetobacteraceae bacterium | reverse complement strand
CGAACCAGGGAGCGGCCTGCGCCATCGCCAGGTACGGCGCGGTGGTGAGCAACGTGATGCGGCTGCCGGGATGGGACGCCCGGATGGCGGCAAAGCCGTGGAAGGCATGCACGAAGTCCCCCAGCGCGCCCAGCTTGATCACCAGCAGATGCTGCCTCGCCGGGGGATGGCTGTCGCGGTAGCCTGCGCCTGTCATGCCCGCTCCGCTTCCCGCCACCGTCACCATCATCCTGCCGCATCGCGAGCGGTTCGACCCGGCGTCGGCCGGCGCGGTGGCGATGGTAGTGCAGCGGCTGGCGGCGGGCCAGTCGCGCTACCGCTCGCTGGTGGTGGGCCCGCCCCATGGCGGCGCGGGCTTCCCCGGCATTGACTTCCTGCCCGTTGCCCTTCCCTGGCTGCCCGGCACGCCGACGTTGCGCTATGCCGCCCGGCTCGCCACGGTGCTGGCAAGGCAAACGCCGGGTCTGATCGAGGTGCACAACAAACCGGACGTCGCGTTGTGGCTTGCCCGGTTGCTGCGCCGCCCGGTGACCCTGTTCCTGCACAACGACCCACGCGAGATGCGCGGCGCCCGCTCGGCGGCCGCCCGTGGGCGCCTGCTCCGGCGCCTGGCTGCCGTGGTCACCGTGTCGGACTATCTTCGCGGCTGCCTGCTCGACGGTGTGACGGCACGACCCGGGCGCGCGCCGGTGGTGATCCACAATGCGCTGGATCTGCAGCAACTGCCGCCGGCCATACCGATGCAAAACCGCGAGCGGCTGATCCTGTTTGCCGGCCGCGTGGTGCCGGACAAGGCGCCGGACCTGTTTGTCGCCGCCTGCGCCCAAGCGCTCCCGGCGCTGCCCGGCTGGCAGGCGGCGATCATCGGGGCCGACGGTTTTGCCGCCGGACAGCCGGACAGCCGGTTCATCGCCAGCCTGCGTCCATTGGCGGCCGCGGCCGGCGTCACCCTGGCTGGTCACCAGCCGCATGCGCAGGTGCTGGCCGCCATGGCGCGGGCGGCCATTGTGGCGGTTCCAAGCCGGTGGAATGAACCGTTCGGGCTGACCGCGCTGGAGGCCCTCGCCTGTGGCGCGGCCCTGGTCACCTCCGGTCGGGGCGGCTTGGCGGAGGTGGCGGGGGATGCCGCATGCTGCGTCGATCCGGCAAACACCGGCGCGTTCGCCACCGCGTTGCGGTCGCTGGCGGACGATGACAACCGGCGCGCGCGCCTGGCCGCCGCCGGGCTGGACCGTGCCCGGCAATTGTTCGCCATGCCGCTGGCCTCGGCCAAACTGGACGCGCTGCGGGACGCCATCCTGGCCGAGGCTTCCTCCCCGGCAGGCTGATTCCTGCAATGGCAGTTATGCAACGCTTTAGCTATTTTGCCACTATCGGCGGGTTGGGCCTGAGTTTCTCGCGGCGGTCTGCTACGGAGAGGCATGAGCATGCGGCACCATCGTGCAACCCTTGCCCTGCTGGGCGTGGGTTGCCTCATCCTGCCCGAACTCGCACGGGCGCAGGCGTACGATCAGTACATATCCCCGACCGTCCCAGGGTATGACACGCTGCGCGGCCTGGAGATCCCGCAGCGTCCCCGCACCGAATACGACCCGCTTGGCATCCAGGTCGGTGAGTTCACGGTTCGCCCACAGATTGACCAAGGCGTGGGCTACGACACCAACGTGCTCGGCACCAACCCGGCCACCAGCAGCTTCTTCACCAACACCAACTCGCAGCTATTTGTGAACTCCAACTTCGGCACCAACTCGCTCGGTGCCGATTTCGGCGTGAACAACTACAGCTACACTGACCAAAAGCAGGAAAGCTTCACCGACTGGAACGCCTCCGTGGGCGGCACCTATCAAATCGGGCAAGGCATCATCACCGGCGCAGCCAGCGAGATCTACGCCCACGAAAACCCAACCGACATCAACAGCCCGACCATCGGGCGGCCGCTTGGTTTCAAGGTGACGGACCTCCGGCTCAACTACACCAACCAGTTCAACTACTGGAACGTGACGCCTAATTTCGAGTATCAGGGCTACCGCTTTGACAACGTGTTGCTGCCGGGCGCCACGGTGTCGCAGAAGAGTCGCGATGTGGATGAGTTCACCGGCGGCCTGACCGTCAAGCTTGGCCGCATACCGGAGCGCAGCTTCGTGGTCGTGATACAGGCGACCAACGCGCATTATATCGCCAGCCAGGGCACTCCGCCGCCGATCAATCCGCGGCCAGACTCGGTGACGTATGAGGCACTTGGCGGCGTGCAGTATGCGTTCTCGGCCAACTTGCAGGTGTTGGCGCTGATCGGCTACCAGGTCCAGCAATTCACCAACCGGGCCTTCACCCAGATCAGCTCACCTGTCGCGCAAGGCGTGCTGATCTGGGCGCCGAGCGGCCTCACCACCGTCACTAGCAAGTTCAGCCGCAGCATCCAGACCGCGGTCGGGGAGACCACCTCCGGCGTGACGGTGACGCAGGGTCTGTTGACCGTGGACCACGAATATCGCCGCAACATCTTGTTGCAGGGTCGAATTGGTGCCATTAACAGCAACTTCGTTGGCGGCCAAAGCCAGACGATCTATGATTTCGGCGCCAGTCTAAGCTATTTGTTGAATCGAAACATGCGATTGACTGCAACATACGACTATTTCGACAGTGTGGGGAACGCGGTGAACCAGCTGACCATCATCCCCCTCGCGGCAGAAGGCACGCAATTCGTTTCGTTGAACAGCTATAATCGGCAGGTCGCATTGATAAGCTTGCGCTTTACCCTATGATGAAGGTTGCTATTGCAGTCGCCACGCTGGTTTTGGCGTGCGCCGGTTCGGTGCAGGCAGGGTCGAGGCGCGCCTCGACCCCGCCTACGCGCGCGTCCACGACGCTGTCGCAGATCGCAGCCACGCTCGCGTTGCCGCAAGCCGCCTGCCGCCGGGCGATTGCGGCAGCCGAAGTGTCCCATGGCATACCCACGGGCTTCCTGCTGGCCATCGGCCGGGTGGAAAGCGGCCGGCTGGACGCGCAGAGCGGCAGCGTCCAACCGTGGCCGTGGACGATCGACATCAACATGAAGGGGACGTTCTTCGAGTCCCGGGTTGACGCGGTCACGTTCGTCGAAGCCGCTCAGCAGGCCGGCATCCAGTCCATCGATGTCGGCTGCATGCAGGTCAACCTGCTCCAGCATCCGGACGCCTTCCACACGGTCGACGACGCTTTCGACCCGGTGGTCAACGCCAATTACGCCGCGCGTTTTCTCGTCGAACTCGAGCATGAGTGCGGCGACTGGGTCACCGCGGCCGGCCTCTACCACTCCCGCACCGAAGCGCTTGCCGCTCCGTACCGCGATGCGGTGGCCCTCCAGTTTGGCGGCGCCGCCGGCCTGCCGGGCCGAAAGTTGGTGGTCGCGCCGGCGCCGGCCAGCCCGGAAAGGCAATTGGCACAGGCCTGGAGCGCAACCTTGACCAAGGTGGACACGGGCGGGCTGCATCTTTGGCCCAAGCTTGCCAGCCCGCGACGTGGTTCGGCTGTTGCAAGTGTACAACTGTCGTCGCGCTGATGAATGCGGACGTGGCACCGTCCGCAGTCTTTGTGTAACTGGGGCGAAAATGAAGCACGGTGGAGAAACAGTGAAAAGACGTCTTGGCTTGCCCAACTACCTTGTGCTCGTGCGCTGGCTGCCAACCTTGCTGCTGCTTGCCGTCGTCCTTTCGGCTTGTGCGCCTGGCTACGGCCTGCCGCCTTTGCCGTCGGCGTCTGACACGGCCTATCGGCTCGGACCAGGCGACCAGGTGCGCATCATCACCTTCGGCGAAGACACGCTGACGGGCGAGTTCCGGCTGAGCGACAACGGCAACATCGCCGTGCCGCTGCTGGGGAGCGTTCGTGCCGACGGCTTGACCACGGGACAGCTGGCCTCGACCATCGAGAGCAGCTTGAAGCAGCGTAACCTGTTCAAGAACCCGAGCGTGTCGGTCGAAGTGTTGGCGTACCGGCCGTTCTTCATCCTCGGCGAGGTCACCAAGCCAGGGCAGTACCCGTTCCAACCCGGGATGACGGTGCTGACGGCAGTCGCGGTCGGCGGCGGCTTCACCTATCGCGCGGTGCAGGACTACGCTTCGATCGTGCGGGAGCAGGGCAACCATGCGGTCGAAGGCAAGGTCGGCCGCTCGACCCTGGTCCAGCCCGGCGACACCATCACCGTCTACGAGCGCCGCTTCTAACCTCACCCGCTCCTAAAAGCCCTCTCCCGCTGGGAGAGGGTTGGGTGAGGGACCTTGCTCTGCCGGGTGACTTTCACCGCGCCGCTTCCATCACGCGACCCTGTGCAGGTTATTGGCAGACATAATCCAGAGCATTAAGGTCGGCCAGGCGCAGCGTCGCCGCTGGTCGTGAATGAAGGCCGGAATGGCCGTTGGGGAGGACACTACAATGGCCGTAAAAGCATCGCGCTACTGGCGCAACATCACCTTGGCGGCAACGTGTTGGCTGGCAGCAGCGCCCGCGTATGCCCAGACTGGCGGCGCGCAGGTCGTGGGCCAAACTTCGACCGAGACCTGCACCAATCCATCGCCCAGCCACACGGCGCTCAAGGGCATGGTAGTGGGCTTCTCGCAGTCGGAAAACGAGCAAAACCCGTTCCGTGCCGCGGAAACCGAGTCGGTGAAGGCAGCGGCCAGCGAGGCCGGTGTCTCGCGCCTGCTCTACACCAACGCCAATGACGACCAGGCCAAGCAGGTCGCCGACATCGAGAGCATGATTTCCCAAGGCGCCCAGGCGGTCATCGTGGCCCCGCTCAACGCCACCGGGCTGCAACCCGCGCTGGCTCAGGCGGCGGCCAAGCACATCCCCGTCGTCACCATCGACCGCGCCACCGCGGGCACCGTCTGCAGCGACTTCATCACCAACATCGGCTCGAACTTCTACGTGCAGGGCCAGCGCTCGGCCGAGGCGATGGCGAAGGCCACTGACGGCCGCGCCAAGATCCTCGAGATCCAGGGCGCCTACGGCAACTCGGTGGAAACCGAGCGCACCCAGGGCTTCGCCGACGGCATCAAGCAGCATCCCGGCATGCAGCTGCTTGCCGCGCAGTCGGGCAACTGGTCGGCCACCGACGCGCAACGCGTGATGGAGCAGCTCATGCTCGCCCATGGCGACGCCAACGCGCTCTATGCCCAGGCGGATGTGATGGCGCTGGGCGCCATGCGCGCCATCCAACAGGCCGGCAAAACCCCGGGCAAGGACGTGGCCATCGTCAGCATCGACGGCACGAAAACCGTCGTGCAAGCAATCGCCGCCGGCCGGGCCGACGCGGACGTCGAGACCAACCCACGCTTCGGGCCGCTCTCGTTCCAGGCCATCGCCGATTGGTATGCTGGCAAGCCGGTGCCGCAGAAGCTGATCATGGAGGACTTCCTCTATGACAAGGCCAACGCCTCCGGTTCGCTCACCAGCGGCAAGCCCTACTGACCCGATGGCGGCTGCCGTTCTGCAGACCAGCAATCTGGGCAAGCAGTTCGGGGCCGTCATTGCGCTGCGGGATGTATCGATCAGCCTGCAAGCGGGCGAAGTGCATGGGCTGGTCGGCGAGAACGGCGCCGGCAAGTCCACCCTGATCAAGCTGCTGACCGGGTTCTACACGCCCAGCAGCGGTGAAATCAGGCTGCATGGCGCCCCCGTCCAGTTCGACAGTCCACGCGCCGCCCAGGCTGCGGGAGTCGCGGCGGTCTATCAGGAGATCAACCTCATCCCGGAGCAAAGCGTCGCGGCCAACATCTTCCTGGCCCGCGAGCCGCGGCGCTTCGGCCTGCTGACCGACACGGCGCGGATGCATGAGCAGGCCGCCGCCATCCTCACCCGCTACCGCTTGGCGATCGACCCGCGTCAGCCGCTGCGCACGCTGGGGCTCGGATTGCAGCAGATGGTCTCCATCGCCCGGGTGGTTTCGCTCGGCGCCGCCGTGGTGATCATGGACGAGCCGACCTCCGCTTTGGCCAGCGCCGAGGTGGATATCCTCTACGGCGTGGTCGACCAGCTTCGCAGCGAGGGCCGCGCCATCGTCTATGTCAGCCACCGCCTCTCGGAGTGCTACCGGCTCTGCGACCACTTGACCGTGCTGCGGGACGGCCGTCTGGGCGCCAGCGCCCGCACCGCCGACCTGCCGCGCGGCCGGCTGGTTGCCGCCATGCTCGGCCGCGAGAC
>CAXTRX010000144.1:0-6242 GCA_964246785.1 uncultured Acetobacteraceae bacterium | reverse complement strand
CCCGATCAGACAGAATCGTCTGATCGGGTGAAGATGCTCGCAAAACAACGAGCTAAAGCTTGTGGAGTGAACGCGAGTGAACGGAACATACTCTAGCGTGGCGCGATCTCGCTCCTGTGTCGATACGATAAGTGCCGCCGCGTAGCAGCCACAGACTCCATGGCCTCCTAAGTTGGCGTTGGCCGTGCGTGCGTCATGCTGCGCCACGGCCACAAACACCGCATCCTATATGCCCCCCTCGGACCGGCGAGTTCAGGTCGAACTCGGTCAAACCCTGTACGCTCGCGGCGCGATGCAGCAAATCGAGCGTTCCCGGCATGGTTGACCCAGCTGGCCAGAACAGCTCCGGGCGAACCGCAAATGGATTAAGCCGCGTGGCAAACCGCATCGCTCCGCACTGCAACCGGCGCCAGATCAACTTCACACGTCAAGTTGATTCAGTTTAGTTTTTTCGGCGCACCGGCCAATTGCCAGCAATAGCAACACCAAAAGCAAGCCTGTGCCCGGCGCGTGCTCCGGGCGTCGCTTGCGCATGCAACAGCGGGCTATTTCACTTGCCAAACGCGCAAAGCTTTGGCGTAGTCCGTTTCAGAGTGGACGAAAACCACCTCAAGTAACACCAATGGGAGGCGTCAAGATGAGGCGATCTGGCTACGCGATGGCTTTGCTCGCAACCTGCAGCTTGGCAGCAAGCGCCGCGGACCTCAAACATTACGACTCGGATACGCCGAGCTTTTGGGCGCATCCGCCAGCCGACTGGTTCTTGGGAGATGAAACCGAGGCCCAAAAAGGCTTGGCGCCGCCGTCAAATCCGCCGATCCCGGCATCATCAAGCGATCTGCAGGACAACCTTAAGCACGTCACTTTGCCGCCCGGCTTTAGCATCGAAGTCTATGCCAGCGGGCTGCCCGAGGCCCGGCAAATGGCTTGGGGCGACAAAGGCACCTTATTTGTTGGTTCCTACAACGCGACAAACGTTTACGCCGTAACCACCGACGCCGATGGCAAGCGGACCGTCAAGACCATCCTCAAGGGCCTGAACATGCCCACCGGCCTGGCCTACCGCGATGGCGCGCTCTATGTCGTGGCGATCAACAAGCTGATGCGCTACGACAACGTCGAGGCCAATCTTGACCACATGCCAGCCCCGGTCGTGGTTTACGACGACATGCCGCCGTTCATCGCGCATGGCTGGAAATACCTGGTCGCCGACAAGGATGGCGACATGTACATCCCGTTCGGCCCACCCTTCAACATCGGCATTCCGCCAACCAGCGTGGCGCAAATCCGCCGGGTCGACCCAAAAACCGGCTTGGCGGAGATCGTGGCGCTGGGTGTCCGCAACAGCGTCGGCGGCGATATCGATCCACGCTCGGGCGATTATTGGTTTACAGAAAACGCACGCGACTGGGTCAGCGACGACCTGCCGAGCGACAAGCTGAACCATATCACACGCATCGGCGAGCACTTCGGCTATCCCTATTGTCACCAGGGCAACCTGCCAGACCCGCGCTTCAACGAGGGCCACAAGTGCTCGGAGTTCACCCCGCCTGTGGTCAACCTCGGTGCCCACGTGGCCCCACTTGGCATGAAGTTCTACACCGGTGATGAATTCCCGGCCGAGTACAAGAACAACATCTTCATCGCCGAGCACGGCTCCTGGAACCGGCATACCTATCAAGGGGCTCGGATTGAACGCGTCGTCGTGGACCCCGACGGCAAGAACGCCCACCAGGAAGTTTTCGCTCAAGGCTGGTTGACCGGGCCGCAGGATTATACCGGCCGTCCCACCGACCTCCTCCAAGCCAAGGACGGATCCTTGCTGGTGGCCGATGACTGGGCCGGTGCAATCTATCGCATCAGCTATAAGGCCCCATAATCCCCGGGCTGCCAGGGGCTAGGTTTTACCCACGCAGCCGGGTGGGGCTTGTGGATGGCTTGACTGAGTTCCCGCGCAACGGCGGCGGCTTGTTTGCTTGTGGCGTCCGTAGCCAGCACATCGGCGATGGCCGCCGGTGATAAGCTGGTCGGCCAGCAGCGCGCGCAGGCCTGCAGTGGTTGCCATGGCAGCAATGGCGTTTCCGCGGTGGCCGGCGTCCCGTCGCTTGCCGGACAACAAGACAACTTCTTAGAGTGGCAATTGGTGTTCTTCCGCTCGGGACGGCGCAATAACCCGATCATGACCCCGTTGTCGCAAAGCCTAAGCGACGACGACGTGAAGAACATCGGCGCGTACTTTGCTTCCCTGTCGCCGCCGCAGCCCTCCACCGGGCAAAGCGATGCCTTGCTCACCCAAGGCGCGGACATCGCGCAACAGCACCATTGCGCCAGTTGCCATACTGATAGTTTCGCCGGCAAGCAGGGCGCCGCACGCATTGCAGACCAGCGTGAGGATTACCTGCGCACCGCACTGGCCGATTATCGCTCCGGCGCCCGCCCAAGCACGGGTGTGGCAGCCATGAACGAGGCCGCGTCGGGACTGAGCGACAGCGACATCGCCGCCCTGGCCCATTTTCTTGCCACGCTCCATTGATCCGGCGATGCTCGGACGCGTCCCACCGAACAGGAGTGCCAATGCGGCTACTATGTTGTGTCAGCATCACCGCGTTGCTGTCGTTCGGCACCGCGAAAGCCGACCCGGCGCTTGTCATTACGTCTGCCTTCGAGCATGCCGACGCCGCTTCCTTCTATAATTTGGATGCTTGTGGCGACAGTCTCGACGGGAGGCTATTCCGGCGCGCGCTGCTGGAGAAGTTCATGGACTGTCCGTTCAGCGATGAGGCGAGGACGCGGTTCGCCCGCTGGTCGCAAGCCGAGCTGCGGCACTCCCGTGAGCTGATGGCCAAGGTGGTTGACGACGTCGGTGGCCTGCCAGAGCGTCTGCCTGGTATGACGGAGACGTGCCATGAGCAGCTCAGCAGCCCGGCCATAATGCAGTTGCGTTCTACGTTGCAGCATTACGCCGCTGGCGAGATCACCGCCGCGGCCGTCCTCCCCGCCGCCTGTGACGCATCAAGCGTCGAGCCGTAAAAGCCCTAATGGTCACTGCCAACTCTCTGGTCCTAGCTGCGTTGACTTGACTGCCCACTTCCGAGTGCGGCATAATTGCTTGCGATAACAAAGAACAGGAGGTCGCGATGGCTTGGAAGACACCAGTGATAATTGAGATCGCGTTGGGCGCCGAAATCAACAGCTACGCCTGCGCAAGCCGTAAATAGCCAAGTGGCTCGCTCCGTGGGCGAATAGCGCCCGCGAGCGAGCTTCTCTGAAGGCAGTCTCATGCGGGCAATCGTGCTCGGTTCCGCCGCCGGCGGCGGCTTTCCCCAGTGGAACTCGAATAGCCTCGCTTGCCGTCGATCACGAGCCGGTGACCCCTGCGCCACACCAAGGACCCAAGCCTCAGTAGCCGTCAGCGGCGATGGGGCAAACTGGGTCCTGCTGAATGCCTCCCCCGACATCCGACAGCAGATCGAAGCCACTGTAGAACTGCACCCTGTTGCTGGCCTACGGTCCTCGCCGATCGCAGCGGTCGTTCTCACCTCGGGCGAGGTAGACTGTATCGCCGGGTTGCTCAGCCTACGCGAGCGCCAACCGTTTGCCCTGTATGCATCCGATCGTGTTCACGCCATCCTCGCTGCAAACCCGATTTTCGACGTGCTCTCCCGCGATTTGGTTGTCCGGCAGGTTATAGTTCTCGATCAAACCATCGACTTGCCAGGGGGCTTGGCGATGCGATTGTTCCCCGTCCCAGGCAAAGTCGCGCTGTACCTAGAAGGGTCATCCGACCCGGTCGAGGGCGATACCATGGGCGCCGAACTGGCCCAGCATGGGCGCTCCCTGTTCTACGTGCCCGCCTGTGCAGAAGTCACGCCCGACCTGACCGCTCGACTAGCCACCGCCGATACGCTGATGTTCGATGCCACGCTCTGGCAGGACGACGAGATGATCCAGGCCGGTCTGGGCCCGAAGACCGGCCAGCGCATGGGTCACATCAGCCTCAGTGGTCCCGCGGGAACCCTCGCGGCCTTCCACGGCAGCGCAGCCCGCCGTAAGATCCTGCTGCACATCAACAATTCGAACCCCATTCTGCTGGACGATTCGGCGGAGCGTGGCGAAGTAGAGCGCGCTGGCTGGCAAGTGGCGTTTGATGGAATGAGGCTGGACCTATGAATGAGCCGGCAATGCACCCCGCCCATCTGGAAGCAGCCCTGCACGCCATCGGCGCCGAGCGCTATCACAACCGCCACGTCTTCCACCAGAAGTTGCATGGTGGCGAGCTCACCCAGGGCCAAGTGCAAGCCTGGGCGCTCAACCGCTACTACTATCAGAGCCAGATCCCTGCGAAGGACGCGTCGCTGATTGCGCGTCTGCCAACCGCTGAACTACGCCGCGAGTGGCGCTCCCGCCTGGAGGACCATGACGGCCGCGCGCCCGGCGAGGGCGGCGTAGCGCGTTGGCTGAAGCTTGCCGAGGGTGTCGGGCTCGACCCAGACTACGTGGCATCGACCGTCGGCTTGTTGCCCGCGACCCGCTTTGCCGTTGACGCCTATGTCCACTTTGTGCGGGACCGATCCATCCTTGAGGCGGTCGCGTCCTCGCTCACAGAGATGTTCTCCCCCTCCATCATCGCCGAGCGCGTCTCCGGCATGTTGTCGCACTATCCATTCGTCACCCGCGATACACTGGCCTACTTCACGCCAAGGCTCACACAAGCCCCGAAAGACGTGACCTTCGCCTTGTCGTATGTAAGGGAGCACGCGCGAACCCGCGAGCAACAGGAATTGGTGCTGGCGGCTTTGCGCTTCAAATGTGACGTTCTCTGGTCGCAACTCGACGCACTCTATTCCGCCTATGTGGCACCCGCCCTGGTTCCTCCCGGCGCCTTCGTGCCCGTGGCTTCTTGACGGACATTCCGTCCGTGCCGACGTTTGCGCCCGGCGTACGGTTGCGCGAGGATGCTGTGCGCGGCGGGTGGGTTGTGCTCGCACCGGAGCGGCTGTTCGTGCCCGACGCCCATGCGGTGGAGGTGCTTAAACTCGTCGACGGCGCCCGGACCGTCGATGCGATCGTCGACGACCTTGCCAGCCGCTACCAGGCGGACCGCCAGCAAATTGCGCACGATGTTGCAGCCATGCTGCAGGACCTCGCGGCCAAAGGAGCCATCCGGCTATGAACGCGCTTTCCCCGCAGGCACCGCTGCCGCCACTCGGCATGCTGGCAGAGCTGACGCATCGCTGCCCATTGCAATGCCCCTATTGCGCCAATCCTCTCGAGCTGGACCGTGCTGCGGCCGAGCTTGATACCGCGACCTGGCAGCGCGTGTTGTCACAGGCCGCGGCCCTGGGCGTGCTGCAAGTGCATTTTTCCGGCGGCGAGCCGACCGCACGCAGGGACCTGTTGGAACTCGTGCGCACAGCCCGGGACTTGCAGCTCTACAGCAACCTCATCACTTCCGGGGTGACGCTCACCGCCGCCAACCTGGCCGCGTTGCGCAGCTCCGGTCTGGACCACATCCAGCTAAGCTTCCAAGACGCGGCGGCAGACGGCGGTGACCGCATCGGCGGGATGCCCGGTGGCCACCGTCGCAAGCTCGAGGCGGCACGCCTCATCCGCGACGCCGGTTTCCCGCTTACCGCCAACTTCGTCGTCCATCGTCAAAACCTCGCCCGCCTGCCGCAGATGCTGGAACTTGGCGAACGTCTGGGCGCCGCCCGAATTGAAATCGCCCATGTGCAGTATTACGGCTGGGCCCTGCTCAATCGCGCCGCACTCATGCCAACGCTGGAGCAGGTCGACGCCGCCGACAGTGTGGTGGCCGAAGCACGCGAGCGGCTGCATGGCGCCATCGTGATCGACTACGTCACGCCGGACTATCATGCGGCCTTCCCGAAGTCCTGCATGGGCGGCTGGGCGAGGCAGTTCCTGAACGTCACCCCGACCGGCCGGGTGCTGCCTTGCCATGCTGCCGAGAGCCTCACCGGGCTCGATTTCCCATCGGTGCAAACGGCCTCCCTTGCCGAGATCTGGGCGTCCGACCCAGCCTTCACCCGCTATCGCGGCACCGCCTGGATGCCAGACCCGTGCCAAAGCTGCGACCGCCGCGAAGTCGATTGGGGCGGCTGCCGTTGCCAAGCTTTCGCCATGACCGGAGACGCTGCCAACACCGACCCGGCATGTTGCAAGTCCCCGCACCACAGCCTCGTGGCCGCCGCGGCGCAAACCGAGCCAACCGACGCCATGAC
>CAXTRX010000143.1:4854-6476 GCA_964246785.1 uncultured Acetobacteraceae bacterium | reverse complement strand
CCAACCACACAACTCGCACACAGCGGCATCGTCGAAGTCGACATCGGACACGTCTAAACCAGCAGCCCAGGTTGCGCCGGGCAGTCACCGGGGGTAAGCGCCGGCCATGCCAGCAGCCGACCTTGTCCCCATCACCCGCGCCCTGATTTCAGTCTCCGACAAGGAAGGCGTGGTGGCACTCGGTCAGGCATTGGCGGCGCATGGCGTGCAAATCCTCTCCACCGGCGGCTCGGCGGCGGTGCTGCGCCAGGCCGAAGTGCCGGTGACGGACGTGTCGGACCACACCGGCTTCCCCGAAATCCTCGATGGCCGGGTGAAAACGCTCGTCCCGCAGATCCATGGCGGGCTGCTCGGCCGCCGGGAGTTGCCCACCCATCGCGAACAGATGGCGACACACAGGATCGCGCCAATCGACCTCCTGGTTTGCAACCTCTACCCGTTCGAACGGACGGTCGCTGGCGGCGCGAGCGAGGACGCCTGCATCGAGACCATCGATGTCGGCGGCCCGGCAATGATCCGCGCCGCCGCCAAAAACCACGACCACGTGGCCGTAGTGACCGACCCGGCGCAATACCCCGCACTGCTAGCGGCACTCGCCGCTGGTGGCACCGACCGGGGCTTGCGCCGGCAACTCGCCTCGGCCGCCTTCGCACGGACCGCCGCCTATGATGCCGCCATTGCAGGCTGGTTCGCCGCCCGCGAAGGCGACACCTTCCCCCAGCGCCTCACCGTCTCAGGCACGCTGCGGCAGACCCTGCGCTACGGCGAAAACCCGCATCAGCGCGCCGCCTTCTACGTCACCGGCGCCCGCCCGGGGGTGGCCAATGCGCGGCAGGTCCAAGGCAAGGAACTATCCTTCAACAACCTCAACGACACCGATGCGGCGCTGGAATGCGTAGCCGAGTTCGCCGAACCCAGCATCGCCATCGTCAAACATGCCAACCCTTGCGGCGTGGCCTCCGCGCCCTCGCTGCCGCAAGCGTGGGACCTGGCGTTGCGTTGCGACCCGGTATCGGCATTCGGCGGCATCGTGGCGATGAACCGGCCGCTCGACGCCGTCACGGCAGAACGCATCGCCGGGCTGTTTACCGAGGTGGTCGTCGCTCCTGCGGCTGACGACGCGGCGCTGGCCGTTCTCGCCCGTAAGAAGAACGTACGCCTGCTGCTGACCGGCGGCCTGCCCGATCCAGCCGCCACGGGCCTGCAACTGCGCAGCGTGGCCGGCGGCTTGCTGGTGCAAACTCGCGATGACGGCCGGGCTACTGCCGCAATGATGCGCGTCGTCACCCGGCACGCGCCGACGCAGGCGCAAATGGCAGACTTGCTGTTTGCGTTTCGGGTTTGCAAACACGTCAAATCCAACGCCATCGTGTTTGCCCGGGCAGGTGCCACGGTCGGGATTGGCGCCGGGCAGATGAGCCGGGTGGATGCGGCGCGCATCGCCAGTTGGAAGGCATCCGCGTCGTCGGTGGGGTCCCGCCGCCGGGCGGGCGGGCCCCCGCCCCCCGGCGCGCGCGCGCCGGCGCCCGCAGGCACCGGCGCCTCGGCCGCCGGCGGCTCCAGCCGCGCGGCCGTGCCCGGCTCGGCCTCGATGTCCAGGCTCAGCTCGGCAAGCTGGAGCT
>CAXTRX010000143.1:0-4844 GCA_964246785.1 uncultured Acetobacteraceae bacterium | reverse complement strand
TAGCGGCGTCGGACGCCTTCTTCCCGTTTGCCGATGGCCTGGAAGCGTTGATTGAAGCCGGCGCCACAGCGGTCATCCAGCCTGGCGGCTCGTTGCGCGACGCCGAGGTGATTGCCGCCGCGGACAACGCCGGCATAGCGATGGTCTTTACTGGACTGCGGCATTTTCGACACTGAGAAGCATTCTCACTTAAGCCTGAATGACTTGATGAATACAGCAATTAGCGCCATGTATTCGGCATGAGAGCATTCGAGACGTTGACGGAACGCGACATCCTTGCCCTTGCCATCAGCAACGAGGAGGAAGACGGGCGCGTTTACACCGACTTCGCCGAGAACCTGCGGGAGAACTATCCCGACACCGCCAAGGTCTTCACCGACATGGCCCAAGAAGAGAGCGAGCATCGCAGGCTGCTCATCGACACCTACACGCAGCGGTTCGGCACGCACATCCCGCTGATCCGGCGGGAAGACATCAAGGGCATGGTCTCGCGCCGACCGGTTTGGCAGGTGCGCCCCTTGGGGGTGGACGCCGTGCGCCGTCACGCAAGGCAAATGGAGAGTGACGCCGCGCGCTTCTATGCTCAGGCCGCCGGGCGCGCGACGGATACCTCGGTGCGCCGCCTGCTGGGAGACTTGGCCACAGCGGAGGCGCAACACGAGCACACCGCCGGCACCATCGAAGCCAAGCACCTGCCGGGAGACGTGCGGGAGCGGGAGGATGGCGACGCCCGCCGCCGCTTCGTGCTGCAGATCGTGCAGCCCGGCCTGGTCGGGCTCATGGACGGTTCGGTCTCGACGCTGGCACCCGTGTTTGCCGCCGCCTTTGCCACCCATTCCACCTGGAACACCTTTCTGGTGGGCTTGGCTGCCTCCATCGGCGCCGGCATTTCAATGGGCTTTGCCGAGGCTTTGGCCGATGATGGCAAGCTTTCCGGCCGTGGCACGCCGCTGCTCCGCGGCCTGGTGTGCGGGCTGATGACCGCGGCGGGCGGCTTGGGCCATACCCTGCCCTACCTCGTCCCGGCGTTCTGGACCGCCACCGGGCTTTCCATTGCGGTCGTGGTGGTGGAATTGGCCACAATTGCCTGGATTCAGTGGCGCTACATGGAAACGGCGCCAGTCTCGGCCATGGCCAAAGTCATGCTCGGCGGCGCCATCGTGCTGGCAGTCGGCATCCTAATCGGCAACGGCTAGCAGCACTTCGCGGGCGCGAGCCCCGCAAGCGCAGCATCGGCCAATAAGAAGTTGAGGCGGGCCGGCTCTGGTGCAGCCAGGTGACGCTGGTCGCACGCGCGCCAGCCTAGCCTCCGATGCGTGGCCACAACGCACCCGTCGCTTGGACGCACTGCAGGCCCGGCTGAAGCATCTCGGCTATCATCACGAGAGATCCTGCAATCCTGCTAACGTCTGCTTAACAATTGACCGCTAGCATACGGCAGCGAGAGCGAATGCGGCAAATACAGGGATGATCGACAGTTATTGGCTTTGCTGACGGTTCAAGGTTCAGGTTTCGTCCCGGGAAAGAGGCGTCAAGATCAAATGAGTGGGCGTTTGCGGCGGTTTTGAATCGTTGCATTGACGCCTCATGGGCTGAGACCGCACTGATGTCCGAGGCGATTGTAACATTTTTCTTTTGCTTACGCTGCGATTGATCCGCGGCAGGAAAACTGATTTAGTCCGCGCCGAAGCTGTGGTTAATACCATAAGGTGCTAAAGCATCGGAATTTCGGGCCATTCGGCGCGGGAATGGAGTGCGGTTCGGCTGATTAGGAGTACGGAAGTATGCGTTTTACCGAGATAGGGCAGCAACTTCGGGCATACCGGCTGGAGTCCGGGTTGCGGGCCGAAGAGATTGCGGCTCGGCTCGGGGTTTCTAGGGCGGCGCTGTATCGCTACGAGAAGGGCGAGGTCATCAAGCTCGACACGGTCAAGCGATTGGCCGAGTTGTTAAAGATATCGCCGTTGTCGTTGCTGGGTATCGGCGTCGAGTATTATAATCGTCCTGTTGGCTATTTCGAACGCATCCGCCAGACCGAAGAATCGGCCGACCAAATCCTGCAGGTGTTTGGACCGCTTTGCTACCTGACCACATCGGAGGCGTTCGATTCGGTCCTCGCCGAAGCTTACGACGAAGTGGTTGAACAAACCGACGGCGAGCGGAGCAACGTCCGCGCGACCATCGAGCAGGTGCAGGGCATCATGGCTGCCCGCAAGCGGATCTATTCCATGCGCCGCCCTGGTATCATCGCTATTATCTCAGCGGCGAGCATCCAGCGGCTGCTTGAAGGCGGCATTGCGGCGATCATGGCCTTGCCCGAGCCGCTCCGGCGCCGCTGCCGCCAGGTTGCAGCAGCCGAAGTTGCGAACATTGCGACCATGATGGAGGCCGAACCCATGGGCCTCCAATTTGGTGTGCTGCCTCATGCCGAGCCGACCAGCGCCTTCAAAATCCTCCGCGCGCGGGATCGGGCAACCTTGGCAATCAACCCGTTTCGGTCGGATGGGCTACCAAGCGTGCAAACCGGCGTGGCCATGATCACCGGGGCGGAAGAAGCCGTGGCGACGCATCAACGTATCGCTGAAACGATGTGGCGCGAGTCGCTCAAGGGCTCTGCCGGGGCCGCGCAAATCCGCCGCATGCTCCAGCCCGCCCGCGCCGCCTAGACCCGTTTTAGCTGAAGTGTGCGCTGGAAGCGGACGTCGAAACGCATCTAGCCGTCGTGTTGACGAGCAAAGCGCGAGGGCGATGTGACCGCTTAGCGTCGCCCCGCAACCCCTCTGCGGGCGGGAAATCGCTACCCGGTGAACGAGCCGGTCAAGGACGACATCGAGAACCAAGCGGTTCGCAACTGCGGCGGCTGCCGAATTTTGGGCGATCCAAGCCTCCCAATGCCGCGTCGCTGATGTCGCGTCTGCCTCTTGCTTTTGGGAAAGTCGCCAAGCGCATGACCCGGCACTCACCCCGCCCGTCCATCCGCTAGCCACCAGGGCGACCGCGTTCGCAGCGCTCTGCCCCCTCAATGCAGGCACGTAGGCCGGAAGCAAACAGGTTGGGCACCCGGCCTCGATCGCTAAAATCCCAATTACCAACCCCCGATCATGCTATTTGACACTTGCATACATTTGTGCATGGCTTTCGTTATAAACAAAAGAGAGCAGGCCAATGCACGCGCTGCGCATATCGGTGGCCATGGCCACCTATCAGGGAGAGCGCTACCTAGAACAGCAACTGAAGAGCATTCTCGAACAAACGCTCCAACCCTATGAATTGGTGATCGGCGACGATCAGTCGTGCGACGGCACCGTGCCCATCATCCGCCGATTTGCCGACCGTGCGCCATTCCCGGTTCGGCTGCAAATCAACGCCGCACGTCTTGGTCACGCGGAGAACTTCGTACGCACCGCAGAGCGGTGTTCGGGCGACGTGATTGCCCTCTGCGATCAAGATGACGTTTGGCTGCCAGCCAAGCTGCGGCGCTGCGCGAGCGAGTTTCGCGATCCCCAGGTGCAATTGGTCACGCACGACGCCACGATTGTGGATGCAGCGGCAACTCCCACCGGCGATTTGCTGAGTGGTCGCCCCCGCGACAGCATGCGGCTCAAAGCCCCGCTGCAAGTGGAATATGGCTTGACAATGGTGTTCCGCAGGCACTTGGCCGCCTATCGCGCACTCTGGTCGAGGTCGATTGGCGGCATGGTATCGGCCAGGGATATCCCCATGGGGCACGACCACTGGTATTACCTGCTCGGGAGCACCCTCGGCGAGGTCGTGCGGCTGCCGGATCGCCTCGTCTCCTACCGTCAGCACCATGCCAACGCCGCCGGCGCGCAGGCTCCCGTGGCACTGTCGGGAATGACACCCAGATATCGCTCGCAATACTGGGCCGACCGCGCCTTCGCCGCCAAACAACGGATCAGGCTGCTCCACGAATTGATGGAGGTTGCCCATCCCGCCAGTCAATGGCGTGTCGGCGAGGCGCTGACCGCGCATGAGGATTACGTCGAGCTTTGCCATCAACGGGCGCTGGTCTATGGCGCCGTCAGAACGACCGGCCGAGCTATGGCATTCGGCCGTATCGCGGCCAAGCGTGGCTATGACGGGCGCCATTTCGGCCTCAAGGCCATCAAGTCAGACCTGTTGTTCGGCGTGTTGGGCATAACCGCAGGCCCGGTGCTGGCGCGGGCGAAGCGCCTGGTTGACCGGGTGCCTCGCGGAAGCAGCCTCGCGCAGAACTAACGCTCGTCAGGTCGGCAGGAATACTGTCCGACTGCTGGATGTCTGCGGTCGCTGGCATGACCTCGGCGTGATCCCGGCAGGGTTACACAGGCTGCAAAGCAGGCTAAGTCTGCTCCATGCCAATCCCTGAGCAGAGCCCAAACTCGCCGCCATCGTTCGTGGTGGCATCGCGTGAAACGGTCTGGAAGCGCCGCACCCAGCTTGATGTCGTGCGGTTCCGCAATCGCCGGTTCGACAACACGATGTCCGCCGAGCGCACGTGGGAGGTCTGGCTGCGCGGGCATGCCGTAGGCGTGCTGCCCTACGATCCCGTGCTCGACCGCTTGGTGATGATCGAACAGTTCCGCTACCCGGCGGCGCTGGCCGGGGTCGACCCCGTGATGGTGGAAGTGCCCGGCGGCTTCACCGACGGCGACGAGAGCGAGCACCAAACCGCTGCGCGCGAAATGCAGGAGGAGATGGGCCTCGCCACCGACCGCCTGCACCGTATCGGCCGCTTCGTGCTGTCGGCGGGCGGGTCGGACGAGAACGTCACCATTTTCGCCGGCCGGGTGGCCCCCCCGGCCGCCGGCGCGCGGGGCATTGGCGGGGACGGCGGCCTTGGC
>CAXTRX010000142.1:0-6495 GCA_964246785.1 uncultured Acetobacteraceae bacterium | reverse complement strand
CTGCCGCGTGCCGTCATTGTGGTAGGACAGCGCCAGCGGCTCGATGTCGGGGCGCTTGGCCCGCAGCGCGTGGCCCAATGCGACCACGTCGTCCCAGGTTTGCGGCGGCTGCAGGCCGGCCTGGTCGAAGATGTCCCGGCGGTAGTAGAACAACTGGCCATGGCTGCGCAGCGGCAACCCGGTCACCTTGCCCTTGAACGAGCAAGCCTTCACGAAGCCCGGTGCGTAATCGCCCATGCTAAGGCCGTCGCGCTTGAGCAGCGGGTCGAGACCCACCAACCAGTAGGCGTTGGACGGGCCCCAGCCATCGAGATAGTTCACCACGTCGTAGGTGTCGTCCGACCCCACCCCGATCGCGGTCAGCTTGTCTTGCAGCGCTGCGAACGGCACGAAGTCCCACTGCGTCTCGATCCCCGTCAGCGCCGTGAACTCGGGCGCGCGCAGTTGCAGCCCGGTGAATTGTGGCGTGACCACGGCGAGCACGTTCAACTTGGTGCCTTTGAACGGCATCCCAGGCTTGAGCCCATAGGGTGCGGCGCCCTGGGCCGCGGCAGGAAGTCCAGCCGCGACGGCCGCGCTGGCGAGCAGCGTTCGACGGGTGAGCATCTCGCAGAACTCCTCTTTGCGGGCCGCGTATAACATAAAAGTCATGATCCAGAGGCTGGCCGGCTTGCATCCAGGCGACATTCGCATTGAACATGTCTGCCATGATAGCCCCGTTTCGCCGGCCGCCGCCGCCATCGCCTTCGCCAGGCGTCCGGCTTTCGGTGGCGGTCATACCGCTGCCCAACTTCACCCTGACCACCTTCAGCGGCCTGATCGACATGCTGCGCCTGGCCGCCGACGAGGGCGACCGGTCGCGCCCCAAGGCGTGTTCCTGGACGGTGATGGCGCCAGACATGCGTGCGGTGCGGTCGAGCTGCGGAGTGGACGTGCTGCCCTGGGAGGTGTTGGGAGGGGCCGCCCGGTTCCGCTACGTGGTGGTGGTGGGCGGCTTGTTGCCGATGCCGCGCGACAAGATGCTGGACGAACGCACCCTGGCGTTCCTGCGCCAAGCCCACGCAGCCGGGGTGGAGCTGATCGGTAGCTGCACCGGCAGCCTCGCTCTGGGGGAAGCCGGGCTGCTGCGGCCCGGCGCGCGCTGTTGCGTGTCCTGGTATCACTACGCCGACCTGATCGAGCGCTTCCCGGATGTAACCCCCGTGGCGGACCGCCTCTGGGTGCGGGAGGGGGGTATTGCCACCTGCGCCGGCGGCCTGGCTGCGGTGGACCTGGCAGCGGCGCTGATCGAGCAGCATCTGGGTGGCGCGGCAGCGCAGAAGAGCCTGCATATCCTGCTCTCCGACCGCGCCCGCACCGCCGGCGCTGCCCAGCCGCAGCCGCCCAACATGGTTCCGGTGGGCGACTCCCGGGTGCGTCGCGCGATGCTGCTGATGGAGCAGAACCTGTCTGCGCCGCTCTGCATCGAGCAAATCGCCAGCACCGTGGCGATCTCCAAGCGCCAGCTCGAACGCTTGTTCCGGCAGGAGCTGGGCGCCAGCTTGCAGACGTTCGGCCGCGATTTACGATTGTCCTATGCGGTTTGGCTGATGGCGCATGCGCCGGCCCGGATCAGCGACATCGCCGCCCAATGCGGCTTTGCCGACGCCGCCCATTTCAGCCGCGTGTTCCGGGGCGCGTTCGGGCAGTCGCCGGTGATCGCGAGGGCGGCGGGAGTAGCGGCGCTGCAGGCGATGCTGGAGGCGTGGTGGCCGTACCGGCCGGATACCTTGCCGCGCTCTGGCCGGGTGAGCGCGATGCCGGGCGACCGGCGGCCGTATTTGTAGGGCGCAGGCCTGCGGTTCGACAAGGCTGTCAACCAGGTGGCCCGCAGTTTGCTTGTCGAGCCAAGTATCCCGCCATCTCATTCCTCAATGGAGCCTGGCCGATGCCCAACCTGTTCAGCCCGTACACGCTAAAGGACGTGACCCTGCGGAACCGGACCGTGATGTCGCCGATGACCATGTACAACTCGGTCGACGGCATGCTGGACGACTACCACGTGAGCTATCTCGGCGCCCGTGCCGCCGGCGGCTTCGCACTGGTGTTCGGCGAGCAGATGGCCATCACGCCGGACGGGCGGACCACGACGTCCTGCGCCGGCATCTGGAAAGACGAGCAGATCGAGGGCCACGCCCGCGTTTGCCGGATCATTGAACGCATGGGCGGGGTGCCGGCCATCCAGCTTGGTCACACCGGGCGCAAGGGCAGCGAGTTGCCGCCGCACCGTGGCGTGAACTCGGAAGGCACCTGGAAGCAGCTTCCGCCGGATCACCCGGATGGCTGGACCTGCAAGGCGCCCTCGGCCATCCCGTATGGCGGCGGCGGCCACATCTATCCGGTTCACGAAATGAGCGTCGAAGAGATCCATCTCATCCACCAGGCCTACGCCGACGCCGCCCGGCGGGCGCTCGAGGCCGGGTATAAGTGGCTGGAGATGCACTATGCGCACGGCTATTTGGGTGCGAGCTTCTTCTCGCCGCTCGCCAACCAGCGCACCGACCAGTATGGCGGCAGCGTGGAAAACCGCGCCCGGTTCCATCTCGAGGCGCTGGACGCGGTCCGAGCGGTGTGGCCGGAGAAATACCCGCTGACCATGCGGCTTGGTTCGGACGACCTCAATCCGGCCGGAACCCAGTTCGACGACGCTGTGGCCGCGGTCGCGATGATGAAGCAGCACGGGCTCGACCTGGCCGACCTGTCGCTTGGCTTCAACACCGATGAGATGACCGACCCGCCGTTCAACGAGGTGGGCTTCATGATCGGCAGGGCCACCCGGGTGCGACGCGAGGTGGGCATCCCGGTTGCCACGAGCTGGAACCTCGGTGTGCCGCAGAACGCCGACCGAGTGATCCGGGAGGAGCTGATCGACCTGGTTATGCTTGGCCGTCCGGCGCTGGCGAACCCGCATTGGCCGATCTGGGCGGCGCGGGAGCTTGGCTATGCCTCGCCGTTCTCCCTGGTGCCAAAGGACTGGCGCTGGTGGCTGGAGAACTTCCGCGGCCATGCCCCCAGCATTGGCTGGCCCGAGGTGCAGCACGACGCGATAGCGGCTGAGTGATGCGATAGCGTGCAATGCGCTTCAGCATTGCACGCTCCTTAGCCGCCGGAATGGATCGTGATCGCGGCAAACGCCAGCATGCAGGCCAGCCCGGAATACGTTGCCGCGTAAGCGCTGCGGAGCAATGATGTCGCGCTCAGATGCTTTTCATAACTCGCATCTGTGGCAATCTCGCAGTGGACGCGTTTGCCCAAGGCGCCTCGATACCGATAATCGCCGATTTACCATTCTTGAACATTCTTGATGTCTGGGCTAGCCCGGCGCTCAATATCCGCTGCAGAATGGAACACGTTCGTCACCACTTGGCCGCTTTTAAGACGCTTCCAGCTAATCCAATAGGCGCGGATGCGGAGCCAGCGGAAACCATACCGACCCAGCTCTTCTTAAGTCGCTGGATATGACCTTCCCCTGTCTGGCTCCGCCACAATGCGCGCTCGCGCCTCGGCGAGCTCGTTAAGCAGGGCGAACGCAGCTCGGGTCGAGGCGGATTGACCTCATAGAGGTAGAAGTAGAGCAAACCTTCGATCTGATTTGCCGCGTCAAACGTGATGCGGATCAAGGGTCCGAGTGAGTATTTGGGCTCGTCATCGCGTCCGCCTCTATCTCATCAGCGCGCTGCTGGACCGCCTTGCTCATCTCAGCCAGGAACGCGTCAAAGTCTTGCGTTCGGCCCGCGTGCAGATCCGCCAAGCTTCCGCTTAGGACATCATCGATAGGACGCTGGTTTAGGCGGGCGGGTTTGCTCATGTGATCAACTATACAGCGACCGGAGCAGACCTGAAAGGCCAGCCAGACCCCACCCCCCGTTCTCACCCCTAAGCCGTCGGGTGAAACTCAGCATGAGCCAAAATCTGCTTCCACACCGACACCTCGTCCGTGCACAGCCACTCCATCGTCACCCGCCCGTCCACCACGTAAGCGTGGCTCATGCCCATGACGAACACTGCCGCGTTGGTGGGCGTGCCGAAACGGCCAAACCCGGTGTGGGTGCCTCGCAACGACCAGCGCAGCGCCACACGTGCCGGCTGCCCCGGGTCACGGTTGATGCGGGCGCTGTGCACGGTGAACCGCGCGTCCGGAAACGACGCGAGATAGCTCAGATAGAACCGGTCGATGTCGGCGTGGCCGTGAAAGCTCTCGCCGCCGGGCCCTTCCAGGCACGCGCCGTGGAAATACAGCTCACGCACCGCCGCCAGATCCTTTGCCTGCATGATCTTCTGCAACCCGGCGGTGTAGCGCTCAATCTCTGGCGCCTCCTGGATGTCAGGCTTGAACCGGCCCGGCTTATCATGCTCGGGCACGAAGAACGCCACCCGGCCGGCGGTGCGCAGGTCGTCGGCTAGCATCTGCCGGGCCAAATCCGCCGGCTGCATCCCCAGGCACAACGCGAACGCCGCCTGGTCGCGCACCAGCCACTCCTCAGTGACCACGCCGTCCACCACCCAGCAATCGGCGATGATGCGCGTTTTCAGCACGCGCTGGCTCGCCGCGCCGTAACTGCCGCTGCCGGTGTGGCGCATGACCGAGATCAATCGGTGCGACGACAAGAAGGAGCCGTCGTCATAGCCGGTCCAGATCACGTCCTCGCCGACCAGTTGGCGGTCAGGGAACTGGTGCAGCGTCTGCAAGGTTTGCGACGTCACGCCGGCGTTGGAGGTGGTCAGACCGGTTGGCGCGCGGAGCAGGATGTCGGGCGCGTAGTAGCGGTCGAGCTTGCCGCCGATGCCGCGGTCCTCCCAAATCTCGCGGGTGATGCCGTAGATGAAGTCCGGGACGTCCTTGTAGTGACCGGTGCGAGGCGGCATGGCAGGGCCCTCCAACATGGGGTGGTAAAATCCGCCGGGCAGTCTGGGGCGGCTTGTCATGGCGCGACAAAGCGGCAGCACAGGCGGGACATGGAACGAATGGCGCGCGCGTCCGCTGCCTATGTCGCACAGGAACAAGCACATCGCCCGCCCCTGGGTGATTTTGGGGGTATTTTCACCCCGCAGCAAACGGAGCGACGGCAGTGGTGTACGACGTGATCGTGGTGGGCGTCGGCGGCATGGGCAGCGCCACATGCTGGCAGCTCGCCCAACGGGGCCAGCGCGTGCTCGGGCTGGAACGCTTCGACATCCCCCACAGCATGGGCTCGTCTCACGGCATTAGCCGCATCATCCGCCTGCCGTATTATGAGGACCCGGCCTACGTCCCCCTGCTGCGCCGCGCCTACACGCTGTGGCACGCGGCCGAGCAGGCCAGCGGGGAGACGCTGCTCGTCACCACCGGGTCGCTCGACGGCGGCCCGGCGGACGATGCGCTGTTCGCCGGCGCGCTCGCCAGTGCCCGGCTGCACGGCCTGCCGCATGAGGTGCTGAGCGGGGCGGCGGTGAACGAGCGCTTCCCTGGCTACGCCATGCCGTCCAGCTTTCGCTTCGTGTTGCAGGCCCAGGGCGGGCTGATCGCCAGCGAGCGCGCCATCATCGCCCACACCCGGCTGGCGCAGCACGCCGGCGCCACCATCCAGGCGCGCGAGCGGGTGCTGGGCTGGACGGCGTCTGGCGGCGGCGAGGGCGTCACGGTGACCACCGACAAGGGCCGCTACCAGGCCGGCCGCCTGGTGCTGACCGCTGGCGCCTGGATGGCCGACCTGGCGCCGATGCTGGCGGGCCGTGCGGTGGCCGAGCGGCAGGTGCTTGCCTGGCTGCAGCCGGACCAGCCGGAGCTGTTCACCCCGGAGCGCTTCCCGGTATTCAACCTGCAGGTGGAGGAAGGCCGCTACTACGGTTTCCCGGTGTATGAGGTGCCTGGCTTCAAGTTCGGCCGCTACCACCATCGCGGCGAAGTGGTGGCTGCAGACGCGATGCGGCGCGAACCCGACGCCGAAGACGAAGCCCTGCTGCGCCAGTTCGCCGAGCGCTACTTCCCGCATGGCGCCGGGCCCACGATGGCGCTGCGTGCCTGCATGTTCACCAACACGCCGGACGAGCATTTCGTGCTGGACCACCATCCGGACTACCCGCAGGTGGTGCTGGCATCGCCCTGCAGCGGGCATGGCTACAAGTTCTGCAGCGTGGTGGGCGAGGTGCTGGCCAACCTGGCGACGGCGGACGGCACGACTGACCACGACATCGGTTTTCTGCGGCTACGGCGGCCGGCGATGGGGCTTGCTGCGCCCAGCCGGGATCCGGCGATGGTGGGGTGACCGACGGCCCACGCTCGCTCGAAACGGGGCGGTGTACGGCTTCCCGCAGTCTCCGCCGAAAGCGTGATCGTTTCAGCTTGACCTAACAGAAGCCCTCTCCCCTTGGGCGAGGTTTGGGTGAGAGCTTCCTCAGCATCGTGTTGCCGCGATCTACCGGCTTTCGCACCCTCATCCCGACCTTCTCCCGCCCGCGGGAGAAGGAGAAGAGCCA
>CAXTRX010000141.1:0-6722 GCA_964246785.1 uncultured Acetobacteraceae bacterium | reverse complement strand
GGGCACGGGCAGGTCGATGCTGGCCATCTCGGCCAAGTTGGCACCCTTGCCGCCCAACAGGTTGCGCATGTCCGCGCGACCTTCATTGTGTCCGGCGCCGAAGCTGTACACCCATTTGGTCATCTGCTAGCCCTCAATTCGGGAAAAGTCGGCCACGCGACCCATCGTCTGGCAAACATCGTGAAGCAGACGCAGGCGGTTGCGGCGGAGAGACGGTTGGCTGTCGTTTACCGTAACTTGCGCAAAAAAAGTATCGAGCGGCGGTCGGAGGCGAGCAATTTCTTTAATGGCGCTGACAAAATCATCAGACTCGATCAGATCCTCAAGCGCCAGCGCAGCCGCTTGGATGGCATCGTAGAGCGCGCGCTCCTCGGTGTGGGTGAAGAGCGTCGGGTCTGGCGTGCTATCGTGCGGGCCATCCTTGGCATTTTCAATCCTCAGGATGT
This sequence comes from uncultured Acetobacteraceae bacterium, assembly GCA_964246785.1. Classification (GTDB taxonomy): domain Bacteria; phylum Pseudomonadota; class Alphaproteobacteria; order Acetobacterales; family Acetobacteraceae; genus LMUY01. Next base: position 6,276 of record CAXTRX010000141.1, on the reverse strand, counting down.
TGGCAGCCCGCTTATACGCCGCCAGCAGATCAATGCCGTCGCTTGTGCCAAGAAGCTCGCCAAGTTGCGCTGAGAGCTTCAGCAACGCCGCCAGATCGTCGCGAGGAGACGCAGCAAACACGGCATCCAGCACGTCATGCCGCGCCCCTTCCCCGCGAAGCTGTACCCGTGTCCGGTCGACGATGAAGGCAAGCACCGCCTCGACTGGCGGCGGCGAGGGCAGGCTTGAGGCGCAAAGCCCGACCAGCAGGCGCAGCGGCAGCCGGCATTCGGTCTCGCGCACGATCCGCACGATGCCCAAGGCGGCCCGGCGCAAGGCGAAGGGATCGCCCGATCCGGTTGGCACCTCACCAATCGCAAAAAAGCTGGCCAGCAGGTCGAGCTTGTCGGCCAGTGCGACGGCAATGGTCACGGGCGCGGCTGGCACGGGGTCGGCTGGGCCACGCGGCGCGTAATGGTCGCGAATGGCGTCGGCCACGAAGGGGTTCTCGCCATCATGCAGCGCGTAGTAGCGGCCCATCACGCCCTGCAATTCGGGGAACTCGCCGACCATTCCCGTCAGCAGGTCGGCCTTGGCGAGCCAGGCAGCCCGGCCGGCGGCGACCGGGTCGGCACCCACGAACGGTGCGACCGCCTCAGCCATTTGCATCAGCCGGTGAACCCGCGCGCCCTGGCTGCCGAGCTTGGCATGGAAAGTGACGGCATCCAGCAGCGGCACGCGCTCGGCTAGCGTTTTAGCCCGGTCGATGTCCCAGAAATGCCGCGCGTCCGAAAAGCGGGCACGAAGCACGCGCTCGTTGCCGGCGATGATGGTAGCCCCACCGTCCGGCGCCTCCATGTTGGCGGCAAAGCCGAACCATGGCGCCGCCCTGCCATCTGAGTAACGCAGGGCAAAATAGCGCTGGTTCACCCGCATCGAAACCTGCATCACCTCAGGCGGCAAATCCATGAACACCGGGTCGATCTGGCCCAGCAGCGCCACCGGCCATTCGACCAGCCCGGCGACTTCCTCCAGCAGCGCCGAATCGGGCATCACCTCCAAGCCTTGCGCCGCCGCTTGCTTGGCAAGCCCTTGTTCGACCTGGTGGCGACGCTCATCGGCACGCACGATCACCCGTTTGGCCAGCAGCCCTGCCTGCCATTCGGCGGCGGAATGGACCGGGAATGAGTCCGGCGCCATAAAGCGATGGCCCTCGGTGTCGCACGCCGCGGCAAGGCCATGCCCGTCGTCCGCGCCCTCAGCCAGGCTGAATGGAACCAGGGCGCCATCGAGTAGGCACAGAATGCGCCGCAGCGGCCGTATCCAGGTGAATAGGCTCCCCGATGCACCCCAGCGCATCGATTTGGGCCACGGAAACCGGCGCAACAGGCCCGGCAGCACAGCGCCGATCAAGCTCGCCGCATCTTGCGCGGGCGCCTGCTTGCGCAGCACCCAGTAATCGCCGTCTGCCAACAGCCATTCCCGGCTGGCGCCATGTTTGCGCAAGAAACCGGTCAAGGCCTGCTCTGGCGCAGCGAGCCGAGGCCCACGCTCAACCGTGCTGGCCGCCTTGGTCTGCGGGTTGAGCGTGGCGGCCAGCGCGATCCGGCGTGGCCCGCTAAAGCTATGCACCTCCCGCGGCTCCAGCATGGCAAGTGCGTCCGTGATGGATCGGGCTAGATCCTCGGCGGCGCGCCCCTGCAACCGGGCTGGAATTTCCTCGCTTAGCAGTTCGAGCAGGAACTCAGCCACCGGGCGACCAATGCTTTGCCAGAAGTATCGTGCATTGCAGCAGACTAAGTCGTTTGATTTGGGAGCGCAACGGCATCACCTGCTAGCCAAGCCTCGCAACACATCTTGGCCAGGCTGCGCACCCGGGCAATGTAGGCCGCCCGCTCTGTAACGCTGATCACGCCACGTGCGTCCAGCAGGTTGAACAAGTGGCTGGCCTTGATGCATTGATCGTAGGCTGGCAATGCCAAAGGGCGCGGCGGCGCGAGCAGGCTGGCGCATTCCTGTTCAGCGTCGGCAAAATGCCGGGCTAGCATGGCTGTATCGGCGCGCTCGAAGTCATACGCACTGTATTCCTGCTCCGCGCGCAAAAACACGTCTCCATAGCGAACTCCGGCACCGTTGAAGTCGAGATCGTAAACACGTTCAATGTCCTGCACGTACATGGCGAGACGCTCGAGCCCATACGTCATCTCAAACGAAGGCACAGCAACCGGTATGCCACCAACTTGTTGGAAATAGGTAAACTGCCCCACCTCCATGCCGTCGCACCAAACTTCCCAGCCAAGCCCCCAAGCGCCAAGGGTGGGGCTCTCCCAATCGTCTTCCACAAAGCGGATGTCGTGCAGCGCCGGGTCAAGGCCGATGGCGGCGTAGGAGGCCAGCATCAACGCCTGTGCGGTATCCGGCGCGGGCTTCATGATCACCTGGTACTGATAATAGTGCTGCAGCCGGTTCGGGTTCTCGCCGTATCGTCCATCCGATGGCCGGCGGCTCGGCTGGACATAGGCTGCCCGCCACGGCGTGGGCCCGAGCGCACGAAGTGCTGTGGCGGGATGGAACGTGCCGGCGCCCATCTCCACATCGTAGGGCTGCAGGATGAGGCAGCCTTGCTTGGCCCAGAATGCGTGCAGGCGGAGGATAAAGTCTTGGAACGAGGGTGCAGCAGGGTTCATGGCGCCGCACACTCGCGTAAGCCGCCAGGCGGGACAAGCGGGGAGACGCACTGACATGGCAACAGACGGGCTTTCTGATACCGAAGTGGGCGAAATTCTGCGCCGCACCCGGCGGGTCGCCCTGGTTGGTGCATCCGCCCGACCAGAACGGCCGTCGCATGCGGTGATGCGCTTTCTGCTGGCTCATGGCTGGGAGGTGATCCCGGTCAATCCAGGGCTTGCCGGGCAGAGCCTGCTTGGACGGCGTGTTGCCGCGTCGCTTGCGGAGGCAGCCCCGCTCGACATGGTCGACGTGTTCCGCGCCTCCGAGCACGCCGGCGAGGTGGTGGACGAAGCCATTGGCCTTGGCGCCGGCACCGTGTGGCTTCAACTCGATGTTATCGATCACGCTGCTGCTGAGCGAGCCCGAAGCGCCGGCATAAGCGTTGTCATGGACCGATGCCCGGCGATTGAGGCACCGCGGCTGGGGTGGCTCGGGTGCCTTGAACCGGCGAGTGCTGTCGACCATCTCGCCACTGCAACTAGCCGGCTCGAGGCTTTAAGCGTGCTGAACAACAGGTGATCCAATGACCAACGAGGAACGCGACCTAATAGCCCAGTTCGTCGCTCGAGTCGGGGGTGCCCCCGGGGGTGGGTTTTCCCGCAGCACGCTCGCTACTCAGGCATCGCTCCCGCCAATTGACCCAGAGGCTGACAGGTTCATCGCGGAGCAGTTCCAGAGCCACCCCGAGGCACGCTACCGCGTCACCCAAATGGCCGTGGTGCAGGAAGCGGCGCTGGCAGAAGCGGCCAACCGGATACAGCGCCTGCAGGCGGAACTAGAGGCGGCGCAGCAAGCGGCGCAGCATAGCGCGCAACAGGGCGGGCACTCCGGCGGCTTTTTCAGCGGGTTGTTTGGAGGCGGCCAGCCAGCCCGGCCTGCGCCAGGCCCTACCGCGGGACCTTCGGTGTGGAACCAAGGGCAGCAACCGAGTGCAGCGCCGCAGTACACTCAGTATGGTGCGGCTTCGGCTGCCATGCCGCCGCCCCAATACCCACCGAACATGCAGCCTGGCATGTTTGGACAAGCGGGCTCTGGCTCGGGCTTCCTGGGCGGGGCGCTGCGCACGGCGGCTGGAGTTGCCGGAGGTGTCGTGGCCGGCAACGCGCTCATGGACATGTTCTCCGGCAATCACGGCGGCGGGATGTTCGGCGGCGGCGGCGGTATGTTTGGCGGCGGCGGCATGCAAGGCGCCTACGGCATGCCGGGGCCAGTCGAAGAGACCAACATTGTCAACAACTATGGCGACGCCGGACAGAACCCGTCGAACGATCCTGGCTGGGACAACAACGCCCAAAGCGCTAATGACGGATTCGCGAGCGGAGGCGGCGGTTGGGATGACAACAGCGGCGGCGGGATCGATCCAGGCGCTGGCGGCTTTGACGACAACTCACTTTAAAGGCTTTGTTTAGCCTGTCTTAATCTATTCGGGCGACACTGCGAGCGAACAATCGCCCGAGCAGGTCCATGTCAAACTGGTTGTCCACCGTCATCGCTCGCTTACCCGCTGGTCCGGTTTTGATTGGTGCCGCGGTTCTGATGTTTGGAGCCACGGGCGCCGCCGGGCTCGTCTTTCTTGAGGCAGGAGTTTGGTTTTGGGGTGTTGCGGGCGCCGGGCTGATTGTCGGCGCCGCTTTGTTCTGGATTATCGTGCATTCGGTCTTGGCCCCATTGGACAATGCCGGTTCCACTGTTCGAGTGGGCGGCTTGATCGGCAAGGCGTTGCAGCGTGAAGCTGCGTTGCGGTTGGAAAAGAGCGAGCTTGGTGTACGGGTTGCCGACCTTGAGGGAGCGTTGGCCAAGGCTGAGCAAGCGGAACAGGAGCGGGCCACTGCGCTGCGGGCGTTGCAGCAGCGGGTGATGGACGAGATCGAGGCAGTGAATCAGGCGGCTGGAGACATGGGAACCGCCACTGATGGAGTTGTAAGCGGAATTGAGGTTGCGACTGAAGAAATGAGCCGCGTGCGGGGCGCCACTGAGCAGGCCGCTCGCGGCATCCAGGATGTTGCAAGCGCGTCCGAGCAGCTTTCGGCATCCATTGGGGAGATTGCGGTCCAGGTCGCCCGTAGCGCTGAAAGCGCTCGCCAGGCTGCCGCCGAAAGCAAGCGGACCGATGCTTCGGTGGAAGAGCTGGCCTCTGCTGCCGGGCGGATCGGGGACGTGGTACGACTAATCGGCGACATCGCCGCGCAAACAAACCTTCTAGCGTTGAACGCAACCATTGAAGCGGCGCGGGCGGGGGACGCTGGTCGCGGCTTTGCCGTAGTGGCGGGCGAGGTCAAAAATCTGGCCGCCCAGACCGCGCGTGCGACTGAGGAGATTGGGCAGCAGATCGCTGCCATGCAGTCTGCAACGCAAGGGAGCATCGGTGCAATCCGCGCCATCAGCGGCCGCATCGAAGACATCAGCACCCTGGCGGCTCAGGTGGCCTGTGCCGTTGAGGAACAGGGTGCGGCCACGGCCGAGATCGCCAGCAGCGTGCAGCGCGTGGCAGTTGGCACGGGTGCGGTCGCACAGGCGATTGGCCGGGCAGAGCAGGCGGCTGAGGCTATCCGCTCGGGTGGAGCGAACATCGCTCGGTCCGTCAAAACAATCGGCGGACGAAAGGAGAGTTTGCGCAGAGCCGTATCTGTGCGTGAGACCACCGGACAAGCAGCATAGAACGCCGCCCTACGATCCTGGCTCAGTCGTATTTGTATCCTTCCTAGGTTTGGGCATCCAGTTGGGGGGCTTCACATGGATAGTTCCACCACACTCTAACGGCCGGTCAAGCGCATCCAGTCTCAACAACGCCAAGCCCATGCCACCGTGGGTTGACCGTACCTGGCCAACCTCCAAACCGCCTGCGAACACGGGGCTGCCTGGGGCTGGCAGCGCCCCTTGTTCGGCGCGAATGGGCAAAAGGCGACGCTTTAGCAGCCCGCGGTACTTGGTCCGGGCCGTGAGTTCCTGGCCCATGTAGCAACCTTTGCTCCAGGATATGCCTCGCAGTTCGTCGAATCCGGCCTCGAGCAAAACGGTTTTCTCTGCCTCCAAATCGCGACTGCCATCCGGCAGGCCCAGAACGATGCGGTGAACGTCGTAATCATCCTCGCTGGCGTTTGGCTCCAGCACGCCGGCGAGCAAACGCCAGCCTGCCTCAGGCACCCGGGGGTCTGGTGCCGCCAAAAGCGTTCCGGGCGGCCCCTCGGGCGGCGGACCGTCCCATGCGGCATAGACCTTGGTTGTCTCGGAAGCGATCTGGGCATCTGCGCGCAGCCGGAACCGGCTGAGCCGGCGGGTCAGGTCGGGGGCTTGCTGGGCCTCGACGTCCAGGAGCAGCCGGCTGCCGTCACTGAAGATGAAGAAGTCGGCCAACCATTTCCCCTGCGGCGTCAGCATTGCGGCCCAGACCGCGCGGCCGAGTGCTGCGAGTGCCACATCGTTGGACACCAAGCCCTGCAGGAAGGTGATGCGATCTGCCCCTGTGATGGCTAGCACCGCGCGGGACGTCAGTTGCGCGAGTTTGGTCATGCCACACAGTCTTGGGGGCCGCAGCGGCAAAGACAAGCCAGCAGCTTCCGCAACAC
>CAXTRX010000140.1:0-6835 GCA_964246785.1 uncultured Acetobacteraceae bacterium | reverse complement strand
CGGCGACACCGAGAGCGGCACGGGTGCCGCGAAGCGCGTGCACATCCTGGTCAAGCCCACCAGGCCGGACCTGCTCACCAACCTTGTCATCAACACCGATCGGCGGACCTACCACCTCGAGATGCGCTCGTCGGAGAAGACCTACATGGCCTCGGTTTCTTGGCAGTATCCGGCCGACCAGCTCATCGCGCTGCGCGGACAGGACGCGGCGGCCAGTTCGGCTGTCCCGGTCGACACCGGCTTGGACTTGTCGCGGCTGCGCTTCCGCTACCGCATCGAGGGCGACCATCCGGCCTGGCGTCCGCTGTCCGCCTTCGACGACGAGCAGAAGGTGTTCATCGAGATGCCGCGCGGCATCGGCCAGGGCGAGTTGCCGCCGCTCTTCGTGCTCGGCCCCGACGGCAAGGGCGAGCTGGTCAACTACCGCGTGCGGCAGAACTACTACGTGGTCGACCGCCTGTTCGGCGCGGCGGAGCTTCGGCTTGGCGGCGAGCACCAGCAGATTGTGCGGATCGTGCGGACGGACGCGCGGGCAGCCGGATGAGCGATCAACCGGAGCCCACGGCACCACCGCCGGACGAGGCAGCAAATCCGAACGAGCTTCGGCTGCGTCCCGAGCGGCCGCGCGTCACGCGCCTATCCCGCAAGGTGCTGATCGGGCTTGGCGCCACGGGCTCGGTTGCCGTGCTCGGCGCCACGATCTGGGCGCTGCAGCCCGACCGGCGGGCCAGCGGCGGCCAGGAACTCTACTCCACCGACAACAAGACCACGGCCGACGGTCTCGCCAACCTGCCGCGCGACTACACCGGCCTGCCGCGCAACGTGCCGCCGCTCGGCCCGCCGCTGCCCGGCGACCTGGGGCGGCCGATCGTGGCCGCGCAGAACGCGGGCCAGCCGGTGACCGTCCCTGCCATGCCCGCGTCGCCCACCGTCGATCCCGAGGAGCAGCGGCGCGCTCAGGAGCGCGAGGCCGCCCGGCTCTCGAAACTGTTCGCCACCGTCAGCGTGCAGCAACAAGTTGCGCCCTATGCGCCAGGCTTGCCCGTTGCCGGGGCAGGTAGCTTGCCGCCGACCAGCGGCTTGCCGGACGTCTTGCCGCCTGGTCCGGGCGCTGCGGACGTGCGGCAGAACGGGCAAGGCGAGAAGCTCGCCTTTGCCAATGCCGCAGCCGACAAGCGCACGGTCAGCCCCGATCGGCTCCAGGCCGTGGCGTCGCCCTACGTCGTGCAGGCCGGCACCCTCATTGCCGGCGCATTGCTCACCGGCATCCGGTCCGACCTGCCCCGCCAGGTCACGGCGCAGGTGACCCAGAACGTCTACGACAGCCCAACCGGGCGTTACCTGCTCATCCCACAGGGCGCCAAGCTGATCGGCCTCTACGACAGCCAGGTCAGCTTCGGGCAGTCGCGCGTGCTCTTGGTGTGGACGCGGCTGATCATGCCGAACGGCCAGTCGATCGTGCTGGAGCGCCAGCCCGGCGCCGACCCGCAGGGCTTCTCCGGCCTCCAAGACGGGGTGGACAACCACTGGGGCGAACTGTTCAAGGCCGCCCTGCTCTCCACCTTGCTCAGCGTCGGCTCGGAAGCGGGCACCAGTGGCCAGGAGAACGATTTGGTGCAGGCGATCCGGCAGGGCGCCTCCAACTCGATCAGCCAGACCGGACAGCAGATCGTCGGTCGGCAGCTCAACATCCAGCCGACCTTGACCATCCGGCCGGGCTTCCCGATCCGGGTCTTCGTCGACCGCGACCTCGTGTTGGCACCTTACGCAGCCTGAAGGACAGTCATGCAGAAGCTGAAGCTTGGTCCCATCCTCGACGAGAAGCCCGTTCGGATCACCGCCGAACTGCCGGCTGGCATCCATCGCGACCTTATGGCCTATGCTGATGCGTTGGCTCGAGAAACCGGGCAATCTGTGGAGGTAGCCCAACTCGTTGGTCCCATGCTCGCGCGCTTCATGGCGGCAGATCGCGGGTTTGCGAAATCACGGCGGGTCACGCCCGATCTGAAGCCGCAAAAACCGGCGCACTCCGCGTCTGCAGCCGAGCCAGGCTCAAGAAGCGCCTGAGCACTGGGTTGTCGTTGTTCTCGGCCCATACCGCACTGAACGGCAGGTGTTCGCCGCGCAACCGCCGAAACACGACGTCGGGGTAGCTCACTGCGGCCTCCGCCGATCCTACGAGGCTCACGCCGAGCCCGAGACTGACCAAGCCCAGCAAGCCCCCGCGTTGAACGGCACGCGGTTCCACCACCGGCCGGCGACCAAGGTCCGCGAGATGCTTGATGACGATGTCCTCGATGTCTTTCCCAGGACCCATGCTGCTGACGAGGAACAACTCCGACGCAAGGTCTTCCCACTGAACCTCGTTTGCCGAGGCGAGGCGCGAACTGGCCGGCAATGCCACGAAGATCGGCTCCGCCCAGAGTGGTTCGACGACGCATCCTATCGCCGCCGGCGTGTCGACGACCAAGGCTACGTCCATCTTCAACGCTCGCACGGCGGCGATGTGGTCGTGCGGCAATCCGTCGACCAGGTCGAGCGTCACGCCTGCATAGGCGCGCCGATATCGCATCAGCAGTTCCCGGATGTTCCCGCCCGCAATGGAGGCCACGAGGCCGATAGTGAGCTGACCCTCCGCTCCAGCGCCCCTGGCGTGAGCAAGTCGGCACAGCGAGTCGACGTCGCGCAAGATCTGGTCGGCCTTGGTGAGAAACAGATGTCCAGCGTGGGTCGGCTGAACACCTTGGCTCTGCCGCTGGAATAGGCTGACGCCGATCTCGTCCTCCAGCGCCCTGATGCGCCGGCTGACGACCGAGGTTCTGACGCCCAACGCGATAGCAGCCCGGCGAAAGCTGCCCTGCTCGGCAACCATAACGGCATGCTGCAAAGCCAGGAACTCAAGCAATGCTCGGAGCCTGTTTTGGGAAATCGTTGCGGAAGATCGAGAGCTGCAACGGTCGCCGTCGGTTTCCCTGAGAACACCCAACGCTGCAAATGGCCGATTTGGCAAAACCCCAAGCACGTTGTGTTGGCGCGTCGTTACATACAGCAGTACAGCGATCGCAAAAGGTTCTTTGAACAAACCAGACAAATACACGCGCCATGGTATGTCTCGTGCGAATATAACTAGAGACTGTAAAAACAACGAAAGAGACTTAGAAAGCGAAAATATCGTTAATGTAGCATTAGACCCAAGTGCAACACGCCATATGGTGGTATACATCGACATACGATTGCAAAATAAAGAACTTTGATTCTCTGAACTGCAAGGCAAATGTATGCATTTTAGATGGCAGCACTTATTACGTCTCTACCATCGTACAGACGTCGATCCCCAGCGGCTTGTTCAAGTGAGCCGGCGACTCGGCGATTCGCCACGGCCGCGGCAAGTGTAGTTGGCTTGTACGGCTGCACACCGGAGAGGGTCAGACGGCAGCGGATGCAACCATTCGGTGCCTGGGACGGCGGGGCCAACCCGGTGAGCTGCAAGCGCTGCGAGGCTCTCATGATTCTGGCTGACGGTCGTTCTGATGGCCGCTTACGTCGGCTCTGGCCGTGCCTTCAGGCAAGAAGAACCCGCCAGCCCGTGAGTTACGTCTTTAGGCGTGATGTAGAAGGCGGTTACCGCGATGAACCTGGCTCGAGTTTGGGTTGCGAGGCGCAACTCTGACCCAAGGGCCTCACGATGGCCGACCGAGAGACTGCCCTCCGCGGACTGCTGGCGAAAGGCACGGATACCAGCACGCTGCGCGAGATGATTGGCCTCACCGCCGAGCGGCTGATGGAACTGTAGGTCGGCGGCCTGACCGGCGATGCCCAACGCGAAATCAACGTTGACCGACTGGCCGAGCGTAGGCTATCGCGACTGAGACCGGGAGAGCCGCGTAGGCACCGTAAAGCTGCGGATCCCCAAGCCGCGACGCGGCGGCTACTCCCCTTCTTTCCTCAAAACCAGACGCACAGCCGAGGAGCCGCTGACAGCTGTGATCCAAGAGGCTTACGTCTATGGTGCTCGACCCGCGCCGACGAAGACCTGATCGAGGCCGTGGAAGCGTCCGGCGTCAGCAAGAGCGAGGTGTCGCAGCCCGGCGGCGACATTGACAAGTGTGTGAACGCCTCCCTCTCCCGGCCGATCGAGAGAAAATTGCGTATCTCTGGCTCGAAGCGGTCTACGTCAAAGTCCGCCAGGCCGGGCGCATTGTCCCGATCGCCGCCAGGATCGCAGCCGTGGTGAACGCCGACGGCCGACTCGAGGTGCCCGGCAGTGCGACGGGCGCGGGCGAGGCCGAGACGCATTGGACCGACTTCCTGTGCAGACAGGCGCTGAGACAGGGCCAAGATTGTACAACCTGCCCTTATGGCCGCTGCGCCAGACTCCGTCGATTACCCTCCAGAGTTTCCGCGCGAATGCTTCCAATCTGCTTCCAGTAAGTCAGACCAACAAAGTCGGAAGCTTGACATTACCAGTTGTTAATTCGTCAACCCATTGTTTAACAACGAGAAAGTCTGGAGCGGGCGAAGGGATTCGAACCCTCGACCCCAACCTTGGCAAGGTTGTGCTCTACCCCTGAGCTACGCCCGCGGCTCCGTCTCAGCCTCCTAACCGCGTTCCCGCGTGAAAGCAAGCCGTCGCCAGGCTGGACGCCCGGTTGCGACAGCGGCATGGTCGTGGTGGCTGAGCGTGGTTGCGGCCAGCCCAGATGCCTCCATCTATGCAAACCAATGTGCGCAGGCAGGCGCGGACAGGATGAACACTATGGATACCATCATCGGCCAGCCAGCAAAGCCCGGCCCAAATGCAGCAAACCCACCTGCGGCAATCATCGTCGACGCCGACCAGGCCAGCTTTGTGCGGGAAGTCATTGAAGCGTCCCGCACCATCCCCGTCCTGGTGGACTTCTGGGCCACCTGGTGCGGGCCCTGCAAGCAGCTTACCCCCGTGCTCGAGCGCGTGACCCGCGCTGCAGCCGGGCGCATCAAGCTCGTCAAGCTTGATATCGACAAAAATCGCGCTCTGGTCGAGCAATTGTCCCGCATGGGCCTGCCACTGCAATCCGTCCCCACCGTAGCCGCCTTTTGGCAAGGCCAGATCGCTGACTTGTTCCAGGGCGCGCTGCCCGAGAGCGAGATCAAGCGTTTTGTCGAGCAATTGCTGAAGCTAGCGGGCGGCTCCATGCCGACGGCAGACATGCTGGCCGAAGCTCAGGCAGCGCTTGAGGCAGGCCAAGCGGAAGAAGCCGGCGAACTCTACAGCGCCCTGCTCGGCACCGAGTCGGACAACACCGCCGCCTGGGCCGGCCTAGTTCGAGCCATGGTGGCGCTCGACCAGTTCGACCAGGCCCACGCAGTGCTAGAGCAGGTTCCCCCCAAGCTCGCACAGCATGCCGACATCGCCGGCGCGCGAAGCGCCTTGGCCTTGGCCGAAGAAGGCCGCCAGGCTGCCGCCGGGCTGGCCACGTTCCAGCGCCAGGTAGCGGCCAACCCAGATGACCATCAAGCGCGCTACGACCTGGCCACGGCCCTCAATGCGTCGGGGCAACGCGCCGAGGCGGCGGCTGCCCTGCTCGAAGTCATCCGGCGGGACCGCGCATGGAACGAAGGCGCTGCACGTCTGCATCTGCTGAAATTCTTCGAGGCCTGGGGCAACGCCGACCCGGCGACCGTAGCTGCCCGCCGGAAACTCTCCGCTTTGCTGTTCAGTTGACCATGGAGGCGGGGCAGCTAGAGCCTGCAGAGCTGCCAGCAGAGTTTGCCGTGTTCCCTCTAGCGGGCGCCCTGTTGCTGCCTCATGGCAAGCTACCGCTCAACATATTCGAGCCCCGCTACAAGGCTATGGTGGAAGACTCGCTCTCCGGGCAGCGCATGCTAGGCATGATCCAGCCAAACCCGGTCCCTGGCAACGGGGCCGGCTTGTTCCGGATCGGTTGTCTCGGCCGATTGTCTTCCTTTAGCGAAACTGAGGATGGCCGTTACCTGATTTCGTTGACGGGAATCGTGCGGTTCGAGGTCACGGCTGAACTGGAGATGCGTCGCGGCTACCGCCGGGTTGCGGGCAACTTCGAGCGCTTCCTGGCCATCGACCTGGCTGCCCCGCCGGATCACCTGCCGCGCCGCGTCGGGCTGCTCACGGCGCTGCGCTCCTACTTTGCCGCCAATGGGTTTGACGCGAACTGGGACGCTATCGACGGCATGACGGACGATGAATTGGTCATCACCCTCTGCATGGTTTGCCCGTTTGACCCGGCAGAAAAGCAGGCTCTGTTGGAGGCCAATGACCCTGTGGCGCGCGCCGACACGTTGATCACCCTGTTGCAGATGGGTGCCCATCTTGGCTCCGCGGGCAAGCGCATGTCCGGCGAAGAGGACGACAGCCCGCGCTCGCCGAGCTGATAAGCCATTGCAGCAACACGTAAGGGCGTCATGAACACCGCCAATCCTGGCCCAGAGGTGGACCCAAAGCTGCTGGAAATCCTGGTTTGCCCAGTGACAAAGCAGCCCTTAGCCTACGATCGCGAGGCAAACGAACTGATCAGTCGCGCCGCCGGTTTGGCCTACCCCGTGCGGGACGGCGTGCCGATCATGCTGCCCGAGGAGGCGCGGCCGCTCGATTGAACGACATACCGGCGCCACTTGAAATCCGGGTCCGCCGGGCCTCGCGCCGCATCGAGATCGACTTCGCCGGCGACGTCACAATCAGCCTGCCCGCGGAATACCTGCGGGTGGAGAGCCCCAGCGCCGAGGTGCAGGGGCACGCGCCATCGGAGCGGGTGACGGTCGCGGGCAAGCAGGCGGTCGGTCTCCGCGGCGTGGAGCCTATCGGGCACTATGCCATCCG
>CAXTRX010000139.1:0-7181 GCA_964246785.1 uncultured Acetobacteraceae bacterium | reverse complement strand
GCATGTCTGGCGTGCGGTGCATCCGGAAGCAGACCGGCCGTTGCTGCCGATCCATGCCAATCCCGATCCGTGCTGCGCCGTTGGCGCGCGGGTGCATGTGGTGCTGGGCGAGGCGTTTCAGACGGCCGAGCGGGCGCTGGAGGCGGCGTTGGCAAAGACCACGCTGGCGGACTTGCTGCAGGGTGTGCGCGAGGAAGAGCCGCTGCGGGTCGTCGAGCAGGTTTAAGTCGAGAGTGGACTATGACGCCTTGTTTTGGTCCTTAAGCTCGTCCAATTCAGTTCGCATGCGCCTAATCTGGCGGTTCATGACACGCATCATGTCAACCAGCGTCCTTGTTGCTTCTTGATCCGCGTGTCTTTTGGTGGTTTCGGCGTTCACTGCCAGCATGTTGACTGTGATGTCATCAGCCATCAACGCGAGCTTGTCTTCGACACGCTCGAACCGGCTCATCACCTCGCTTCGGAACGTTGTGAATTCCGTGCGCAGCCCCGTCAGCTGGGTGCTGAGCGCCTCGGTGTGCGGCCTGTTGTCGCGGCTGCTTTCTGCAATCGCCGCCAGGATCCTGTCTTCGTCCAAGTTGTTCTCCTAGCACGCGCAAATCACAGACGGGCTCGTGTCGCATCCAGCCTGCGCAACTCTGGGCCGACATCGGCTTGACGCTGGCCTGTGGCAATAGGATTGGCGCGTCATCGACGCCTCGAGACGGTTCCGATGTTAGCCCGTTATCACCTGGATCGGGGCCGCGGCGTTGCGGATGCTGATCGGCGTGGCGCCGGCCGGGTCGCCGTCCGCCTGCGCGGCGACACCGCCGTTGCCCAGGATCTCGATTGACGTCGCCGGACGGATTTGCAGCCCGGGCATGCGCGGCAATAGGTTGAGCGGCAGTGCTGCCCCATACATCAATGCCGACGCCGTGCCGTAACGCTCAAACAGCGCCACGCTAAAACCCGGCTGCATGGCATTGGCGTTCGGGGCCAGGGTAAAGCGGCCAGCATACAGACGCCCTTTGCTGACGATCACGCTAGCCGCCTCGATCTCTTCGCCGTCCAGGCGCAGGCGCAGGTGGGGATACCGGTAGCGGCTCATTTCGACCATGGTCTGCACGAGGTAGGCGCCTTTGCCCAACAGGCGCTTCATTGGCAAGTTGAGGCTGTGCACGACCTGCGCATCCAGGCCTACTCCCAGCATTTGCACGAACAGGCGCGTCGTGTCCGGCCCGATGGCCACGCCGGGCCACAACACGCAGGTGCGGCCGAACGCGAGTGCGGCTGCGACTGCGCGGGGTGCGAACGGTAGCGAGAGCTCGTGCGCCAAGACGTTGGCCGTTCCAAGCGGGATGACGCCGAGCCGCGCGCTCGTGCCGGCCAGGCCGTTGGCAACTTCGGCGATCGTGCCGTCGCCTCCGGCTGCGACCACCAGCGAGGCGCCAGCCTCGGCGGCCTCGCGCGCCAGCTCAGTGGCGTGCCCGGCGCGTTGCGTCTCGGCCAGTTCGAGGCGCATGCCCGAGGCGGCTAGGACATCGAGCACCCGCCAAAGTGCGTGGGCCCGGCGGCGACCGGCCGTTGGATTGAAGATGACGATCAATGTTAATTGCAGCAGGGCGGTGGCAAAGTTGGACGCTTCGGAACCATGGCACAGATTCGCAGTGGAGCATGTCAGAGCAATGACAGTTTCGGGGCAGTCCAGTGACGTGTCGCGCGCACTGGGTGCAATAGCACTCGTCATGCAACTTTCACTGACGCGACGCGCCGGCGCCGCCTATGTGCAGCGAGGACGGAAGTATCTTCTCTGGTTAGGGACGGCACATGAACGCCAGTCTGCCGCTCGCTCAATCGCTTGCGGTCACACATCGATACCGGGCGATCTTCCTGTCGGACACGCACCTTGGCACCAAGGATTGCCGCAGCGATTTCCTGGCAGACTTCCTCGGCAAAACGGCAAGCGACTACCTCTACCTGGTCGGCGACATCGTGGATGGCTGGCGGTTGCGCAAGTCCTGGTATTGGGACAACACGCATGACGAGGTGCTCCGGCTGATTTTGGGCAAGGCGCGCGCGGGCACTGAGGTGACCTACATCCCAGGCAATCACGACGAAATGTTCCGCGCCTGGTTGCCGATGGGGCTTGAGGTGGGCGGGGTGAAACTTCGGCAGGATGCCTCCCACACCACGGCCGACGGCCGCCGGCTGCTGGTGATACACGGTGACGAATTCGACAGCGTCGTTCGGTATGCGAAGGTTCTGGCTCTGCTGGGTGACAGCGCTTACACGACGGCACTGGTGCTGAACCGCTACTTCAACGCGATCCGCAGACGGCTTGGCCATCCTTATTGGTCGTTGTCGCAATGGCTCAAGCGCCGCGTCAAGGAGGCGGTGAAGGCGATTGACCGGTTCGAGGCCGCGGTTGCCGGCGAGGCAAGGCGGCGGGGCTTTGACGGTGTGGTCTGCGGCCACATCCACCATGCCGAAATGCGGGAAGTGGGTGGCGTGCTATACCTGAACGACGGTGACTGGGTGGAGAGCTGCACGGCTTTGGTCGAACATCACGACGGCCGGCTGGAGCTGATCGACTGGGCGGCGCTGAACCGCCTTTCCTTTGCCGCACCACGCCCCCGCACGGTGACCGTCCCTGCCTGACAGCGGCCAAATGCCCTTTCCAGGTTCGCCCGAGGCACCGCACCGGATCCTGATCATTTCCGACGCCTGGACGCCGCAGGTGAACGGGGTGGTGCGCACGCTTTCGACCGTGGCGGGCGAGCTGCGCGCGATGGGGCATGTGGTGGATGTGATCGGGCCCGATCGCTTCCGCACGCTGCCATGCCCGACCTACCCAGATATCCGGCTGTCGCTGCTGCCGCGCCGCGCGCTGACCCGGATGGTCGAGGCGTTCGGGCCGGATGCGCTGCATATCTCAACCGAAGGGCCGCTCGGGATTGCCGCCCGGTCGCTGGCGATGCGGCGCGGTTGGCCTTTCACCACGGCGTTTCACACCCGTTTCCCGGAGTATCTGCACGCCCGTACGCGGGTGCCGACGGGACTGTCCTACGCCTGGCTGCGGCGGTTCCATGGTGCGGGCGCCGGGCTGATGGTGGCAACCGAAAGCCTGCGTCAGGAATTGGCTGGCCGCGGCTTCCGCAACATCAGACCATGGTCGCGCGGCGTCGATTTAGCGCTATTCCAACCCGAGCCGCGTGAGGCTTGGGATTTGCCGCGGCCGATTTTTACCTATGTCGGCCGGGTTGCGGTGGAAAAGAACATCGGCGCGTTTCTGGGCCTGGACCTGCCGGGTTCTAAGGTCGTGGTGGGCGATGGGCCGGCGCGGGCCTCTTTGCAGCGGCGCTATCCCGGCGTGTTCTTTGCCGGCATGCGGCACGGCGCCTCCTTGGCGATGGCGTTCGCCGGGGCGGATGTTTTTGTGTTCCCCTCAGTGACCGACACGTTTGGGCTGGTGCTGCTGGAAAGCCTGGCCTGCGGCACGCCGGTGGCTGCCTTCCCGGTCACCGGGCCGCGGGATGTGCTGGCCAGTGGTGGGCCTGGCGTGGGTGCAACCGACGTTGACTTGCGTGCGGCTGCTTTGCGGGCGCTGGAGGCTGGTGACCGAGCCGCCTGCCGCAGCCATGCCGAACGATTTTCCTGGCGCGCTTGCGCAGAGTCGTTCGTGCACAACCTGGTGCCGATTCGTGCGATGCGGGTGCAGAACCCAGCCGCGGCGGAGGAGCCGGGGCTTCGGCCATCGTTTGGAGAGGCTTGATGCGGCTGAGCGGTGCTCGTTGCCCCTTCACCCCAAACCTTCCCGAAGAGGAACGGCTTTCTGGCTGTCAGCTCCCGTCGATTTCTGCCAGGCGGGCGACGTAGCGGGTGAGCTCGTGGACGGTAGGCTCCAGGAATATCGTGTAATGGTCCCCGGGTAGAACGACGTACTCGGCTTCGAGCATGCGGCTCCAGCCAAAACGGCGGTCCAGCCCGAAGCGGCAGGGTTCGCTTGCAGACCGGATATGCAACGTGCGGCCGGAGAACGGCCTTGGCCGGTACTGCGCACAGGCGCTGGCAAGCTTATGGCCGATGGCTTCGTCGAATGCCTTGTTGGCGCGATAGGTCTCGGCGACCGGGCCAGACAGCGCCGTTTTCATTGGACCAAGCAACCGGGTCGCCATGTTGCGCTGGCGCAGGCAGGTATGCAGCGAGAGTTCGCCCCGGGCAACCCGGACAAAATCGCTGCCGATCACCTGCAGGCCGTAGCTGCGCTCGGTCAGCCGGCGTCGGACGGAGCCCATGCTTGCGACGTAAGCAGGGTTCCAGGTGTCGACCAGAACAAGGCCGGCCACGGCATGGCCCAGACCTTGGAGCTGCTGGGCGGCCTCATAGGCGACGTTACCGGCATGGCACCAGCCAAGCAGCACATAGGGGCCGCTCGGCTCCTCGTTGAGCAGTTGGCGGACGTAGCCGGCGGCGATGTCCTCCACCGTGTCCGGCAGGCTGCCGCCGCTGCGCCGGTCGGCCGCCTGGAGCGCCAGAAAGCGATGCGTGGCACCAAGCGCCTGGCCAAGCGGGAAGAAGGCGCCGTTGCTGTGCACCACGGCAAACACCGGCTTGGCCGCGCCGCGCCCCAACCTGGTGAGGCGGTCGAACTGATAGTGCCGCGGCGGCTCAGGGCTTGGTATGGCCGACGGTGCCGCCACCTCCAGCCCGAGCCCGGTGATTGCCCGTGGCAGTTCAAACGCTGACCCAGGCATCCCTCCAGGCATCGCAGGCTTCTCCCATGAGCGAGGCGGCCACTCGCCGTCGCTGATGGGACCAAGCTTGCGCCTGACTGGTTAAGGTTTGGTTGCCAAGGCGGGTGCCTTACTCGGCCAGCAGGGGATCGGGCTGGGGCGCGCGCTCGAGCTGTGAATTGTGCCGCAGGGTCAGCACCACGGCGCAAGCGATGAACCCGGCGCAGGCCAGCACCCAGAGGCCGCCACTGAAGCTCCCCGTCCGGTCGCGCACATAGCCCATGATGGCTGGGCCGAAAAAGCCAGCCAAGTTGCCCAGAGCGTTCACGGCCGCGATGCCCCCGGCAGCAGCGGCGCCGGACAGGTAGGCGGTTGGCAAGGTCCAGATGACGGGCAGGCAGGAGAAGATGCCGAAGCCTGCCACTGCAAGGCTGATCATTTTGAGCGTGGGGTCGGACAGCAGGGTGGACAGGCCGATGCCGGCCCCGGCGATGAACAGCGCGAAGGCGGCATGCCCCTTGCGCTCCTGCTTGCGGTCGGACCGGCGGCCCCACCAGATCATTCCGACCACGCCCACGACGTAGGGGATGGCGGTGATGAACCCGGTTGCCAGGTTGCTGACGCCAAAGCCCTTGATGATGGTGGGCAGGAAGAAGCTGAGCCCGTAGTTGGTGGCGTTGGCGCCGAAATAGACCAGGGCGACGGCGAGGATCTTGGGGTCGAGCAGGGTCTGCAAGACGCTAGGGCTGTGCTGCGCCTCGCGCTGGCGGCGCTCCGAAGCGAGGCGGTCCATCAGCCATTGCCGCTCGTCGTCGGCGAGCCAATGCGCATCGGCGGGCTTGTCGGTCAGATAGGTGAACACCACGACCGAGAGCACCAGGGCAGGCGCTGCCTCCAGGATATAGAGCCACTGCCAGCCATGCAGGCCCAGCACGCCGTCCAGGCCCAAGAGCGCGCCAGAAACGGGGGATCCGATGACGGAGGAGAGCGGGATGGCGGCCATGAACATGCCGATGATGCGGGCGCGTTGGGCAGCCGGGAACCAGAGGGTGAGGAAGAATATGATGCCGGGAAAGAAGCCGGCTTCGGCAAACCCGAGCAGGACGCGGACGACATCGAAGCTGGTCTCGCCGGCGACGAACGCCATGGCGCCGGACAGCAGGCCCCAGGTAAACATGATGCGGGCGATCCATTTGCGGGCGCCGAAGCGCTCCAGCATCAGGTTCGAAGGCACCTCGAACACGAAGTAGGCCAGGAAGAAAATGCCGGCGCCGAAGCCGAACGCCGTTTCGGAGAGGCCGATATCGTGGCTCATGGAGAGCTTGGCGAAGCCGACGTTTACCCGGTCGAGATAGGCGACAAAATAACAGAGCACGAGAAATGGGATCAGCCGCGTCGTGACGCGGCGAAGAGTGCGGGTTTCGAGATCCACGACGATAGTCCCCCTTGTCGCCGCTTGCAGCGGTCGGATTGTCGCGGGAATATGCCGCAAAGCCGTGCAAACGGAAGGGCTATTTCCAGCTACTGAGAAAGAACCGCGGGATTTCGTCTTGATAAGCCTTGAAGCTTAATTGACGGGAGAACCCATAGGTTGTCACAAAGGTATTGAGCGGCAGCCAATACATCTGGTCAGAGATACGGCGGAGCGCCTGGGTATAGTCTTTGCGCCGTTCATCCAGGTCGGTCGTGGCGCCGCCGAGCTTAACAAGAGACTCAAGCGTCGCATCCCGGCTGTAGTCACCAGCGCCGCCGCTGAAAAATATTGGCAGGATTGCTGACATATCGTTGACGGAAAAGCTTCCCCAACTGCCCATACTCAGCGGGTTGCCACCGGCTTCTCGCCGCTGCGCGGCTGCAACGGCCGGCTGTTGGACGACATGGGCGTTGATGCCCACCACCTTCAAATAGTTCTGCACCGCCCCGCTGTATTGTGGCAACACGTCGGTCATGATCTCGGTGTCAAAGCCATCGGGATAGCCGGCCTCGGCGAGCAGTTTCTTGGCCATCACCGGGTCGTAGTCATAATGGGTCACGGCGGCCTGATCGCAGCCGAACTGGGTGGGGAAGCAGGCGGCGTCCAGCACGCGGCTGCCACCGCCTACGATCTGGCGGGCGATGGTAATGCGGTCGATGGCGTGAGCAATGGCCTGGCGGACACCGAGCTGGGTCAGCGGGTTGGAGGCGCCCGAGCGTCCGGCGGCGTCGAATTGGAGGTAGCCGATCCGCATGCTCTCGGCCCGCACCACCTGCAGCGTTGGCATGCGGGTGATCGTCTCGATCTCGCTGGGGTCGAACTGCCAAATCCAGTCGGCTTGGCCGGTGAGCAATTGGGCGAGTTCCGCGCTCCCGTCGGCGACCTGGCGGATCACGATGTGAGCCAGGGCTGGATGCCCTTTCGGACCCTCGAAATAGCCATCATTGCGGTCGAGATCGATCTCACTCGTGCCGTCCAGACGGGTGATCTTAAAC
>CAXTRX010000138.1:0-7261 GCA_964246785.1 uncultured Acetobacteraceae bacterium | reverse complement strand
GCGGGTGATTAGCTCAGTTGGTAGAGCAGCTGACTCTTAATCAGCGGGTCGTTGGTTCGAACCCAACATCACCCACCAAATGCTCCGGAGCCGTTGCAGATACGCCCCCGTGAACAAGACGAGTCGTGTCGGACTATCACGGGCCCTTCAGGCTTTGACAGTCATCGGAGCGTTCCAGCAAGCCGGCGTCGTGTTCGCTCGATCCGGTCACGCTCTAGCTCCCGCGCCTCAGCAAACGTTGCAGCCCCATCGCCAGCGGCGTCGCCTCCCGCAGCGCCAGCGCCGCCCGCCCGAGCGCCGGGTCGCCCACCGAGCGCCGGATATCCCCTACTCGGGCGGGCCCAAACGCAAGCTCCGGCGCCCGTCCCAATACGCGGCCGAGTTCCGCCGCCAAACCAAGCACCGATACGCCCCGGCCCGTGCACACGTTGAACACGGGCGCCGCCAGGCTCGGCCGCGCCATCGCCTGCAGCAACGCGGCCACCACGTCTGCCACTTCCACCAAATCACGCGTCTGCTCGCCGTCGCCGAATATCGTCACCGGCAAACCCGCGCCAATACGTTGGGCAAAGACCGAAACCACGCCCGAATAGGGTGAATCCCAGCGCTGCCGCGGACCGTACACATTGAAGAAGCGCAAACCCGTGGTGGGGATGCCGTGGGTGTGGCTGGCCACCGCGGCATGCAGCTCGCCCGCCCGCTTGTCGGCGCCATAGGCAGACTGCGGCCGCGTCGGCGCTGCCTCGCTCACCGGCACCTCCGCCGCATCGCCATAGACTGCAGCCGATGAAGCATAGACGAAGGGGACCGGGCCGCACCTGGCCAATGCGTCCAGCAAGGCGAGCGTGCCGCCAAGATTGGTCCGATGGGTGCCTAGCAGATCGTTGCTGCAGCGTTCGACCGACGCGACCGCCGCCAGATGGAAGCAGCCGGCCACGCCCCGCACCGCCTCGCTCGCGAGCGCCGGGTCCGCTACGTCGCCTTGAAGCAGCGAAGCCGCCGCGGGAAGATTATCGGGCGTTCCGGTCGATAGGTCGTCCAGCACGACGACGTCATGGCCCGCAGCCAGCAGCGCTTCAGCGAGGTGCGACCCGATAAAGCCGCATCCACCGGTGACGAGATAGCGTGGCATAATCAGGCAGCTCCCCCAGCGCGGAATTAACGCCTGCCGCCACGCCAGGTTGACGTGCCCGTATTCTAATCATTCGTAACTGAATCGTTTCCACTTGACGACGTTTCCATACGATCGTATCCCCCAACTGCACTGTTCACGGTTTCGTTAGGTGGGTCATGGGACGACGGATTACCCCTCAGCCGACGGTCAGCCGACGCAAGTTGCGCCTGATTCAGACGCCATGACAACCGACGCTTTTGGCCCCGCCGCCCCGCGCTCGCGCATCCTATGGCGGCCCCGGCTGCACGGGACCATCCGCCGCTTCCGTATGGAACCGGATAGCGTCGCCTTCCGCACTGGGTCTCCCGCTGCCAAGGCGAGCCCGATTGAACGGCCCGCCGCCCTCAAGCTCAAGGCCGCATTCGACCAGATCACGGCGGCGCTGAGCATTGTTCTGCTGCTGCCCTTGCTGCTGGCCATTGCAGCCGCCATCCGGCTCGACAGTCCTGGACCGGTAATATTCCGCCAGCGCCGCCATGGGCTGGGTCATTGCGAATTCACCGTCTTCAAGTTCCGCACCATGACTTGGGCGCCCGATCCAAGCGCCAACGACGGGCGCGTGCAGACCCAGCGCTGCGACAGCCGCATTACCCGCATCGGCAACTTCTTGCGCAACACCAGCCTGGACGAGCTGCCGCAGCTCTTCAATGTCCTGAACGGCTCGATGTCGCTGGTCGGCCCTCGCCCGCATCCCATGGCGATGCGCACGCAGGGCCAGCTTTGCGAGGACCTCGTCGCCGATTACGCCAAGCGTCACCGTGTCAGGCCCGGCATCACCGGCTGGGCGCAAGTGAATGGCCACCGCGGGGCGACCGAAACGGTCGAGCAACTCCGCCGCCGGATCGAGTATGATCTGTTTTACATCGAGCATAGGTGTTTCCTATTTGACCTCAAGATTCTGGTGCTGACTCCCATTCGTATCCTGTTCGACCGTGGTAACGCGTTTTGACGCCGGGCCGCACCCTCTCGCGCCGCGCCTTGATCGCTGCTGCCGGTGCTGCCGCAGCGTATCCCGCGTGCAGTGCTGAGACGCTACGGCTGAAGGATCTCGCTGCTCGTGCTGGCCTGCGCTTTGGCACCGACAGCGACGTCCCGATCACCACGGCTCCTCCGGCTTATGCCGAATTGGTCACGACGCACTGTGACCTGTTCGCCCCTAACCTGGGCTGGCGCCGCACCTCTGGGCCGCGCGGCTCAACCGACCCGGTCTGGGAAGACCCGAACGCCGCCTTCGCCCGCCAGCACGGCATGCGGCTGACTGGCGCGCACTTGCTCTGGTATGAAAACCTGCCCACCTGGTTCACCATGGCCAATGCCGCGGACGCCCAAGGCGGCGCCACTCAGCACATTACCAGCATGGTCCAACACTACAACGGCCAGGTGTTTAGCTGGAATGTGGTGAACGAGGAGATCGACGTCAGCAACGGCGATCCGAACGGCATGCGGCGCTCCACGCTCGCCCAAAAGTTGGGCCCCGACTTCATCGCAGCCGCCTTTCACGCCGCCGCCGCCGCGAACCAGGGCGCACTGCTGACCTACAACGACACCCATTTAGAAATGGACAATGAGTTTGACGGCAGCCGGCGCGACGCCCTGCAGCATCTGCTTGACCGTCTGCAGCGAAGCAGTGCGCCCATCACCGCGGTCGGCCTGCAGTCGCACATCAAACTCGACGGCTCCCGCTTCAACGAGGCAATCTACCGCCGCTTTCTGCACACCATCGCTGCGCGCGGCCTGCGCATCCTCATCACCGAACTGGACGTGTCCGACATCCCGATGACCGGCACGATTGAGCAGCGCGACACTGCCGTCGCCGCGATGTACAAAACCTTTCTCGATGCGGCGCTCGACGAGCCTGCGGTGGCCCAGCTCGTCCTCTGGGGCCTGTCGGATCGTTACACCTGGCTCAACCCGGCCAGTGACCCGAGCTACCGGCGCGCTGATGGCCAGCCTGCCCGCCCGCTGCCGTTCGACGACCAGTTCCGTCCCAAGCCCGCCTTGGCCGCCATCGCCGCCGCCTTGCGCGCAGCGCCTTCCCGCAAATCCGTCTAGGACAAAACGCCATGGACATCGCGATCTACGGAATCGGCTACGTCGGCGCGGTGGTTGCGGGCTGCATGTCCGCAGCGGGGCACACGATTACGGCCGTGGATATCAACCCGGCCAAGGTTGCCACGCTCAACGCCGGCCGCTCCCCGCTGGCCGAACCAGGCCTGGCCGGCTTGATCGCCGAGGGCGTCGCCAGCGGCCGGCTGCGCGCCACCACCAACGCCGCAGACGCGTTCGCCGCCAGCGACGTACTGTTTGTTTGCGTCGGCACCCCCGGTCTTGCCAATAACAGGCTCGACCTAAGCTATATCGTCGGCGTGGCCGAAGACCTGGGCCGCCGCATTGCCGGCGCCAACGACGGCCGGCGCCGCACTGTCGTGATCCGCTCGACCGTGCTGCCCGGCACGATGGACCTGGTGGTGCAACCAATGCTGGAACGCATGTCCGGCATGAAGGCAGGCGAAGGCTTTGGCCTTGGCTACATGCCCGAGTTCCTCCGCGAGGGACAGGGCGTGGACGATTTCAACCGCCCTGCCACCGTCGTCCTGGGCTCGAGCGACGACACCACCCTGGCGATCCTGCGTGAACTCAACGAACACAATGGGGGCGCCGTGTTCCCCTGCGACTTCCGTACGGCCGAAGCCATCAAGTTCACCAACAATGCCTTCCACGCGCTAAAGATCGCCTTCGCCAACGAGGTCGGTGCGATCTGCAAAGAGTCTGGCATCGACGGCCGCAAGGTGATGGACATCCTGTGTGCAGACACCAAGCTCAACATTTCCAAAGCATACATGCGGCCCGGCTTCGCCTTCGGGGGGTCTTGCCTGCCCAAGGACGTCAAGGCGCTATGCGCTCACGCCCAAGGCCTCAACGTGAGGGCGGATGTGCTGCAATCGCTATTGCCGTCAAACGACGCCCACGTCGCCCGCGCCGTGGACAAGGTCTCCGCATTGGGAAGCCGGCGGGTCGCGCTATTAGGGCTGACCTTCAAGCCTGGCACCGACGACCTGCGTGATAGCGCCTTGGTGGAACTCGCCGAGCGCCTGATCGGCAAAGGCTTCGAACTGCGCATCTATGACCCGAACTTCGCCTATGACGACATCATGGGCCGCAACCGCCAGTTCATCCTCACCGCCCTGCCCCATGTCGGCAGCCTGCTGGTCGACTCGCTGGAGGAGGCGCTCGACCATGGCGACACGGTTGTGGTAGGCCACAACGGCAGCGCTTTCGGCGGCCTCGCCAAGCGCACCCGCCCGAACCATCGCGTGCTGGACCTCGCATCCGGCGCCACCGCACTGGCTGGCAGCCCGCATTACGAAGGCATCTGCTGGTGACACCATCGTAAAGAGCGCCTGATTATGGACATGACCATTGCAACCTGCCAGCACGAAACGGTGCGGCCGGAACTCGGCTCGCTGCTGGCGGTCGTGTCCATGATGATGGACGACCAGCGCGCCGTGGTGCTGCATGTCACCTCGGTCCAGCACGGCGAGGGCACCACCACCGTCGCCCGCGAGCTTGCCGCCGCCGCCGCCCGCGCCGCGTGGTGCCGGGTCGCCCTGCTCGACGGTTGCCCGCCCGAACCCGGCTTTCCCGCTCCCGTCCCGCTGCTGGATGCGTTCGAGCGCGCGGAAGTGCCGGTGCTGCGTCGCGGCCGCATCAATGCGGCGGAGGTGGCACTCGGCGGCCTGAGCGGGCCTACCCGCACCGCCCCGCGCGTCGAAAACGTGCGAAAATTGTATGGCTGGCTGCGGTCCGAATACACGCTCACGATCGTGGATTGCCCCCCCGTGCTGGAGGCGCGCGACACCGCCGTACTTGCCTCGGCCGCAGACGGCACGCTGCTGGTGGTGCAAGCCGAACGCACCAAGCTATCCGATATCCGCCGCGCCCGCGACATCCTCGACCAAGTGGGCGCCATCACCATGGGTGCCGTGCTGAACAAACGGCAGCGGCAAATCCCCAAGCTGCTGCAGAGAATGCTATGATGGCCGCCCAGGCTCGCGGCGCCGAGCAAGCGCCCTTCCTCCCACGCCTCGGCCTGACGCCGGGAATGGGACTGGCGGAAATGCTGGCCATCGCACTGCGCTATAAATACCGCGTGTTCGCTGCGTTGCTCGTGCCGCCGCTGTTGGCGATGCTGCTGCTGCTCATCCTGCCGTCCAAATACGAGGCGCAGAGCGACTTGTTGGTGAAAACCGGCCACGAATACTTGGCCGACGATGGGGCCGGCAGCGCACTGACTGCACCAACCTCCACCAAGCAGGAGGGCATCAACTCCGAAATCGAACTGCTGACCAGCCGCCCGGTGATCAAGGCCGCCATCAAGGCGATCGGGCTCGCCGAAATCTACCCCGGCCTGCTGAACGATCCGCCCTGGTTTGGCACCATCGACGACGCCGCCATCGACAAGTTCAGCAAGGACCTCACCGTCCAACCCGTCAAGCTGTCCAACGTCATCAGCGTAAGCTTCGCCGGTAGCAGTCCAGTCAAAGCCCAGTACATCCTGAACACGCTGGTCAGCACCTATATCGATACCCACGCGCAGGTGTTTGCCGGCAGCCGCTCAGGAAGCTACGCCGATGCGGTCAATCAAGACGTCGCCGAGATCGCCCGGCTCGAGGCGGAACGCACCCGGATCAAGCTCGGTAGCCGCATCTACGATATCAATGCGCAACGTTCGGCGTTGATCAGCCAACGCGTGACCGCCGAGGGGCATCTGCAAAGCGTGGTCGACCTGGCCGCCACCATGCGCGCCCGCCTGCAGTCCTTTACCGAAGGTCGCGAACTCGCCGCACGCACCACCCACACCACCAACAGCGTCCCCAGCGACGAGTTGGTGCATGCGCAACAAACCCTGGTGGATTTGCGGGCGGCCGAAGCCAAGATGGCCGCCCATTTCGGCTCCGGCTATCCCGAGCTGCAGGGCGTGCGCGAGCAAATCGCCACTATGGAACATCGCTCCAATGGGCTGCGAGACCGCGTCAATGTCACCACGACGCCGTCCGCGGTGGCGCAGCAGATCGACGGCGAAGTGGTGATGGACCGAGCGCAATTGGCTCCCTTGGAAGCCGAGCAGGCGCGTTACCTGAGCTATGTGGGCTCGCTCAACGCCGAGCTGCAACGCCTGGAGGCGGCCGACCTGCAGCTCCGCACCCTCGACACCCGCATCGCATCCCTTACCGAAACGCTGCACCTCACGCAGACCCGCTACGGCGAGGCGCACATGCAGGAGCTGATGGATCAGGCGCGCCAGGTGAGCGTGGTGCAGGTGGCGCCCGCGCAATCGCCGGACGCGCCAGCCAAGCCGAAAAAGCTGCTGTTCATCGCCGCCGGCATCCTGCTTGGCCTGCTCTCGGGCGGCGGCGTGCTGGTGCTGGCCATTGTCACCAGCAACACGGTGGTGACCGAGGACGGCGCAGAACGGCTGCTTGGCATGCCCGTGCTGCTATCGCTGCCGTTCGCCACGCCGCTGCATTCCCCGATCACGCTGCCAATCGAATGAACGCGCGCTGGTATCTCCGCCGGCTCCGCCGCATGTCGCCTGGTGAGGTTTACGCCCGCGCGGCCGATGCGGGGCGGCAGGCGCAGGTCGCAGGCAAGTGCCGCTAGCAGCACGGAGGTATAGACCAGCAGATAGCCAACGAACCACAGATGGTTCCAGGTGGGCAGGATCAGGCAGCCATGGGCGTCGCAAAAGCCGTGATAGGCGGTCAGATAGCGGCTGTAGAAGGCCCACCAGGTCAGGTGATAGCCGTGTTCGCTGACCTGGACGTAGGATTGCGGTGGCACGATGACGAGCATGCCGAAGAGCAGCGGGATGCCCAGGCGTTTCCATCGCAGCGCGGCCAGGCGCCCGGGTGGGATGCGCGCCGCCATGTAGCGCGTGGCGGCGCCGGAGACAAAGAAGAGCAGGCTGAGGCGCCACGGGTTGAGCAGGCGCATCAGCGGCTCGATCGTCGTGGAAGGATGGGCGGTCTTGATGTGCCAATCCCAGGTCACGAAGGCCATGCCGACGTGATAGAAGATCAGCAGGAA
>CAXTRX010000137.1:0-7268 GCA_964246785.1 uncultured Acetobacteraceae bacterium | reverse complement strand
GGCGGTGAATTGGCCGCCGCAGGCCCCGGCCGAAGGGCAGGCGACGCATTCCAGCTCGTGCAACTCCTCGTCGCTCATGCGGCCAGCAGCGTGCTGGCCGACTGCCTCGAACACGTCCACCACCGTCACGTCCCGCCCCTGGAACGTGCCAGGCAGGATCGAGCCGCCATACATGAACACGGACGGCACGTTGAGCCGCAGCATCGCCATCATCATGCCCGGCAGCGACTTGTCGCACCCGGCGAGCCCAACCAGCGCGTCGTAGCAATGGCCCCGCACGGTGAGCTCCACGGAGTCGGCAATGCAGTCGCGCGACACCAGGGAGGACTTCATGCCCTGATGGCCCATGGCAATGCCGTCGGTGACGGTGATGGTGGTGAACTCGCGTGGCGTGCCGCCTGCTTCGATCACCCCCCGCTTGACCGACTGGGCCTGCCGGGAGAGCGCGATGTTGCAGGGTGCCGCCTCGTTCCAGCAGGTTGCGACACCGATGAATGGCTGGTTGATCGCGTCCTCGTTGAGCCCCATCGCATAGTAATACGAGCGGTGCGGCGCCCGGTCTGGCCCCACTGTCACATGGCGCGACGGCAGGCGGGACTTGTCCCAGCGTTTGGTCAGCAACTCGTCACTCCCTTTATGCTACCGGCTGCAAGCCGGGGGCCGTTTATCGGCCGGTCGGGGCGGACGAGCAACACGCATACTCCACGCTCAACCGGATTGAGCAGCTTACGCCCAAGACTGATTAAGCAGCTCTTAACCAATGAGTGTTACAACTCTCAGAGCGTCCTTAGGAAGCGGCATGGCTAACGCACACAAACTAGAGCCTCTGCTGAACCGCCTGACGCATCAGAGCGGCTTGCTAAGCCTGAGTGTGGCCGATGTGGCCGGGTTTGTCGACGATGTGTCGAGCCGTGTCACGTCGCAGGCGGATCGGATCGGCCATCTGCGCTCCGCTGTCTCCGAGGTTGCCGCCGACAATGCCAGCGTCGCCGTCGCGTCGGAACAAACACGCCAACATGCGCGCGGCGCCCGGTCGGACATGGACGATTGCTATGGCTCGCTTGAGGGTGCGGTCGGAGAGATTGTCTCGCTTGCAAACGTGCTGTCAGCGATGGGTGAGGATGGAGCCCTGCTGGAACAGGCGCTTGGATCAATCGACAAGGCAGCCCGGCAGATCGCGACCGTTGCTGCGCAAACCAAGCTGCTGGCGCTGAACGCGACCATCGAAGCGGCCCGGGCGGGTGACGCTGGCCGCGGCTTTGCGGTCGTCGCGTCAGAAGTCAAGTTGCTTGCACTCAACACCGCGGCTGCGACTGAGGCGATCCGGGCCACTGTGGCGACAGTACGGTCAAGCGCCCATGCGCTCATCAGCCGTGCGCATCAGAGCACGGCCAAAGCGGAGCAGGTGAGCCAGCAAGGCTCCAACGTGCTTCAGATGGTGGGCAACAATCGCTCACGGATGGCCGAAATCAATGGCATGACCGACCATATCGCCGAGCGGACGCATATGATCAGCCATCAGTGCGAACGGGTTAGCGACTCGGTCGAAATCATGTCGGGCGACATGCAGCGGTCCAACATCGACCTGCGCCGCGCCCGGGACACGATACTTGACCTGCTGACCGCCTCGGAGGATATCGCCGCCGCCGCCGCCAACGAAGGCATAGAGACCGACGACACGCCTTTCTTCACCCGAGTCCAGCAGGAGGCCTGGCGCGTGGAAGCTGCGTTCGAAGCCGAGTTGGCGTCGGGCCGGATCAGCCTGGACGATTTGTTTGATGAAACTTACCAGCCAGTGGCAGGCAGCGACCCGCCGCAGCATCTAACCCGCTTCACCGACATGACCGACCGGGTGCTGCGCGCCATGCTGGAGGAGGTGAACGGCAGCAACAGCAGATATATCTTCTGCATTGCCATCGACCGCAATGGCTATGTGCCGACGCATTCCGCCGCCCTTTCGCAGCCGCCATCCAGCGATCCGGAATGGAACCGGGTGTTCTGCCGCAACCGGCGGATTTACCAGGAACGGCCGATCGTGCGCGCCTGCCGCAATCACAGGCCATTCATGCTGCAAAGTTACCGCCGGCCGATGCAGGGCGGCGTGTATGTCAAAATCAAACTCGCCTCTGCCCCGATCGAGGTTCGTGGCCGGCACTGGGGCGCTCTGGCACTCGCATACACGCCGGCCGACATCGATGGCTAGACCAGTATCAGCCCGCTTGGCTTCAGATGGGCCGATGAAACTGCTTGCTAAAACAATGGCCGGATCCGTTTCGACGCCCGCTCCCGGCGGGCACTTGACTTAAAACGGGTCGAGCGGATCATCAGCACCTCTGAACCGCTTAGGCGAGGCGAGCCAGTGCGGCCTGCAGGCGCTTGATGTCCGCTTCAAACCCGACGAGGCGAGCGCGGTTTTCTTCCACCACCTCCGGCTTGGCGCGAGCCACAAACTCGGCGTTGCCAAGCTTCGCAGCCGCCTTGGCCGCTTCGGCGCGCGCCCTCGTCAGGTCCTTTTCCAGCCGCTGCCGCTCGGCATCAAGGTCGATCAGTCCCTCCAGCGGCAGCACGATGGTCGCTTCGTCCAAAGGCATTTGCGCGCAATGTCGCGGCGGTTCGCCGACCAGCGCGGTGACTTGGCTCGCCCGCGCCATCCGGCCAAGCACCTCCGACCATTGCGCCGCGCGTTGCATCGTGGCGGGCGAGGCATCGCGAAGCAGCACGGGAGCCAGCACGGCCGGCGGCACGTTCATCTCGGAGCGGACCGTTCGCACCTCGCTCACCAGCCGCACCAGCCACTCGACGTCCGCTCTGGCCGCGGCGGCGTCCGCAATCCGGCCGGGCTCCGGCCACGGGGCACGGATCAATTCCGCAGCCTCGCCGAAGCCGAACTCGCCCCATAGCACGGAGGTCACAAACGGCATCACCGGATGCAGCATCCGCAACATCAGCCCGAGCACATGGGCGGCCGCGGCTCGCAACTCGGCGTCGGCGGCAAATGAGGGCTTGGCGAACTCCAGGAACCAGTCGCAGAAGGTGTGCCAGGTGAACTGGTAGCAAGCGGCGGCATACTCGTCGAAACGGAACGCTTCGAGCGCCGCCGTGGCAGCGGCCAACGCCGTATCGGCAGCGTCCAGGACCCAGCGCGCGAGCACGCCCTGCGCCTGCTCCGGGTCGAACGCCGGGTCGGGGCAGACGGCGTTCATTTCGCATAGACGGGCTGCGTTCCAAAGCTTGGTGACGAACCGGCGATGCTCCTCGACCCGCGCCGGGCCCAACTTCACGTCCCTGCCTGGCCCGGTCAACGCACAGATGGCAAAGCGCAGCGCATCGGCCCCGTACTGGTCGACCATCGCCAGCGGGTCGATCACATTGCCCTTGGATTTGCTCATCTTCTGGCCGCGTTCGTCGCGCACCAGGCCATGGATGAACACTGTGCGAAACGGCACGTCGTCCATGAAGTGCAAACCCATCATCATCATCCGCGCCACCCAGAAGAATATGATGTCGAACCCGGTGACCAGTACGTCGCCAGGGTAGTAACGCGCCACCTCCGGCGTGTCCGCCGGCCAGCCAAGCGTGGAGAACGGCCACAATGCGGAGGAGAACCAGGTGTCCAGCACATCCTCGTCCTGCTGCAGCGGCTCGTCGCGGCCATATTGCTCGCGGGCCAGATCGCGCGCTTCCGGCTCGCTTTGCGCCACGAACACAGACCCGTCCGGGCCATACCAGGCGGGGATGCGATGTCCCCACCAGAGTTGGCGGCTTATGCACCAGGGCTCGATCTCGCGCATCCAGGCGAAAAAGGTGTTCTCCCACTGGCGCGGCATGAACACCGTGCGGCCCGTTTCCACCGCGGCGATCGCAGGGGCAGCCAATGTTTTGGCATCGGCATACCATTGAGTGGTAAGCCGCGGCTCGATCGGCACCTCTGACCGGTCGCCATGCGGGACCTGGTGGATGTGGGACTTGACGCGGACCAGCAAGTCGAGCCGCTCCAACTCAGCTACGATCCGCTTGCGGGCGGTGAACCGGTCTTGCCCTGCAAGCGACTGGGTCCAGGCCGGGTCGGACAGGCCGGGCAGAGCGACCAATTCGACCTCGGCCAACGTGACCCGGCCTTCGCGGTCGAGCACGGTTGGCATCGGCAAGTCATGCCGGCGCCCGACGGCGAAGTCGTTGAAATCATGCGCCGGCGTGATCTTTACCGCGCCTGTCCCCTTTTCCGGGTCGGAATACGGATCGGCGATAATGGGCACGCGCCGGCCGGTGAGGGGCAGGACGGCGAGATGCCCGACCAAGTCACGATAGCGCGCGTCCGTTGGATGCACCGCCACGGCCGTATCGCCCAGCATGGTCTCCGGGCGGGTGGTGGCAACGGTAATCCACTGGCTGGTGTCCTCCACCGGGTAGCGGATGTGCCACAAGCTGCCACGGACCTCGCGGCTTTCCACTTCGAGGTCGGATACCGCCGACTGGAACTTGGGATCCCAATTGACCAGGCGGCGATCGCGATAGATCAGCCCTTGGCGATACAGCGTGACAAACACCTGCCGGACGGCCTCGGACAGGCCGGCATCCATGGTGAAACGCTCGCGCTGCCAATCGAGCGAGGAACCCAGCCGGCGCAGTTGCCCGGTGATTGCGCCACCCGACGCGGCCTTCCAATCCCAAACCCGTGCGGTGAACGCCTCACGCCCAAGTGCCTGCCGGCTTAGCCCCTCCGCCGCCAATTGGCGTTCGACCACCATCTGAGTGGCGATGCCGGCGTGGTCGGTGCCCGGCTGCCACAGCGCATCCCGCCTTTGCATGCGGCGCCAACGCATCAGCACGTCCTGCACGGTGTTGGTGAGGGCATGGCCGACATGCAGGCTGCCGGTCACATTCGGCGGCGGGATCATAATGGTGAAAGGGACAGCGTTGCTGCTCGGATTGGCCGCAAACGCGTTGTTGCGCTCCCAAGCCGCGTAGAGCGAGGACTCGGTCGGGGCTGGATCAAAGGTCTTATCTAACATCGTGACGGATGCTAGAACCTTGGCGCCGAGAGTAGAAGCGCCCGTGATAGTAAGCTTGGCCGGGCCAGCCGAGGCTTTTGGGGTTAGCCTGCGCCACCACTGTCGTCGTCAAGCACCTGCCAGGCGTGGGCACGTTGAGCGAATCGCGCGCGGGTAAGCCCTGCAGGCGCCTTCGGTGCGCATCCCAGCGACCAGTGCCAACCGCATAGGCGTTGGATGAGTGGTTTGCCGACTCGACCACGGGGCCGGCGCCAGAGCCGCCCATCGTGATAATGCCGATGCCGGGATCCTGCCGGCCCGGGCAGGCTGGGCCGTTGCCCTCGGCATGCGCCACCAGCGGCGCCGCACTCAGCACCAGCAGGCCAGCCAAATCATTGCCGGCATGAGATCGTCGTCATGGGTTACGCGCTTGGTGTTACGAGGACAAAGATGGTGAACCCGGGCGTCACTCGCCTCGCCGCCGGCAATGCTAAAGCTTCGGACGGAAAGTATTCAATGGCGGGCGCACGCCGGCGGCTTAGAGCCCGGCGCGGTCGGCCACGCGCTCGATTTCCTGGCGCACCAGGCGTTCCACCATGGGTGGCAATTGTTCGTCCAACCAGGCCTTGAGCATGGGGCGGATCTCCTCGCGCACCAAGTCCTCGATGGTCGGGCCGCCCCGATAGACCTGCGCACCGCGCTCGTGCGACAGGGTGCGAAACAAGGAGCTGACCGAAGACGCCGCCGCCGCGGCACTTTCCGGCGCGAGCAAAGCTTCATCCTGCGTCGCGGCTACGACGGGCGCGGTTGCAGCGACTGGGCGGCTGGGCTCGAACGGCGGCGATGCAGCGGCTGCAGCGAAGGTTTCCGGCGCCGGAGTTGCCGGCGCAAACGGCTCAGGCGGCGAGACCAGCATACCCTCGTCCAGCACCAGCACGTCCTCGTCGTCACTTACGGGCGCGGCGGTGGTTTGAGCTTCCATCGACACCGGCGATGGGGCGGCGGGCGCCGATGGCTCCGCCGCGGCCGCGGCACCTGGGGCCTCGTCCTCGTTCAGTATCCGCCGGATAGAGGCAAGGATGTCCTCCATGGACGGATCCGCCCCCAGTGGCTCCTCCGGAGCGGGTGCAGACGAAGTCGGAGCACGGCTCATTCGATCACCGCCCCGGCTGGCTCAGCGCGTAGTCGCCCGTGCCAAACAGGCGATCGCGCACGGCGATATAGTAGGCAGTGTCGTCATAGAGCGGCACGTTGAGATGCAGGTCTTTGGCGGTCAGCCGCCCGATTGCCGAGGCAACGCCATAGGAAGACGTGATCAGCGTTGCCAGATTGGTCACCAGCGTCGAGCGCGACTGCAGCAGTGTCTGCTCAGCGTTCAGCACGTCCAGCGTGGTGCGGCTGCCGACGATTGCCTCGCGCTGGGTACCTTCAAGCGCGATTTCATTGGCCCGGACGGCAGCCCGGCTGCTGTCGATGGCTGCACGCGCCGCGACCAATTGCTCGAAGGACGATAGTGCCGACTGGATTACCTGCCGGCGCGTGTCGTCCACCGTCTTGCGGGCTTGCTCCTCAAGCTGGCGGGCCTGGCGAACGGCGGCATACTCGGCACCGCCCTGATAAAGCGGCACGACCACCTGCACCACCGCCGAAACGCCCTTGTTCCTGGTATCAACAAACGTGGTGTTGCGGCTGTAAGTGGCGCTGCCGACCGCACTGACCGTGGGCAACAAGGCCGCGTAAGCCGTATCGACCGCGTCCTTGGACGCCGCAGCGTCAAACTCGGTGTAGATCACCTGCGGGTTGTTCGCCGCGGCAATCCGAGAGGCTTCAGCCGCATCCTTGAGCGGCACCGCGAGCGGTTGCGGCACGACAAGCTTGCCGGGTAGGAAGCCCACGTCGCGTTGATAGGCTGCGCGGGCGGTTTGCAGGTTGCCCTCGGCGGTCTCGCGGGTGGCGCGCGCGCTCGCCAGCGCTGCCTCGGCCTGGGCGACGTCGGTCCGGGTGATCTCGCCGACGCGGAACCGGTCGTTGGTGGCTTGCAACTGCTTGTTCAGCACCAGCTCGTTGTTCACGTCCAGTTGGAGCAGTTGCTCGGCCTGGATTACGTTGACGTAGTCGGTGACGACGTTGGTAAAGACGAGTTGCTCGGTCGCGATCAAGCGGCCACGCTGGCCGAAAACCCGGTTTTCCGCCGCGTGCGTGCCGGCCTCGGTGCGTCCGCCACGATAGATGGGCTGGTTGATTGTGGCCACCGCCGAGTATTCGGGCTTCACATCC
>CAXTRX010000136.1:1039-7274 GCA_964246785.1 uncultured Acetobacteraceae bacterium | reverse complement strand
CGCCCTTTCAGACCGCCTTCAAAACAGCCGCTTGACTGAGCCATTAGGCTGCCTCTCTCCGCAGACCTACACCTTTCGGGAGCCGAAGTCGCCCGCCAAGGAGTGGCGCAATGGCGCAGGACTGCTCCGGCTGCCATACTGCCACGATCGTAATGCTAGCGCTGTTACGCTAGGATGTATACCAAATCGTGTCGGCAAGGATGATAGAACAATTGCATTCGTTTTACTGGCTAACTATCGTCGCTACTCAGATGGTCGCATTATGAGCCGATCCGACGATATGCCGCCTCATTGGCGATTCGGCGTCTTGTTCTCACGATCGGGAGTGACTGCGTCGGTCGAAACAACCCAGCTAAACGCAACCATTTTGGCGATCGAGACGATCAACGCGGCCGGCGGCATCCGGGGTCGCCCCATCGAACTCGTAATCTACGATCCCAAGTCTGAGCCCAAGGCGTTTGCCACCCTCGCCGAACGCCTGCTGTCGCACGATCGGGTTCGCCTCATCTTCGGCTGTTACATGTCGAGCACCCGCAAGGCGGTTCTGCCGATCGTCGAAGCCTATCGGGGAATGCTGCTCTATCCCACGCTGTACGAGGGCTTCGAATACTCACCGAGCTGCATCTACACCGGCGCGGCACCGAACCAAAACTCCCTGCCGCTCGCCCACTACCTGTTCGAACATTACGGCAAACGCCTGCTTTTCGTGGGCTCGAACTACGTCTATCCATACGAGTCCAACCGCATCATGGCCGATTTCGCCAACCAGGCGGGCGGCCGGGTGCTGGATGAGTTCTACGTCCCGTTGACCGCCGATGCCAAAGCCTTCGAGCGCGTGATTTGGGAGATCGAACGCCAGCGTCCCGACGTGATCTTCTCCACGGTCGTCGGCCGATCGACGGCGATCTTCTACGAAGCATACCGCGCCGCCGGGTTCAACGCCCACAAGATGCCGATCGCCAGCCTGACGACCAGCGAAGCCGAGGTGGCGGAGATGCTGCCGCAGGCCGCTGCTGGCCACATCACCGCAGCACCATTCTTCAGCGTGCTTCCGACAGACGCCGCCAGGAGTTTTGTGGATGCCTTCCGCCACCGCTTTGGCGCCGGATCCATCGTCACCGCCGCCGCCGAGGCCGCGTATTTCCAGGTCCATCTGGTCGCAGCCGCCATCGAGCAGACGGGTATGGACGCGCCTGAAAAGGTACGCGCAGCGTTGGGAACGCTCGAGTTCGATGCGCCGCAAGGCCG
This sequence comes from uncultured Acetobacteraceae bacterium, assembly GCA_964246785.1. GTDB lineage: Bacteria > Pseudomonadota > Alphaproteobacteria > Acetobacterales > Acetobacteraceae > LMUY01. The sequence goes on along the minus strand of CAXTRX010000136.1, from coordinate 6,026 downwards.
CGTTCGGGTGGATAGCAGCAACAACCACACTGCTCTCTGGCCGCGGGTCGCCAAGCTGAACGGCGAGGGCCAATTTGATATCGTCTGGGACCCGGGCGTGCGCGTCGAGCCGGACCCTTACAGCATCGATCAGCGCTTCGATTCCTGGTCCAAGCAGCCAAGGGCCGGCCGCGTGACATTGCCGATGAGGGTTTAGCAACCGGGAGGAGGCCGCTTCGGGAATGGCGATCGAAATCCTCCGTGACCTGCGCGGCCTGCGCGTCGGCGTGCTGCATCCACCCGATGCCGAGTGTGACGCTCTGGTCGAGCACCTGAGGCGTATCGGCTGCATCGCGACCACCACGTGGCCGCTGCCCAGGGAGCTTCCCGACACCTCCGACCTGCTTGTTCTCGCCGTGGAGCATGACAGCGGCGAACTCTTGCGCCGCCTGTTCGGCCGGCATGACCGGTCGCAACCGACGGTGATTGGGATCGTGGGCTACGAGAACCCGTCGACGCTGCAGCTCGTGTTGGAGATCGGCGCCCACGCGGTGATCGAGCGGCCAATCCGACCGTTCGGACTGCTCACCCAATTGGCCATCGCGCGCAGCCTGTGGCTCCGGCAGCAGGACGAGGCACAGCGGCTGCAGAAGCTAGGCCGCAAGCTCTCGGGCATGCGTTACATCCACCGCGCCCAGCTTATCCTAATGGCTGACCAGCATTTGACCGAGCAAGCGGCGTATCAGACCATTCGGCGTCAGGCGATGACCAGGCGCATCCCATTGGAGGACGCGGCTGCCGCCTTGATCCACGCGCACCAGGCGCTGCAGAACACCTGACTGGGTCAGGTGCGCCGCGGATTAGAGCAAGTTCGCTTCTGGTAGGCGAACCGAACTTGCTCTAACTCTCTATTTGAGAGGCTGATTCACGCTTCAGGTCAATTCAACCTGAAGCGATCAGGCTCTAGCTCAGTCCTGGGCGCGCCATCGTGACGAGATGGTCGAGCACATCGCCCAGCGCGGCCGGATCCGTGACCGGCGCCAGGCAAGTCGTTCCGACGCAGACATACGCCGCCGCCTGGCCATCGATCATGCGCTTGCCCTGCGCGGGGTGCCCGTCTGGAACGGCGACGCTCGGGCCGGCCATCACCAGCAGCCGGTCGGGAATGAAGCGGCATCCGACAGCGCGGCGAAACGCTGCGGCTTGGGGTTCGTCCGGAGCGGCGGCGATGACGACCTGCACCAGCCCGTCCAGGTCGGCATTGTTCAGCGCGGTGGCGGCGGCAACGCTTGCCCGCGTCAGCCGGTCGCCAAAGCGTTGTATGATCTGTTCTGCCCGCCGCCGGTACGACCCGGCGCCGGTCAACGCCGCAAGCTTCGTCAGCACGCCCAGCATCGTGCCATTGCCGGAAGGCGCCACCGTTTCGTCGATCAGGTTCTGCCGCGCCAAAACCAGTCCGGCCTCGGCCTCGGTCCCGTAGTAACCGCCGCCGTCACCGTCCCAGAACAGCCGGTCGAGCCGGTCGATCCAGGCACGCGCGCGATCATCACCAGAGCCGGTCGCGTCATGCAACGCCAGAGCCGCCTGCGCCATGCACGCGTAATCCTCGAGGAACCCCGCCGGTCCCAATTGCCCCGCAAACATGGAGTGGCGCAGGCTGTCGCCATCGCCCATTGCGACGGCGACGGTGTCAAATGCCGTCCGGGCGGCGGCAATCCAGTCCGCGCGGCCAAACGCCAGGCCCGCCTCCGCCAAGGCAGTGATCGCAAGGCCGTTCCAATCTGCCAGCACCTTGTCGTCGCGCAACGGCGCGGGCCGCGCTGCGGTGCGGGCCTGATGCAACCGGTCGAGCAGGTCGCACGCTGTGGGCGCGTCGGTGCTCTCATGCCGGTAGATCACCGCCCGGCCGGCGAACGGACCCTCGCTGGAAAGCCCATAGGCGGCGGCGAAACGCGCGAACTCGGCGCCAAGCACCTGCTCGGCCTCGCCCGGGCCCCAGGTGTAGCACGCGCCTTCCGCCCCGCCCTCCGCTTCCGCCGACAGGCTGGTTGCAAACGCGCCCCCGGCAAGCCGCATCTCGCGGAGCAGCCATCCCACCGCCGCGGCGACGTGGGCGGCGAAGCCGTCAGCGCCGGTCACCTGCCATGCCTTGACCAGCAGGCTGATCATGAGGGCATTGTCGCACAGCAGTTTCTCGAAATGCGGCACGCGCCAGCGGTCATCCACCGCGTAACGATGAAACCCGCCACCCAAATGGTCGTACACGCCGCCGCGGCAAATCGCCTGCAGCGACCCCACCACCGCGTCCCGCAGGCCAGGTTCCCCGGTCCGCACCGCCGCACGCAGCAGCAGTTCGTGGCCGCCGGCATGCAGGAATTTTGGCGGGTGAATGCCGAAGCCGCCGTAAAGCCCGTCCACCGAACGGGCCAATTCGTGTGCCACGCGATCAAGCAGGGCGTGGCTGACCACCGTGGTTCCCTTGCCCCGGGACGATGCCGCCACGGCCGCAAATGCCTCCCGCCCGCGTTGTGCGGCCTCAGCCGGCCCAGCCACGTATGATTGGGACGCCTGCGCCAGTACATCCGTGAAGGCGGGCAGCCCATAGGCCGGCTCTGGCGGGAAATAGCCGCCACCCCAATACGGTTCGCCGGTGGGCGTCAGAAAAGCCGTGAGCGGCCAGCCGGCAGGGCGGCCAAGCCGCGCAAGGGCGCCGAGGAACAGCCGGTCGAGATCAGGGCGCTCCTCTCGGTCGACTTTGATGTTGACGAACAGGGCGTTCATCACCGCGGCGGTGGCCGGGTCGGCGAAACTCTCCCGGGCCATGACGTGGCACCAATGGCATGCCGCGTAGCCGATCGACAGGAGGATGGGTCGGTCCAAGCGCTGCGCCAGCGCGAACGCGTCGGCGTCCCACGGCTGCCAGGCGACGGGGTTGCCGGCATGCGCGCGAAGGTAGGGGCTCAGCGCCGCCGCAAGCCGGTTCTCGACACGCAGCCCCGGGGTCACCCGTGCAGGGTGGCGGGATCGATGTTCACCACCAGCCGTTCCACGCGCCGACCGCCGATGACGTGGCGCCGCATGATCTCCTCCACGTCGGCCTGCGTCTCGTATTTGTACCAGACACAATCGGGGTAGATCACCATCACCGGGCCATGTTCGCACACGTTCATGCAGCCCGCGTGATTGATGCGGATGCGGCGGGCGCCGAGCGTCATGCCAAGGCGGCACATGTAGTCACATAACGCTTTGCTGCCCTTGCTGGCGCAGCAGCCACGCCGGTGCGTCGCTGGCCGCTGGTTGGTGCAGCAGAACACATGGACCCGGTAGAGCGGATCCGAGGACTCGCCGGCGGCCTGCTCCGAAACGCCGCCCACCGGCGCCGTTCCTAGGCCATCGCGTCGGTGGCGAGCAGGCTTGTTGCTGCGCTGGCACCATGGTCGAAAATGCTCGCCTCGACGTTCAGCGCCGTCACCACGCCGTCTTCCACAACCATCGAGTAGCGTTGGGACCGCATGCCGCAGCCAAACTGAGCAAGGTCAAGGTCCAGCCCGATGCTGGTGGTGAACGCGGCGTCGGTATCGCACAGCATCAGCACCTTGCCCTCCGCGCCGTGCTCATTGCCCCACGCGCCCATGACGAACGGATCGTTGACCGAGATGCAGGCGATTGCGGCAGTACCTTCCGCCTTCAGCTTCTCGGCCTCGGCAATGAAGCCCGGCAAGTGCGAGGTTGAACAGACCGGGGTATAGGCCCCTGGGAGGCCGAACAGGATAACCTTCTTGCCTGCCACGATGTCGCTGAGAGCAACCTCGTGGATGCCTTCGGACGTCATCTGCTTCAGCGTTGCGTCCGGCAGTTTCTCTCCAATTTCGATGGCCATAATCATCTCCTTGATGATGTTGGAAAGGGTGGGTTCACTTGAACACGCAGCTACTTAGGCCAGCGGCGAACTCCTCGCGGGCAATGTTTTTCCCGATCACGACGAACTGCGTCATCCTTGGCTCGCCGGCTTCCCACAAGCGGTCGCGGCGAAGCGTCGTCAACATCCGCACGCTTTGGAACACCAACCGCTCCTCGAACCCGTGCGCGTAGAAGATGCCCTTGGTCCGATAGAGCTCCTCTCCACGTTCTTGCGCCATGCCGTTCATCCACAGCATCAGGCGATTGATATCGATCGGCCGGGCCTCCTCCAGCACAAACGAGCCGATAGCGGGATCATGCTCGTGCTCGTGATCGCCAAGGAACTCAGGATCGACCTCGAGTTTCTGCACCAGGTCGAAGGCGCCGACGCCGATGATCCCAGCAAGGTCGATCTCGGCATTGGCGGTATGGTAGATCTTCGCCATCGGGTTCAGCGCGCGGACCCGGCGTTCGACCGCCGCCATCTGCTCAGAGGAGACGAGGTCCATCTTATTGATCAGCACGACATCGCTGAACGCGACTTGCTCGACCGCCTCGTTGCTCTGGGTCAGATTACGCTCGAGGTTGACCGCATCCACCACCGTCACGAACGCGTCGAGCCGGATGCCGGCTTTTACCTCGTCGGCCGCGAAGAACGTGGAGGCGACCGGTGCTGGATCGGCCAAGCCCGTCGTCTCGATCAGGATGCCGTCGAGCTGGCCGGCGCGCTCCTGGAGCCGTCCCAGCGTCTGGATGAGATCGCCGCGCACCGTACAGCAGAGGCAGCCGTTGTTGAACTCGACCAACTGGGCGTCCTGGTCATGGATGACCAATTGGCCATCGATACTGATCTCGCCGAATTCGTTGACGATGACCGCAAGCTTGCGGCCATGCTGCTCGCGCAGGATGCGATTGATCAGCGTGGTCTTGCCTGAACCGAGGAAACCGGTGACGACGGTCGCAGGTATCCTCCGGTCCACGCTATCACTGGCCAGGTTGGCATCGGGCATGGCGCTGCATCCTTCATGGTCGTCAGGGTAGCGGGGGGGGGGGGGCCCCCAACCCCCACCCCCCCCCCGCGGGGCAGGGCGGTTTGGCGGAAAACGCG
>CAXTRX010000136.1:0-1029 GCA_964246785.1 uncultured Acetobacteraceae bacterium | reverse complement strand
GGGGGGTCCGGGGGGCTGCGCGCGGTTTTTTGGGGGGGGGGGGGGGGGGGGGGCGCCCCCCCCCCCCCCCCGCCCCCCCCGCCTGGATAGGCCTGTCCTATTCGGACATCACGTAGGCGGTCTCTTTGGTCGGCGCCATGCCACCAGGCGTCGCGACCACGGTCTTGGTCATGGCGGCGATACCCTGCTCCATGATGACCTTTCGGTTGGGCGGCGGCAGCTTGTCGCCACGCAGTTCGTCGTAGGGAACCACGACCCAGCAGGCGCAGCCCCAGATGCACTCGCCAGCCATGCCTTCGAAGCGAATGGCCGGTTCGGACAGCATCGGCCCGATGTCGATCAACCAGGCGTGCTCGTTCAGCTTATCTTCCCACGACAGCTTGTCGTAGTTCTTTTGGCTTTCCCAGAACGCGACCAGGTCGGTCTTCGCCACGCCGGGCAGGATGACGTTGGCGTAGGACGTCAGCGCGTCGAAGAACTCGTGGTTGAACACCTGCAGCGCCGAGTCTGAGTCGAGCATGTAGTTCGTCTTCATCATCTTGGTGAAGGCGACGTTCATGTCGCTGTGGCCCATCGTGCGGGAGCCATAGATGAACACCTCGGCGTAGTCGGTCTTGAAGCCATCCTTCAGGCCGCTGTATTTCGGCGTGAAATCGATCCACTGCGTGATCACCGAGTCCCACTTGGACGGCGCCTCGCCGGGCAGGACCTGCACGCCCGGATGGGTCAGCTTGGCGACGTCGAACAGCGTCCAGTTGCGCGACTTGGCACTGACCGTCTCGTGGGGCGCGCCGGTCAAGCCGGAGGGACGCAGCGCACGGAACAGGTCGCGGCCGTTGTCGACCACCACGAAGCGCATGAAGCTGTCGGCGACGAAGCGGTTGGTCACCATCTCCTTGAAGTTCTGCCGGATTTTGGCCTCGCCCGTCGTGGTGTAGGCCGTCAGCCGCTGCCAGCTCTGCTCGGGGTTGACGACGAAGAAGCCGCCGGTGAACGGGCTGCGATACAGGTCGCCCCACACCGCGGTGA
>CAXTRX010000135.1:1633-7737 GCA_964246785.1 uncultured Acetobacteraceae bacterium | reverse complement strand
TCGCCGGGCCGCATGCGGCGGGCGTTGCGGGCGAGCGCGTGCCAGCTTCCATCCGGCAGCGGACGGTCCAGCGTGAGCCCGATCCGTGCCGCACCACGGTGCGCGGTGAGTTGCGCCGGGATCACCCGCGTGTCGTTGGCCACCAGCAGGTCGCCCGGCGCGAGCAACTGCGGCAGATCGCCGACCACGTGATCCGTCAGGCCCTGCCCCACGTGCAGCAGCCGGGCCGTATCCCGTGGCCGGGCGGGCGCTTGGGCGATGCGCTCGGGCGGGAGCTCGAACGCGTAGGGGTCGGCGCTGCGGGAGCTAGTCGGCGAGATAGGAGCTGATCTCGATGAGGTTGGCATCCGGGTCGCGGCAATACACCGAGGTCATCGGCCCCAGCGCGCCCTCCTTGCCGACCGGGCCGGCCTCAATGGCGACGCGGCAGGCATTCAGGTGCTCAACCACTTCCTCCGGGCCGACGGCGGTCACGAAGCAGGCGTCCACCGCGCCGGGCGAGGTCACCACGCCACTCGCCCAGGTGCGGGGGTCGGCGTCGTGCGGACGCAGGTTGATCTTCTGGCCGCCGAACTTCAGCGCGGTCCGAGTCGGTGCGAACTCTTCCCGCTCCATCCCAAGCACGCGCTGGTACCAGGACGCCGTGATCTCGACATCCTTGCAATTAATCACGAAGTGGTCGAGACGGTCGACAGTGAAACGCATGTGCCGATCTCGCAATGGAGGGTGGTTCCCGATGGCGTATATCGCCCCATTGCTGCGCCGGCAAATCGGCTTGGCGCTCTCGCTCGGCCTACTGGCGGCGCCGGGCCAGGCAGCGGCGCCCAACGTGCAGGTCCGCAACGGCTTATCCTACGGCCCGCTGGACGCCGAAAAGGGCGACCTCTACCTGCCCAGCACGCCAAGCCGCCACCGGGCGGCCGTTGTGCTCATCCACGGCGGCGGCTGGTATGTCGGCAGTCGCGGCGACTACACGGATATCGCCAAGGCCGTGGCGTCACACGGCCTGGCGGCGTTCACCATCGACTACCGCCTGGCACGCGCCGACCAGCCGCAGACGCATTGGCCGGCCCAGTTGCTGGACGCGCAATTGGCCGTGCGCTACCTGCGAGCCCATGCGGCCGAGTTCGGTCTTGAAGGCGGCCGGATCGGCGCGATGGGCGACTCGGCTGGCGGACAACTCGCGGTATTGCTGGGCGTGCTACACACGAGAGAGCCGGGCGACGCCGCCAACCTAGACCCGGCGGAGTCGCCCTCGGTAGCGGCCGTGGTTGACGAATACGGCCCTATCACCATCCGGGCAGCACCCAGTTCGATGGGCTCGATCACCGCTCTGTTCGGCAAGCCAAACCCCACCGAGGCGGAGCTGGCCAGCATGTCTCCGCTGCCGTACGTCACCGCCCAGAGCGCGCCGGTCTACATCCTGCACGGCCTGCACGACGAATTGGTGCCGTTCCAGGATTCGGAGGCGCTTGCGGCCAAGCTGATCGCATCCGGCGTGCAGACGGTGTTCGTCCCGTTCCAGGGCGGCCACAGCTATGAGGGCGTGCCACCCGAGCAGGTCCTGAAGCTGCAATCCACCGCCATCGAGTGGCTCAAGCAACAACTGGAAAAGTGAAGCCTGCCCTACGACCTGGCAAATAGGCGCCCGTCCATGCACCGCCGCAACCTGCTGCAACTCTCCGCCGCCGCCCTCGCGGCACCCGCGCTCGCCGGCGCCGCCTCCGAGCGCGTGCTGCGCTTCATCCCACAGACCGACGTCACTGCGCTCGACCCGGTTTGGACGCCCGTCTACGTCACTCGCAACCACGGCTACATGGTGTACGACACCCTCTACGGGCAAGACGCCAATGACGAGGTTCAGCCGCAGATGGTCGGCGGCGCCACCGTCGAAAACGACGGCAAGCTCTGGCGCCTCACCTTGCGCGATGGCTTGCTGTTCCACGACGGCACCCCCGTGCTGGCGCGCGATTGCGTGGCCAGCATCAAGCGCTGGGGACGGCGCGACTCGCTTGGGCAGACGCTGCTGGCCGCCACCGACGAACTCGCCGCACCCGACGACAGAACCATCCAGTTCCGCCTGCGCGCGCCCTTCCCGCTGCTGCCGCTGGCGCTTGGCAAGGTGGGCGTGAACATGCTGCCGATCATGCCCGAGCGCCTGGCCAGCACCGACCCGTTCAAACAGGTGACCGAGGTGGTCGGCAGCGGCCCGTTCCGCTACCTGCCGAGCGAGCGCGTGGTCGGCTCGCGCGCCGTCTATGCCCGCTTCGACGGCTACCGCCCGCGCGACAGCGGCACGCCCTCCTGCACCGCCGGGCCCAAGCGGGTGCATTTCGACCGGGTCGAGTGGACCGTCATCCCCGACGTTGCCACCGCTGCGGCTGCCATGCAGCGCGGCGAGGCCGACTGGTGGGAGCAACCCTCGTTCGACCTGCTGCCGCTGATCCGCCCCGACCCGGCATTGCGCGTCGGCGTGGTGGAGGTGACGGGCAACATCGGCATCCTGCGGATGAACCAGCTATTTCCGCCGTTCGACAACGCCGCCATCCGCCGCGCCCTGCTGCCAGCCTTGAACCAGGCCGACTATATGGAGGCGGTTTGCGGCGACGCACGCGGGTCCTGGCGCGCCGACGTGGGCTTCATTCCCCCCGGCGGCGCCTTCGCCAGCGACGCTGGCATGGCCGCCCTCACCAGCCCGCGAGACCCAGAGCGGGCCCGCCGCGACATCCAGCAGGCGGGCTATGCTGGCGAGCCCGTCGTGGTCATGACCCCCACCGACTACCCGCGCGTCAACGCCATGGCGACGGTTGCGGCCGATATGCTGAAGCGCTGCGGCCTGAACGTGGACCTGCAGGAGATGGATTGGGGCAGCGTCATCCAGCGCCGCGCGAGCAAGGCTGCGCCGAAGGCCGGTGGCTGGAGCGTGTTCTTCACCACCCTGACCGGCGCCGACATGGCAAGCCCGGCCACCAGCATGGGCCTGCGCGGCAATGGCGCCGCCGCCTGGTTCGGCTGGCCGACCGCGCCCAAGCTCGAGACGCTCTACAGCGCCTTCATGGCCGAAACCGACCCGGCGGCGCAAAAGCGCATCTGCGCCGACATCCAGCGCCAAGCCTTCGAGGACGTGCCGTTCCTGCCACTCGGCGAGTTCATCCAACCCACCGTGCAACGCCGCGAGTTGCAGGACACGCTCACCGGCATGTCGCTGTTTTGGAACGTGCGGCGCGGCTAATGCGCCCCGGCAAGGACGTTGCGCGTGACTGGGCGCGGGCGATTGCGTTCACCCAGCGCCTTGCCGCACGGCCAGACCCTCGCCTGGCCACGGTGGTCAGCGACATGGCCGCAACACGGGGGGATTGCCCCGCATTGATCGGAACCGGCGAGGTGCTCAGCTACAGCGAACTCGCCAAGCTCAGCAACCAGGTCGGGCGATGGGCGCTGGCCCAGGGGCTCGGCCACGGCGACGTGGTCTGCCTGCTGATGCCCAACAGCCCGCGCTACGTGGCAACCTGGTTAGGACTGTCCCAAGTCGGCTGCGCCGTCGCGCTGCTCAACACCAACCTCAAGCCCGACGCCCTCACCCATTGCATCCGCGCCGCCGCCGCACGCCACGTGATCGCCAGCGCCGAACTCGCGGTGCCGTCTCAGGATGGCGCGCAATGGAGGATTGATGGCGACGGGTTCCAGCCAGCCGGGTTCAGCACCACCGCCCTTGCCCAAACCGAATGCCAGCCGCCGCGGCCAAGCGACCCCGCGTTGCTGATCTATTCCTCCGGCACCACGGGGCTGCCCAAAGCCACCCTCATCACCCACAGCCGCATCCTGGAATGGAGCGGCTGGTTCGCCGGGCTGATGCACGCGCAACCCGAAGACCGCATGTATGATTGCCTGCCGCTGTATCACAGCACCGGCGGCGTGGTGGCACTCGGCGCCATGCTGGTGGCGGGCGGCTCCGTGGTCATCCGCGAGCGTTTTTCCGCCAGCCGGTTTTGGGACGACGTGACCGAGACTGGCTGCACCATCTTCCAATATATCGGCGAGCTGTGCCGCTACCTGCTGCAAGCGACCCCACCGGGCACTGCAGTAAGGCATAGCCTACGCCTAGGCTGCGGTAACGGCATGCGCGGCGATGTTTGGAACGCGTTCCAGACGCGCTTCGCCATCCCGCAGATACTGGAATTCTACGCAGCCACCGAAGGGCTTTTGTCGCTCTACAATTGCGAGGGCAAGCCGGGCGCAATCGGCCGCGTGCCACCCTTCCTGGCGCACCGTTTCCCGTTGCAATTGATCGCTTGCGAGCCGGACACGGGCGAGCCGCTGCGTGACGAAGCCGGCTTGTGCCGGATTTGCGCCGCCGACGAGCCAGGCGAGGCAGTGTCCCAGTTGCGCAGCGAGCCGCGCATCTACACCGACCCTGCCGCCTCGGGACGCAAGCTGCTGCGCGACGTCGTCACCAAAGGAGATTGCTGGTTTCGCAGCGGCGACCTGATGCGCCGCGACGCTGCGGGCTTCTACTGCTTCGTCGACCGGTTAGGCGAAACCTATCGCTGGAAAGGTGAGAACGTGTCCACTACCGAGGTGGGCGCCGTGTTGCTGGCTTGCCCCGGCGTGACCGATGCCGTCGCATACGGCGTGGCGGTGCCCGGCGCGGAAGGCAAGGCCGGCATGGCCGCGCTGGCGGTGGGTAGCGGGTTCGACCTGGCGGCCTTGCGAACGCATATCCATGCCAGCCTGCCGAGCTATGCCAGGCCGCTGTTTATCAGGCTGTGCGCACATATCGACACCACCGCAACCTTCAAGCATAGCAAGGTCAGCCTCACCCGCCAGGGTTACGCCGCCGGCGCCGACCCGGTCTGGTTTGATGACCAGGCGGCCGGCGCCTTCGTGCCGCTGGACGCTAGGCTGCGACGTCTGGTGGACGCCGGTGCGCTGGGCCTGTAGCCGGCAGCGCATCGCTCACGCCAGGTTGTGCATCGTCGCCGCCGTTGAGGAAGCGGATGATCCACTCCGTCGTGGTGTCTCGCATGCTGCGGCTGGTCAGCACATGATCCAGCCCAGGCACGATGCGCAAGGTCACGCCGTCGAACATGGCAATGCCCCGCTCCATGCGGCCGAACGCTTGATTGATCGCCTCCAAACCCTGGTCCCCGGCGGAAAACAGGAACAGGGTGCGTACGTTGCGCTGCGACAGCGCGGCCATGGCGCGATACGGGAAGCTTTGCAGCAGGCTCACCCCCGGCTGCGCCACCACGTTCTGCACCCGCTCCCAAATTCGCGCCACCTGCGCCGCCACGATACTGCGCAACTTGACCTCGCCCCGCATCAGCCGGCGCCAACTTGGGATGTCGAGCAACTGCCGCACGTAGTGTTTCGGCGCCAACAGCAGGCGTACGTTCTGCCAGCGGAACACAGGAAAATTCACCAGCAGTAGCGTGTCGATCCGCGCGTCCAGCAAGGCGGCGTGGAACGCATGGTAGGCGCCGGAGCAAAGCCCGTGCAGCCCGATCTGGCGATAACCCTGGCGCTCCAGCACGTCCACCGCCAGGCTGATGTCGCGTGACCGGTCGGTTGCGAGCAATGCGCTCAGCACGTCCTTTTCGTCCCGCGTGCCCATGCTGTCGCCAAGCCCGGCAAAATCGAAGCGCAACGACGCAATGCCCACTGCCGCCAGCCGTCGCGCCAATCCCACCCCGAAGCGAGCAATGCCGTAATGCGGGTCCCGCCCGGTGTTGACGATGACGACGGCGCGTCCGTTGCTGGCGCCGAGCGGCTGGCACAGGATGCCGCTCAACTCGCCGCCGTCGCCGAACTGCACGGCGGTCTCCCGGCACTCGCCCAATGCGGCCGGAGCCAAGGTCGGGCGTTGGGCCGCCGAAGCTGGGGCGACCCGAGCTGGCGCCGGCGGCTGCATCGCCGGCTCGGAGCGGGCGGCGGGCACGGCCGCTTGCAGCCACTCCAGCACCCTGCGTGGCTCGAGCAGCGGCGGGTCTTCTTCCAAGGTCGGCAGCAGCATGGATTCCAACCCGGCGAAGCTCCCACGCGTCACTTGGGCGCCGTGCGCGATCCATGCACTCGCGCAATCATCTTCGAGCCGGGTCGCGGCG
>CAXTRX010000135.1:0-1623 GCA_964246785.1 uncultured Acetobacteraceae bacterium | reverse complement strand
CTCCAGCCCGTCATCAAGATTGACCGATTGACGGTTTTCCATCTGCGCTTCGACGGAAAGCTGGCGCATGTAGGACTTGCCGCGGAGGACTGGCGCCAGCAGCAGCAGGCCGGCCACGTCGTCCCGCACCCCGCCCACCAGCGTGGCCAGCATCGCTCCCAGCCGCAAGCCAGCCAGCACCAGGCGATTGGCGCCCGTGGTTGCGCGCAGCCAATCGGCCGCTTGTGCCACACTGGCCTGCCAAGTCGCCCAATGCTCCTCGCCCGGCGCCAGATCTCGCGCGTCGCCAGTGCCAGGATAGCTCAGCCGCAGCGTGGGGTAACCGGCTGCGGCGCACCGGTCGGCGAGCACGCGGCTGGAGTGATGCGAACGCAACGCGTCCCAACTGACGGGCGGGCAGAACAACACGGCCACATCGGACACGCTTGCGGAAGGGCTGGTATGCAGCCAGCCAAAGCTGCCCTCGATCCACACCGGATGCATTGCGGCAAGTCTCATTTCGTTCTGAGACCGACCTGCTGGCCATACGCTGGTAGGATTGTCAAATTCGACCACACGCGTTTGCGGCAATCTCAGGAGATCTCGCATTCCATCCGCGGCCACGATCATAACCTTTGCGGCGAAAACTCAGGGCTGCCATCAGCAGGCACAGACAGGGCGCTGCTGCCACAAGCGACCAAGGATAACAGCTCGTTAAAGATGCGTAAACGGAAACATTCAGACCGTCTAAGAGCGCTGCCGTTAGATCGTCAGCGGAGAACTATCTGCTTTGTTGCATCCAATCTCATTCATTGTCGCCCGTTAGCGCACGTCCGCTTCTGGTAGGCGAACCGAACTTGCTCTAACTCTCTGATTGAAAGGCTGATTTACGCTTCAGGTCGTTTCAGCCTGAAGCGATCAGGCTCTAGCCAACACGATGCTCAACCAGGTCCGTCACGACACTGGGGTCGGCGAGCGTGGATGTATCGCCCAGCCCTTCGGTCTCATTGGCGGCGATCTTGCGCAAAATCCGCCGCATGATCTTGCCCGAGCGTGTCTTGGGCAGGCCGGGTGCCCATTGAATGGCATCGGGCGTGGCAATCGGGCCGATCTCCTGACGCACCCAGCGCACCAGCTCGCGGCGCAGTTCATCGGTTGGTTCTTCGCCGTTCTTCAAGGTGACAAAGGCGTAGATGCCCTGGCCCTTGATGTCGTGCGGAAAGCCGACGACGGCTGCCTCCGCCACGGCGTGGTGCGACACCAGCGCGCTCTCCACCTCGGCCGTGCCCATGCGGTGGCCGGAAACGTTGATCACGTCGTCCACCCGGCCGGTGATCCAGTAGTAGCCATCGGCATCGCGGCGGGCGCCGTCGCCGGTGAAGTAGCGGCCGGGGAAGGTGGAAAAGTAGGTTTGGGCAAACCGGGCATGGTCGCCATAGACCGTGCGCATCTGGCCCGGCCAGCTATCGGCCAGGCAAAGATTGCCCTCCGCCGCCCCCTCGAGCACCGTCCCTTCGGCATCCACCAGCAGCGGGTGCACGCCGGGCAGCGGCAGCGTGGCCGAGCCTGGCTTGAGCGCGGTGGCGCCGGGCAGCGGGCTGATCAGGATGCCGCCGGTCTCGGTCTGCCACCAGGTGTCCACGA
>CAXTRX010000134.1:0-7742 GCA_964246785.1 uncultured Acetobacteraceae bacterium | reverse complement strand
TTTGAGAGGCTGATGCACGCTTCAGGTCGATCCAACCTGAAGCGATCAGGCTCTAGGTCAGGAGTAGGTCGGATGCGGGTCCTCGCCGCGATGTCCGGCGGGGTGGACAGCAGCGTCACCGCCGCCCTGTTGGCCGAAGCTGGTCACGAGGTGATCGGCGCCACGCTGCAGTTGTACGACCAGGGTGCAATGTCGGGCCGCAAGGGCGCTTGCTGCGCCGGCAAGGATATCGAGGATGCGCGCCGGGTGGCCGAGCGGTTGGGCATTGCGCATTACGTGATCGATGCCGAGGCGCGGTTCCGGTCCGCCGTGATCGACGACTTTGCCGACAGCTATGCCGCCGGGCGCACTCCCGTGCCCTGCGTGCGCTGCAATCAGACGGTGAAGTTTACCGACCTGATGCGGCTTGCGGCCGATTTGGGCTGCGACGCGATGGCCACCGGGCACTATGTGCGGCGGGTGGATGGCGCCGGCGGCCCGGAGTTGCATCGCGCGGCCGACTTGGCGCGGGACCAAAGCTGGTTCCTGTTCGCCACCACCCGGGCGCAGTTGGGGCGCACGCTGTTCCCGCTGGGCGAGTTCCCGAGCAAGGCCGCCGTGCGGACGGAGGCGCTGCGGCATGGGCTGGCGGTGGCGGACAAGCCCGACAGCCAAGATCTCTGCTTCGTGCCAACCGGTCGGTATGACGCCCTGGTGGCCAAGCTGCGCCCGCAGGCGGCACAGGCAGGCGAGATCGTGGCTGCCGATGGCACCGTAGTGGGGCAGCATGATGGGGTGGCGCGCTTCACCGTGGGGCAAGGCAAGCGGTTGGGCGACGCGGCGGTGGTTGGTGGCGAGCGGCAGGTGGTGGTGGCGCTGGACGCGCCGCGCCGCCGGGTGGTTGTGGGCCCGCGAGGCGGCGGCACGCGGTCGCTGCGGCTGGCCGAGCTAAATTGGCTGATCGAGCCGCCGGACGTGGTGCGCTGCGCGGTGAAGCTGCGTGCGCATGACGAGTTGCGCCCGGCGAGTGTCATGGCGGATGGCTCGGTGCTGGTGGATGAGCCTGCGCTGCCGGCACCGGGGCAGCCCTGCGTGTTCTACCTGGGTGACCGGGTGCTCGGAGGCGGGTTTATCACGTGACGTAACGCGCTCAGCCTGATTATCCCTCTGCCTTTGGAGAGGGTCGGGGTGAGGGAACAAGAGACGTTTACTTGGGGCGCGACCCCTCACCCAACCCTCTCCCAGAGGGAGAGGGCTTTTAGAGGGGGTGTGCGTGAGGCGGCGGCGGTTAACCGGCCCGTTCCATCAGCATCTGCTTAATCTCGCCGATTGCCTTGGCCGGGTTGAGGCCCTTGGGGCAGGTCTTGGTGCAGTTCATGATCGTGCGGCAAGCGTAGAGCTTGAACGGGTCCTCCAACGCATCGAGCCGCGCGCCGGTGTACTCGTCCCGGCTGTCGGCGATCCAGCGGTAGGCGGCCAGCAAGGTCGCCGGGCCGAGATAGCGGTCGCCGTTCCACCAGTACGACGGGCAGGAGGTAGTGCAACAGAAGCATAGGATGCACTCCCACATGCCATCCAGCTTGTGCCGCTCGGCCACGCTCTGGCGGCGCTCGCCATCGGGCGGAGGCGGCGTGTCGGACTTGAGCCACGGCTCGACCGAGCGAAGCTGCGCGTAGGCCATCGACAGGTCGGGCACCAGGTCCTTCACCACGGCCATGTGCGGCAGCGGGTAGATCTTGACCGCGCCGGCCACTTCGGCGACCGGCTTGAGGCAGGCCAGGGTGTTGGTGCCATCGATGTTCATAGAGCAGGAGCCGCAAATCCCCTCGCGGCAGGAGCGGCGGAAGGTGAGCGTTGGGTCGACGTCGTTCTTGATGTGGATGAGCGCGTCCAGCACCATGGGGCCGATCTTCTCCAGATCGATCTCGTAGGTGTCGAGCCGCGGGTTGTCTCCGGTGTCGGGGTCCCAACGGTAGATCTTGAACTCGCGCAACTTGGTGGCGCCCGCGGGCGCCTTCCACACGCGGCCCGGCGCCACGCGGCTGTTCATTTGGACGGTTTGTTCAACCAAGAATAAATTCTCTCGTTTCAGGCATGCTTGATCACGGCTGTGAAATCGGACCAGTGCTCGACCTTGAATGCCCGCACATCTCGAATGCTACCTGGTAGCCATGGCAAGGCCTTCAACGCCATTATGGCACGGAACAGGTTTGCTAAATCGTCGTTCGTCGTGACATAGACACTACCCTGTATTCGCTCAAACCCAAATGACGCGAGCACATCCTTGATGTCGGTGTAAGCCTGGGTCACGCTTTTCGGATGATTGGCTGCCGTATCGCGATATGTCAGATCAAATGCGATCGCGAACATTAGTCGGGCACATCTGCCATCGGATCATTGAGCAAATCCTCAAGCTTGTACTCGACGTCTTCATTACTATCAAAGATGTGCACCTGCATCCAACGACTACCATCCCCGTCCTGCCGCAGCAGCTTCACGACCTCATAGGCTGGCCCATAAGGTCCGAATCTGCGGAAGGAACCGATAACGGAGGGTGGCTGATTGGTGTCCATATTCCCTAATACACGCGCTTCTTAGGCGGAAACACGCTTACTTCGTTGGTCAGCGTCTGCATGCGTACCGGGCGATAGTCGAGGTCCACCTCGCCCCGGTCGTCCAGGTAGCTGATCGTGTGCTTCATCCACTCGGCGTCGTTGCGCTCGGGGAAGTCGTCATGCGCGTGGGCGCCGCGGCTCTCCTGGCGGTTCTCCGCACTCACCATCGTGGTCATCGCGTTGGCCATCAGGTTGTCGAGTTCGAGCGCTTCCACCAGGTCGCTGTTCCAGATCATCGAGCGGTCCACCACAGCCACATCGTCCTGGCTGTTCCAGATCGCCTTCATCTTGGACACGCCCTGCTTGAGGCTGTCGCTGGAGCGGAACACCGCGGCGTGGCCCTGCATGGCGCGCTGCATGTCCCGGCGCACGTCGGCGATCTTGGTGGCGCCGTGGCTGTGGCGCTTGCGGTCCAGCCGGTCGAGACCGGCCTGGCCAGCGCGAGCAGGCAGGGGAGCCTGCGAGCCGCCTGGCTTGAGGATTTCTGCCGCACGGTGCGCCGCCGCCCGGCCGAACACCACCAGGTCGAGCAGCGAGTTGGTCCCCAACCGGTTGGCGCCATGCACCGACACGCACGCCGCCTCGCCCACCGCCATCAGGCCCGGCACCACGGCCTCAGGGTCGGCGGCGGTCGGGCGCAGCACTTCGGTGCGGTAGTTGGTGGGAATGCCGCCCATGTTGTAGTGCACGGTGGGCAGCACGGGGATCGGCTCCTTCGTCACGTCCACGCCGGCGAACACCTTGGCGGTCTCGGAAATGCCGGGCAGGCGCTCGTTCAGCAAGTCGGCGCCGAGATGCTCGATGTGGAGGTGGATGTGGTCCTTGTTGGGCCCGACGCCGCGGCCTTCATTGATCTCGATGGTCATGGAACGGCTCACCACGTCCCGGCTCGCCAGGTCCTTGGCGGTGGGGGCATAGCGCTCCATGAAGCGTTCGCCATTGCCGTTGGTAAGGTAGCCGCCCTCGCCGCGAACGCCCTCGGTGATCAGGCAGCCGGCCGGGAAAATGCCGGTCGGATGGAATTGGACGAACTCCATGTCCTGCGTCGGCAACCCGGCGCGCATCACCATGCCGCCGCCGTCGCCGGTGCAGGTATGCGCCGAGGTGCAGGACAAATAGGCGCGGCCATAGCCGCCGGTGGCCAGCACCGTGCTCTGGGCGCGGAAACGGTGGATGCTGCCATCCTCCAGGCACCAGGCGATGACGCCGCGGCAGGCGCCTTCCTCGTCCATGATCAGGTCGAGCGCGAAATACTCGACGAAGAACTCCACCTCATGCTTCAGCGACTGCTGATACAGCGTGTGCAGGATGGCGTGCCCGGTGCGGTCGGCGGCGGCGCAGGCGCGCATGGCGGGGGTCTTGCCATATTCCTGCATGTGGCCGCCGAACGGGCGCTGGTAGATGCGGCCATCCTCGGTGCGGGAGAACGGCACGCCGAAATGCTCCAGCTCATAGATCGCTGGCACCGCCTCGCGGCACATGTATTCGATGCTGTCCTGGTCGCCGAGCCAGTCGGACCCTTTCACGGTGTCGTACATGTGCCAGCGCCAGTCGTCCTCGCCCATGTTGCCCAACGCGGCACCGATGCCGCCTTGCGCCGCCACGGTGTGGGAGCGGGTGGGGAACACCTTGGTGATGCAGGCGGTCTTGAACCCGGCAGCGCCCATGCCCAGCGTGGCCCGCAGCCCGGCGCCACCCGCGCCCACCACCACGACGTCATAGGTATGGTCGATGATCTGGTAGGCGCCGGCAGAAGGCTTGGAGATCGCGTTCATAATGGAACATCCAAAAGGCGTCAGGCTGCAAAAGCCATCCGCAAGATTGATACTGCGCAAAGTAGACCCAGGAACACGGCCACCGCTTTGTTCAGCAAAATGGCGATTGCCTGCCATTTCTGACTGTCAATGTAGTCCTCCATGATGACCTGCAAACCAAGTTGCATATGATGGAACGTCATCGCAACGGTCGCCAGCATCAATGTGGTGTTGAGTGGGTTGGCCATGAAGTGCCGCACGCGCGCCTGGTCGGACCCGAGCAGATGGATCACCGCGTAGATGAACCAAACTGTCAGCGGAACGAGCGCAATTGCCGTCACCCGCTCGACCCACCAGTGGTGGATGCCGGATTTGGCCGCCCCCATGCCGCGGGCGCGCCCAAGATGGGAGCGCATCACCTGCACCGGGATGGGACCTTTGTTCAGGTCCGAGGTTTTGTTCAATTCAGACATCGCAGCGCCTTACCAGACCAACAGACCGATGACCCAGATCAGCACCGTCAGCACGGCCGTGGCGATGATGGCCGCCCAGCCGCTGGCGTAAACCTCGGGCAGGTCGAAACCGTAGCCGGCGTCCCAGGCGAGGTGGCGCAGGCCGCCGACGAAATGATACACCAAGCCCAGCGTCCAGCCGAACAGCAGGATGAAGCCAAACGGCGAGGCCATGAAGCCCTGCATGGCCGCGAACGCGTGCGGCGACCCGGCGGACGCCACCAGCCACCACACCATCAACAGCGTGCCGACCGAGGTGGCGATGCCGCTCAGCCGGTTCATGATCGACAGCACCGAGGTGAGTTGCGGCCGATAGACTTGGATGTGCGGGGAGAGCGGCCGCCGCACGCTGGTGCCATCCGAACGATGGCCGATCATCAACGCGTCACGAACGTCTTTCATGCCGGGCTCCGGAGGGTCGTGTGCGTCTGCCGCACTGCACAAACTGCTTAGTAGTGCAGGTGGTGAGCGTCAACGCGGGCGCAATCCTCCAAGCCAGGGATCGTGACCAAGAGCATGTTCCGTTCACTCGCGTTCACTCCACAAGCTCTAGCTTGTTGTTTTGCGAGCATCTTCACCCGATCAGACGATTCTGTCTGATCGGGATCTGCTCTAGCGCCGTCTGCTCACAAACCCGGCTTCGTTCATGATCCGCAGCGGTGGCGGCGACGGCCGCGGCGGCAGGGTTCGTGGCGGCTGGTTGCCCGAAGCATCGCCGACCGCTGGTGCGGTTTGCGCCGCGGGCGCGGGCGTTGCTGGGCTCGAGGGAGCGTTACTGGAAGAGGGCACGGGCATAGTTCCAAACCTGCACAATGGACACGCTGGCGGGCATCTCGTGATGCACCGCGATCAGCACGAATGTTAGCGCCGAAAACGCGATGGCCCGAAACAAATTCCGGAACACGCCCTGACGGTGCGCAGTCCTTTGCTCGTTGGCGACGCCGTTCCGGGTCGCGGCTTCCACAAACAGCGGGATGCGCATCGCTTCGGCGTACCAACTGAGATAGCCGTCCTCGGCGGTGACATTCGCCGTGAGGTAGCTCTTAAGGTCGAGGACCTTGTCCAGCATCGCGTCCGCGTAGGGCATGTAGGAGTAGTTCTCACCCGATAACAGGAGGTTAAAGAACCATACCGTGCGCCCGAGAAACCACAGGGCGCCCGCCAGCGCCGCCAGCAGCAGGAGCACCACCAGGTCCTGCCAACCGCGCAGGTAGCTGTCGAGCTGGTCGACCAGGTTGTTGATGAGGTAGGCAATGCCGCCCACCACCAGCGTCGTGGGTGCGGCAAGGATGGTCATGCTGGCGAGGATTTTATCCTTGCGGTCGATCTCGCCGGCGTAGATCTTCTCCATCAGCTCGCTGACATAGCCCACATCGCGCTCGGGGAGCGCCTCGACCCGGGACACCAGCAACGGGTCGAGCTTGGATTGCTCCTGCCCAACGGTGGCTTGCCGCACGACGTTCGGCTGCTTTGGAGGGCTTAGGCCGCCTGGGTCAGCAGCTTGCGTCCCACCAGCGTCTCGGCGATCTGCACCGCGTTCAGCGCGGCACCCTTGCGCAGGTTGTCCGACACGCACCAGAACGAGAGCCCGTGCGTCACCGTCGGGTCGCGCCGCAAGCGGCTGACGAACACGTCGTCCTCCCCGGCGCAGTCCAGCGGGGTGGCGTAGCCGCCGTCGTCGCGGCTGTCGATTACGGTGACGCCGGGGGCTGCGCGCAACACCCCCCGCGCCTCGGCCGCGGTGACGGGGTGCTCGAACTCCACGTTCACCGCCTCGGAATGGCCGACGAACACCGGCACGCGCACGCAGGTCGCCACCAGCTTGATGTCCGGATCAAGGATCTTGCGGGTCTCGACCGTCATCTTCCACTCCTCCTTGGTCGAGCCGTCGTCCATGAAGCGGTCGATGTGCGGGATGCAGTTATAGGCGATGGTCTTGGTGAACTCCTGCGGCTCCACCGGGTCGTTGACGAAGGTGGCGCGGCTTTGCGACCACAGCTCGTCCATGCCCGCCTTGCCGGCGCCGGAGACCGATTGGTAGGTCGCCACCACGACCCGGCGGATGCGGAACTTGTCGTGCAGCGGCTTGAGCGCCACGACGAGCTGGATGGTGGAGCAGTTCGGATTGGCGACGATGCCGCGCCGAATCCGGCTGAGCGCCTCCGGGTTCACTTCGGGCACCACCAGCGGGACGTCCGGCTCCATGCGGAAGTGGCTGGTGTTGTCGATGACGGTGGCGCCGGCGGCGGCCGCGCGGGGCGCATGGATGGCGGAGACCTCGGCGCCCGGGCTGAACAGGCCGATATCCCAGCCATGGAAGTCGAACGCGTCCAGCGACTGGACCTTCAGCACCTCCTTCTCGCCGAACGAGACCTGCTGGCCCACCGAGCGGCCGGACGCCAAGGCGGCCACCCGCGACACCGGGAACTTGCGCTCGGCGAGGGTTTTGAGCAGCTCGCGCCCGACTGCTCCGGTGGCGCCTACGACCACAACGCTGTAAGCCATCGCACTCTCTCTCCCATAATCCCGATCGGCCCGGCCATCCTAGCTTACGTCCGGCTGGAGGGGTTGCAAGCGCTGGTGCGGCGGCGCTGCCATGAGCCACTCGGCGATCCTGGCGTGATCGAGTGTTTGCCGCGCTGGGCGAAGCCGGTTATGGCACCCCGCCGCGGCCGCATCCGGCCGATCGCAAAGGGGCTGTACGGGAGCATGGCGGTGATGAGATGGTTGCGCATGGGGCTGTGCCTGGCCCTTTGCGCCTGGCTGCCCGCCTGCGGCACGCTCACCAGTGCGAGGAACGAGTTCTTTGGCGGCGGCGTCAACGTCGGCAACACCGCGCCCCGCCCCCTCCCCGGCGTCATCCGCCGCGGGGGGGCGGACGC
>CAXTRX010000133.1:0-7809 GCA_964246785.1 uncultured Acetobacteraceae bacterium | reverse complement strand
CCGACACTCTGGATCAACGAGCGCCGAAACGCATCAACCGGGTAAGGCGGAGTAACCGGAGCTGGCTTGCCCTAACTTCATCTGCGGCTGACGACGCTGGCATTCACGGCCATATGACGGTAATCCTTCTGGAACGATCTACTTTCAGAAGGAGCGCCCATCGTGCGAAATGACATGCAGCGTCGCCTTGTCGCAGAGTTTATCGGCACATTCTGGCTGGTCTTCGGCGGTTGCGGCAGCGCCGTCCTCGCTGCTGCTTTCCCGCAATTGGGCATCGGCTTCCTCGGCGTTGCCTTCGCCTTTGGATTGACCGTGCTGAGCATGGCCTATGCGGTCGGCCACATCTCCGGCGGGCATTTCAACCCAGCCGTCACTCTGGGCCTATGGGCCGCCGGCCGCTGCGCCAACAAACACGTCATCCCCTATATCGTCATCCAGGTGGTCGGCGCTATCTGCGCCGCGGCGGCGCTCTACGTGGTCGCGTCGGGAAAAACCGGATGGGCGGCGAACGGCTTTGCGTCCAACGGTTACGGCGATCTTAGCCCCGGAAAATACAGCCTCGGCGCCTGCTTCCTCACCGAACTGCTGCTCACGTTCTTTTTCTTGATGATCATCATCGGGACAACCTCCAAGGGTGCCGCCACCGGGTTCGCCGGCATCCCCATCGGGCTCGCCCTCACCCTGATCCACCTCATCTCCATTCCCGTCACCAACACGTCAGTCAACCCGGCGCGCAGCCTGGCGCCAGCGTTGTTCGCCGGGGGTGGGTACCTCGGGCAAGTTTGGCTATTCTGGCTCGCACCCATCGCCGGCGCCGTCATCGCCGGCGTGCTAGGGCGGATGCTATACGAGAGCTCGTCAATGGAGCAGACGATTGTAGTGGATGAGGAACGGCTCGCTTAGCGACGCTGGTCAGCGCCGCCGGCGTTCCACCCAGCCCTTTGCCACACTAAGTCGCCTTAGTTTCCGAGGGCTTTGGCCACAGCGTCGCCTAGAATCTCGCAGCATACGGCGAGGTCCGCGTCCTTCGTGTCCTCGGCCCAGTGATGGCTTACCCCGCCGATGCTGGGGGTGAACAGCATCGCCGCCGGCATAACGGTCGCCATCACCTGCGCGTCGTGGCCGGCGCCGCTCGGCAGGCGCTGCCAGGCACCGGGGCAATGGCGCTCGGCCGCGGCCTCCAGCGCGGACATCAGCGCCGGGTCACAAAGGGCCGGAATGGAGCGGCGGATCACCTCCAGGCTCGCCGTGCACCGCTCACGGCGGTTGCTCTCGGCCACCAGGGCGCGCAGGCCCGTTTCCAGCCGCTCCAACACCGTGCGGGCGACATCGCGTAAGGGGAACAGCAGTTCGGCGCGTCCCGGAATGATGGAGGGCGCGCCGGGTTCCAGCTTGATTTGCCCGGTGGTCCAAGTGCTGCGCTCGCCGCATATGCATGGGAACTCCGCATCGATGGCGGCGAGCAGGCGCACGGCTGTCAATCCGGCGTCGCGGCGCTCGGCCATTGTGGTACCGCCGGCATGGTCCTGCTGACCCTCCACAATCAGGCGGAACTGCCAGATCGCGACGATGCCGGTGACCACGCCTGCGTGATGCCCGGCGCGTTCCAGATGGGTGCCTTGCTCGATATGCAATTCCATGAAGCCGCGATAACGGCCGGGCTCGACGGTGATGCGAGGCAAACCTGTCAGCCCGGCGGCGGCCAGGGCATCCCGCAAGGGTGAGCCATCGTTGCGGGAGCGGGCGCGGTCCATCTCTTCGTCGGTAAGCTCGCCGGCAAAGGAGCGGCTGCCGAGAAAGCCCCCTTCAAAATGGCCTTCCTCATCGGCGAAGGCGATCACGTCGACAGGCAGTCCGGCGCGCGCGAGGGCGAGGGCCGAAACGACACCCAAGGCCCCGTCCAGCCAACCGGCGTAGTTCTGGCTCTCGATATGGCTGCCGACCAGCATGTGGGAACCACCGCCCGGGTGGCGGCCATAGACGTTGCCAATGCCGTCAATGCTCGGTTCGAGGCCGGTCTCTGCCATGCGGGCCATCAGCCAGCGGCGCGACTCCATGTCCTGCGGCGAATAGGTGGGGCGGTGCACGCCGGTTTTGTAAGCGCCGATCTGGCGAAGGGTATGGAGGTCGGCAAGGAAACGGGTGGTGTCGATTATGGCCATGGTTCAATCCCCTGCGGCACGGCGCTCCCGTGGAGAGGGCGCAGGACGCACCCGCGCTCGCACAGCAACTCTTCTGTAGTGCGCAGCAACATAAAGGGCTTGTTGGGCGGAGACAACTCGACGCTAGTGTCCCCAACCTGACGTTGGCCGGACTGCAGGTCCGTCGTGGGACGCTCGAAAACAGCGACTTAGCGGCCTGCTTATCCCCGAAATTCAGATGCGAATGTCAGGAGCAGCACACGAGCGGGCGTTCCACCAAGCAGGTGCCGACCAGGGGGATCTGCCCACCATCGTGTGACGAATGCTTGTTGTCTTAATGTATAGCGCTGGACTGCACGAGACGTACCGCAAGTCCTATTCACCACTGCCGCCGAAATAGGGTGGTCTTTGCTGTCGCTGACAGCTACAAAGCGCCTGATATCGTTGCTGAGTCATGTCTGTTGTTGCGTACGCGTTAGCAGGCGATGGTGGCGACTTTTAAAAGAGGGAATTGCATGACGACTTCTAACGACATAGTGTACGACAATTGGTCCGGTGCACAAATCCAGGCTCCGGCGGGACAAAGCCTTGCTGCAGTCTCCGCACAGTGGACGGTGCCTACAGTCACGCAGGTGCCGCTGCATGGCGTCGCAACATCCGCCCTCGCTTCCTGGGTCGGGTTGGACGGTGCAAGCGGGTCCAACGACGTGTGCCAAGCCGGTGTGCAAGCAGTGGCAACCACGTCCGCCAGCGGCCAAACCGCAGTGAACTACTACGCGTGGGATGAGTGGTATCCCGCCGCCCAAAACACCATCTCGCCTTCCATATTCAAGGTTAATCCAGGGGATACCATCAGCATCTCGGTTGAAACCAGCGGCGCGGGCGCGACCCATGCCACATTCTTGTTCAACGATAAGACAGATGCGCAGACTTATCAGGACAACCTGACCGCGCCGAGTGGTGTCAGTCTTGCCGGGAATACGGCCGAGTGGGTGGTTGAGGCGCCGTCCGTCTCGAATGGGTCTTACTTGGTCCAACCGCCTCTGAGCGACTATCTGGGTGCGCCGGTCCTGTTCTCGGACGCAAGCGCAACGTATGCGAACGGAGGCGCCGACAGCCTATCGGCCGCGCAGAATATCGACATGGTGTCGAACGGCATGGTGGGCATCCCCAATGATATCAGTATCGCCTATGGCAGTGTTTTGCCCATAACTGACTCGGTGCTATCCACCGAGGCCGATTATTGGGCCCCAACAGGCAACCCACTTTTTTCCAACGAGAGCTACTACTGAACGCGGCTGGGCCAGAGCCATCCCTCGAGTCAAGCCCGGGGGAATAAAGCGGGAGCGCCGCCGCTGGGGGCGATCCTGGGGGCGATGTCCCGGAGCCCCGACCGCTAGTGACTTTGCGGCGGCAACGATAAGAACCTGCAGGTGTTTCACAGCGAAGGTGGCAAGCCGGTCGATGTTCATACGGTTCCGCTACCGGGTCAGCCTGCCAGCTTGCGCAGTGCTCCCGCAGCGCCCGCAGGGCAGTGATACCGCCTCACCTCGGCCTTGGCTATTTTCAAGCTGCTTGCCTGGGTGCAGGTTAAGGCGCCGGCAATAAGGGCAGATTGGTCCGCATGAGGAGTTATCAGATGAAGTATTCACTCGGTTCCGTAGCGTTTGGCTTGGCCGCACTGCTGTCCTTCAGCACCGCAGCCCTTGCGCAGAACGCACAGGGCACCAGCAATAACCACTCCACCGCCAAGGGTGCTGCGGTGGGCGCTTTGGCCGGGCATGAAGTCGGTTCAGGCCACGCAGTAGCAGGTGCCGCCGCCGGCGCCGCCATCGGACACCACGAAGGTAAGAAGAGCCAAGCCAAGGGGTCATAGCTGGCCGCGTCTCTCCCTTTGGGAGAGGGCTTTTGCAGCGCACCAGATCAGGCCCGTTTGCGGGTCTTCTTCTGCGGGCTGGGTAGCAATGGGGCCAGAAAACGCCCGGTATAGCTGCCGGGCGTCGCGGCGATCACCTCGGGCGGCCCCTCCGCCACCAGCAAGCCACCGCCCTCGCCACCCTCGGGGCCCAGGTCCAGCACCCAGTCAGCCGTCTTGATTACCTCGAGGTTGTGCTCGATCACCACCACGCTGTTGCCCTGGTCCACCAGCGCGTGCAGCACCTCCAGCAGCTTGCGCACGTCCTCGAAGTGCAGCCCCGTGGTCGGCTCATCAAGGATGTACAGCGTGCGCCCGGTCGCGCGCCGGGCCAGTTCCTTGCTTAGCTTGATACGCTGCGCCTCGCCGCCCGATAGCGTGGTCGCCTGCTGGCCTAGCTTCACGTAGCCGAGCCCCACCCGCTGCAAGATGCTGAGCCGGTCGCGGATACGCGGCTGGGCGGAAAAATACGCAACCGCGTCATCTACCGTCATGTCCAGCACTTCGGAGATCGACTTGCCGCGGAATTTGATGTCCAGGGTTTCCCGGTTGTAGCGCGCGCCCTTGCAGGTGTCGCAGGTCACGAACACGTCGGGCAGGAAATGCATCTCCACCTTGAGCACGCCGTCGCCCTGGCAAGCTTCGCAGCGGCCGCCCTTCACGTTGAAGCTGAAGCGGCCGCTCTTGTAGCCGCGCGCCCGGCTTTCCGGCAGCTCGGCAAACCAGTCGCGGATCGGGGCGAACAGGTCGGTATAGGTCGCCGGGTTGCTGCGCGGGGTGCGGCCGATGGGCGACTGGTCGATGTCGATGATCTTGTCCAACTGATCCAACCCGTCGATGCGGTCATGCGGGGCAGGGACCTGGCCGCTGCCCATCAGCCGCCGGCTGGCCGCCTTCCATAACGTATCGATCACCAGAGTGGACTTGCCGCCGCCCGACACGCCCGTGATGCAGCAGAACGTGCCGAGCGGGAACCCGGCGGTCACGTTCTGCAGGTTGTTGCCCCGCGCGCCCACCACGCGGACGATGCGACTTGGATTGACCGCCCGCCGCGCCGCCGGCACCTCGATGCGGCGGCGTCCGGAAAGGTAGTCGCCGGTGAGCGAGGCCGGGTCGGCCGCCACCTGGTCCGGGGTGCCGTGCGAAATCACGTGCCCGCCAAGCGACCCGGCGGCTGGCCCCATATCGATCAAATAGTCGGCGGCACGGATCGCGTCCTCATCGTGCTCCACCACCAGCACCGTGTTGCCAAGCCCCTTCAGCCGCCGAAGCGTGCCCAGCAGGCGCTCATTGTCGCGCTGGTGCAGCCCGATCGAGGGTTCGTCCAACACGTAGAGCACGCCGGTAAGCCCCGAACCGATCTGGCTGGCGAGGCGGATGCGCTGCGACTCGCCGCCGGATAGCGTGGTCGAACCGCGTGAGAGGGTCAGATACTCCAAACCGACATCGTTCAGAAAATGCAGCCGTTCAATGATCTCGCGCAGGATGCGCCCGGCGATCGCGGCGCGCTGCGGGGTGAGGGTCGCCTCCACCCCGCTGAACCACTCGAGCGCACGCCGGATCGATAGGTCGGACGCCGCCGCGATGGTCTCGCCGCCGACCCGCACCGCCAGCGCCTCGGGCCGCAGCCGGGCCCCGTGGCACACCTCGCACGGCTTTTCCGCCTGGTAGCGGCTCATCTCCTCCCGCACCCAGGCGCTGTCGGTCTCGCCGTAGCGGCGCTTGAGGTTGTTGATCACGCCCTCGAACGGCTTGGTGACGCTATAGGACCGCACGCCATCCTTGTAGGTGAACTCGATTGGGGTCTTGCCGCCAAACAGGATCAACTCGCGCACCGCCTCCGGCAGCTCGTCCCAGGGCTTGCGCGTGGTGACTTTGAAGTGGCGTGCGATGGAGGCCAGGGTCTGGTCGTAATACTCGCTCTTCGCACCAGCCCATGGCGCCACCGCCCCCTCCGCCAAGGAGGCGCGCTCGTCCGGGATCACCAGCGAGGGGTCGAAAAAGGTCTCCACCCCCAACCCGTCGCAGGCAGGGCAGGCGCCGTGTGGCGAGTTGAATGAGAACAGCCGCGGCTCGATCTCCTCGATGGTGAAGCCGCTGACCGGGCAGGCGAAGCGCGACGAGAACACCGTCCGTTCGGCGGCGTCGTCTGCCGTCTCGGCGTAAACGATGCCGTCGGACATGCTCAGCGCGGTCTCGAAACTGTCCGCCAGTCGGCTTTCGATGCCGGGCCTAACCACCACGCGGTCTACCACCGCCTCGATCTCGTGCTTGAGCTTGCGGTTGAGCGCGGGAACCTCGGGGATTTCGTAGAGCTTGCCGTCCACCTTGGCGCGGGTGAAGCCGCGGCGCTGCAATTCGGCCAGCTCCTTGCGGTATTCGCCCTTGCGGTCCCGCACCACGGGGGCAAGCAGCAGCAGCCGGGTGCCTTCCGCCATGGCGAGCACCCGGTCCACCATCTGGCTCACCGTCTGCGCCTCAATCGGCAGCCCGGTCGCAGGCGAGTAGGGCACGCCGGCGCGGGCCCATAGCAGCCGCATGTAGTCGTGGATCTCGGTGACGGTGCCCACGGTCGAGCGCGGGTTGCGGCTCGTGGTCTTCTGCTCGATGGATATTGCAGGCGAGAGGCCCTCGATGCTGTCGACGTCCGGCTTGCCCATCAACTCCAAGAACTGCCTGGCATAGGCAGAGAGCGACTCGACATAGCGCCGCTGTCCCTCGGCATAGATTGTATCAAACGCCAGCGAAGACTTGCCGCTGCCAGACAATCCAGTCACGACGGTGAGCTGGTCGCGTGGGATCCGCACGTCGATATTCTTCAGGTTGTGTTCGCGTGCGCCGCGAACCACGATGAAGCCGCGTTCAGCGGCCTTCATCGTCTCGCGGCTGTCAGGGTCCAGCGGTAGCGGTCCGTCCATCAATCCTCCCTATGCGGCCAACGGCGTGCCCGCCACATGCATACGTAACTTGCGTTCACGTCTTGTTCCGTTTATATGGACTGTCGCGAGCGTGCGTGAAGCCGTTTTCCCTGCTTCTACCGACATCGGCTTCTAGCTACATCGGCTACCGGCTCCATCGGCCCTGGCTTCGCTGCGTCTGACCATCCCTCCTTTGGTCCGGCCGCTCGCTCCCTCCCCCATACAGGTGTTTGGCATGAAGCGAGCCTCCCGTCCAAAGCTGACTTCCGCCCAGATGCTCGTGGCGACCAGGCGCGCGCTCAGCACGCTAGGCATGCTCGGCGCCACTCTGTTGCCGTTGGCTGCGGGGGCGCAATCGCAGGTATCGTCCTCGTACGCCACCAAGGACGGGCGCGCATCCACCGTCATCTTGGGCTGCACTTCGACCAACGGCACCTACTTCGCGCAGTATTGCGGCGTTGCGGGCTTTCCGCTGCACGTGACGGTGGACAGCGGCACCGTCACCGTCAACGGCACATCAAGCGGCGGTGCGGTGCCCACCACCACGCCCGGCACGGCGCCAAGCCAGGTAGTGGGCGTGCAGGGCGGTGGGGCCCGCGCCCGGCCGGGGGGGGGGGGGGGGGGCCACCCCCGCCGGCCCCCCCACGGAGCCGACCGAGAGACGGCCGATGCCCGGCCCCTGCCCTATCCCGTAGCCAGGAACCGCCGGGGTGACCGGCGAGTAGACGGGCGGGTTGTAGCCGGGCGGGTTGTAGCCGCTCACGTCACCGCTGCTCGGGCAGCCGCACCACGGGCAGCGTCAAAGCAACCTGCGCGGCGTTCGTCCCGCCGGCCA
>CAXTRX010000132.1:7562-8005 GCA_964246785.1 uncultured Acetobacteraceae bacterium | reverse complement strand
GCCCGGTCGCAGAGGCATCAGTTGCCACGCTGACCGGCAGCCGCCTAGCGAGGCCTGCAAGCTTGCCAAAGCGCGAGGGGGGGGGCTCCGGCCATGAGACAAACCGGTCGCACACGCTCGCCGTGTCGGCGGCAAAGCGGTCCGCGTCGGGTGGGGCAGGGGAGGCGAGGGTGATGTGGAACGCGCCGCCCTTCATGTGGCGCAGCGTGTTGGCGGTGCGGATGCGGCCGCCCTGGTCGAGCGGGAACAAGAAGCGCGGTGAGACGACGAGCAGCCGCGCCTGTGCTACCAACATAGCCCCTGGTAGCCCGCGCGCGATCGCAGCTCTGGGATGCCGCTGAGATCCAGGATCGTCTGGGTGCCCAGCGCGGCGATCACCTCCGCCCGGTCCGGCGCACCAAGATGACCGAACACCGCCATGCCAGCGCCGTCCACCGCTGCAA
>CAXTRX010000132.1:0-7552 GCA_964246785.1 uncultured Acetobacteraceae bacterium | reverse complement strand
ATGCGGGATCTCACGATCAATATAGGCCCGGTTGCTGCCGACTAGGCGAGCGACCTGCACCGAACGGTCAAAGATCCGCAAATCGTAGCCCTTGCCGAGCAGGCGCTCGGCGAGCAACACAAACGGGCTCTCCCGCAGGTCATCGGTGCCCTGCTTGAATGCCAGGCCGAACAGCGCGATCCGCTGGCGGCCGTGCCGGGCGATGGCGTCGTACGCCCGGTCGATAATGGCCTGGTTGCTAGGCAGCACCTGCTGCAGGAACGGCGCGCGCACATGGGCCTGCTCGGCGAGTGCGAGGAAGCTGCGGATGTCCTTGGGCAGGCACGAGCCGCCAAACGCGAAGCCCGGCGTGAGATAGGCCGGTGAGATGTTGAGGATCCGGTCCTCGCAGAACAGCTTGAATGCGGCCCGGGCATCGACGCCGAGTGCGGCCAGAATCGCCCCGCTCTCATTGGCGAAGGCGAGTTTGACGGCGTGGTAGGCATTGGCGAGGTATTTGGTCGCCTCGGCCACGCGGTAGGGCACGACGTGGATATCGCCGCTGACGGCCTGGTAGATCGCGCGCACCACGGCGCCGTCATCGCCGGGCGGGGCGCCGATCAGGGTGTAGGGCGGCGCGTGGAAATCGCGCACCGAGGAGCCTTCGCGGAGGAATTCTGGGTTGGAATAGTAGACGAACCCCTCGCCATGGCGTTTGCCGCTGGCCTGCTCCAGGTTCGGGATCACACGGTCTTCGGCGGTGCCCGGCGGCACGGTGGAGCGCATGACGACCGTGTGCCGCCCCGGCTTGCTGCGCAACTCGCGGCCGATTTGCGCCACGACCTCATCCACCGCGTTCAGGTTGACGCTGCCATCCGGCCGGCTGGGGGTGCCGACCGAGATGAACGAAACCTCGGTGCCGGCGATCGCCTCGGCGATGTCCGTGGTGGCGCGAAGCCGCCCGCTGCTGGCGCCGTCGGCGATCAGGTGGTCGATCTCGGCCTCGACGATCGGGGTCTGCCCACGCGCCAGCATGGCGACCTTCTCGGGGCTGACGTCCACGCCGATAATTTCGTGGCCGGAGGCGGCAAGACATCCGCATGAGACGGCGCCGACATAGCCGATGCCTAAGACCGAAATGCGCATGAGTGTGACAAACGCCATCTGTTGGAGAAGAACAAGCGATTGGAGTCTAGCCTCGAAAGGTTACGGAAACGGTTCACCTCAGTGGACCGACACGCTCACCTGAGTTGTCTGGCCGGCGCCGAGCGCGTCCGCCGCCTGCACTTGCCAAATCCCCGGCAAGTCGTTCAGGGCCAGCCGCAGTGACCATGTCACGCCCTCCACCGGCACGCGCACCGTCTCGGCCAGCAGGGGCATGGCGTGTCCCTGTGGATCAGACACGGTGAGGCGAACGAGATGCGCCGTGGCGGGCGAGGCGCCCGTCAGCCCCAGGCGGAACTCAGCCAAGTCGCCGCGCCCCGCTGCCTCTGGGCCACTCAGCGTGACGGTAGGAAGCGGCCTAGGAGACAATGCGAGCAGGATCGGATCGATGGGGCCAATCTGCAAGGTGAGCCGGTCCGTTCGGCGGCGTGGCGTCTCTCCCCATAGCGGCTGCACCCAGGCCATCTCCGGCAGACGCAGCTCTACGCTTCGCTCACCCATCCCTGCCATGCGCGATTGGATGCCAGCCAGCAGCAGGCTGCCGCTGCGAAACAGCCGTATATCCAACCCGCGCGCCGGTCCGCCGTCTGGATCAAACAACTGCAGCGGCGCTGCTGCTCCAGCCTGGGCCAGCAGTCCGGCCATTTCCGCGAGGCCATCGTCACCATCACCGCGCAACGCCTGGGGAAGTTGCAGCGCGCCCGGGACGGCGAGGTCGGCCAGCGGCAGCGCTGGCCGAGGCCGCCCCAAGTTGTCCCGCTCGCCCGGTGGCACGTCTGCCAGCACCAGCCCGCCCGCCGCGGCAAAGCGGCGGATCGCCGCCACGTCCGCGTCGGCGAGGGCGACGCTGTGCGGCAGGATCAGCACCCGTATGCCGGATTGCTCTAGCGTGTCGTTCACCAGCATGTCCGGCGTGATCCAGCGTGGCTGCGCGCCTAGCCCGGCAAGCGCCTCCACCGCCCGGCGGGTGGCGGCTCGCCATGCGTTGTCGCCGGTGAACTCGGCCTCGGCGTCCCGGTCCGTCCACGGCGTCCGCTCGGCACGGCGGTCGAGCAGCCATTGCATGCGGAAGCTGGCCTGCGAATAAAGGATCGCCACACGTCCTGCTGCTGGCGCCATGTCGGCAAGTTGCGCTCCCAATACGCCACCCAGCGTCTGCAGCAGCGGCGCCATCTCTACGCCTCGAGGACCGGGCTGTCCGTTCTCACCCATGAAGTCGCGCGCCTCGTCCCACAGCACCACCCCGCGCCCACCCAGCAGCCATTCGTGCCAGAGCCGGTGCCGCTCCGCGGGGCCGCCCTGCGCGCTGGTGACCAACGCGCGCAGCGCCGGGTTGAAGGATTGGGCGATCTCGGCAGCGTTGCCGGAGTCGTAAATCTCCATGACGTCGACGACGCCGGCCAGCAGGCCGTAATCATAGCCGCCCCAGCCCGGCGGCTGCGCTCCTTCCAGCGCGGCCAACGCTTCGGGGTCGCCCCGGTGGATGGCGGCTGCGCCAACGTGCACGGCTCGCGCGAACGCGACGTCCATCCAGGCCTTGAAGTCCATCCAGGCGAGCACGCTCGCGTCGCTTTGTACGGCCGCGTCGGTCAGCGCCGGCATCACATCGGCCCAGGCGGTGAATTGCGTGCCCCAAGCCTGGTTGAGCGCGGTCAGCGTGCCGTAGCGCCCTACGAGCCAGGCGCGCATGGCGGCCAGTGAATGAGGCGAGGTGTCGAAATCCCACGCCGCGGCGAGGTCGCCGATGCCGCTTTCGTCGGCAAGGTTGTGGAACAGCGGCCGATACGGCGCCTGTTGCACGGCGATCTGCCGCAGCCGGGCAGTGATGGTGTCGAGCCATGCCGGGTCGGATAGGCTTGGCACCCGCTGAAATGCCGCCGGATCACCGGGCGCGGCCTGGTGCAACGCTCTGGCCGCGTCGAAACGCCAATTCACCGGGCGGCCTGCTGTCCAGCGATGATAGGAGGCGTAGAAATCCGTCGCCAAGTTCTCCGTGTACCAGCGCATCCCAGCGATCAGGCGCTGCTGGATTTCGCCTTGCCCGGCGGCGTTCAACGGCCCGATCACCTTGGTGCCCACCACACCGAGGCCACGCAGCGCCGCCAGGGCTGCCGGTGTCTCGTCCTGCCACATCAGGACCTGATAGCCGATCCAGCCTGGCGCCGGGCGGGCGATAAAATGGGTCTCCGCTCGACGCTCGCTGCCACCCATATCGGGTTGGAAGTGGGCGATGACGGTATTGTCGGGCGCCACCGTGCGGCGCAGGTCGAGCGACACAGGCACTTCCAGGCTGGTTGGATCTACCTTGACCTGATGCTGTTCGACCAACCGGCCGAAGCTGTCGGTCCAGTCGATTTGCAGATTGCCCACCATCGGCGGCGAGGGGCGCCACAGAGCGATCACCGGTCCGGTCCGGTCCAGTGCCGCCGCTGGCAGCACGATTTCATCCGCCAGCGCCGGCGGCCCGAACAGGGCCGCCATAAGCACGAGGGCGGCCTTCATCGGAACAGGCCAACCACGTGGTGCGCCGCGCCGCGCAGCTTGGCATAGGCGTCCCGCAGGGCGGCACGTGCCTGGTATGACCAGGCGCCAGCAGTGCTCTGCTCGAGGCCGCCCGCAAGGTTGTTATCCGCCAGCGTCGCCGCGTGGCCCGACCAGTTGACGAGGAGCACGCCGCCCCCCGTAAGCGTGTCACGGCGCAGGATCAGCGGCGCGCCCGGCGCCGGCATCGCCAGCACCGCCTGACGGCCAGCCTGCAGCACCGTGTTTTCGATCCGCAAGCCACCGCTGACCTCCACCGTGGACGCCGCAGCGGCTTTGGCAACGGCGACGCGACTGCCGTCGATCTCCGTCATATCCGCATAGGACACGATCGCTGCACCCGCCCGTCCCTCTTCGAACGTCGTGTTGCGGACCAGCAGGCGAGCCATGGAGCCGACCACAAGGGAGGCTGATGCCGCGCTGGCGCCATTCCCGCTGAAGGTGCTGTCGATGACCTGCAAGGTGCCGCCGGGTGCGGCCGCGGCCAGCAATCCCTCCTGGTTGTTTTCGAAGCGCACCCGCTCGACCAACAGATCAGGTCCCTCGGCGCGGATCCCGGCGCCGTTGCCGTCCGCTACCCGGATCCGGGCAAAGGTGATGTCGCGCACGGTGACGCCGCGGCTGATGATGACGAAGCTCGCCTTGCCCTCGCACGCCGTGTCCGTCAGCACCGTGCCGGGCCCAGACCCTTCGATCACCAGGTCATCGGCTGCCCAAACGGCGCAGTCATAGTAGGTGCCGTCCAGGATACGGACTTGGTCGCCGGCCGCCACGGCGTGAGCGGCGTCACTGGGAAGGGCGTAATCCTGTCCCGGACCAACCAGGAGGGTGCGCGCCTGCACCGTGGCCGGTCCCAATGCGATCAATCCCAGGATCAGTCGTGCAATCGGAAAACGATGGCCGGCCAGCCAGCGCCCGGCTATGCCCATCGCGAACCACCAAGGGATGTCGGGTATGTCGTGTCTCCGCATTACAGGCTTGGTGTTGCTCGCTGCCCTCGCGCAACCTGCCGCCGCCCGCACGCTGGAGGTCGGTTCAGGCAAGCCGTATGCACAACCCTCGGCGGCGGCGGCGGCGGCGGCGGACGGGGACCACGTGGTGATTGCTAACGGCGAGTATTTCGACTGCGCAGTCTGGCCGCAGAACAATCTCACCATCGAAGGCGCCTCCGAGGACGGCACAGTCATCACCGACAAGACCTGCCAGGGCAAGGCGCTGTTCGTCCTAACGGGCAGTCAGATAACGGTTCGCAACCTTACGCTGACCCGCGCCCGGGTGCCCGACGGGAATGGCGCGGGGATTCGCGCGGAAGGCCGCAACTTGGTCGTGGACCACGTCAAGTTCATCAACAACCAGGACGGTATCCTCTCCAGCAACGAGCCGCAGAGCAGCATCATCGTCCGCAACAGTGAATTCACTCGCAACGGGAGCTGCGACAAAGCGTGCGCCCACGGGATTTACGTAGGCCAGGTCGCCCTGCTGCGCGTCGAGAAGACCGTATTTCGCGATACCCGCCAGGCTCACCACATCAAATCGAGGGCGGCCAGAACCGAGGTGGTCGATTGCGATATCGCCGATGGTCCGACGGGCACGGCGAGCTATTCGATCGATATCCCGAATGGCGGCAGCGTGGTGGTGACCGGCAACCAGATTGAAAAAGGACCGAAATCGGAGAACCACACCGCCGTGATCATGATCGGCGAGGAAGGCGTCACCCAGCCGACACGAGAGATCACGGTGGATGGCAACACTGTCAACGTCGAGGGCAGCTATGACACGGTGCTCGTTTACAACGACACGGCCACCGAGGCGATGCTCCACGGCAATCATCTGGCGGGCCATGTCACCCCACTGCACGGCGACGGCTCGTCAAGTTAGCGGCGTCATCCAATGCGCGACCATTTGCCCTGCTGATTTGATCGCAAGAGTCGGAGTGCGCGGGGAAGCGCCCGGCGTCAGATTGCTGCGACGGACAGGGAGGCAGCGATGGATACAGCGGTGAGCAGATCGGCGCAGGAACACCCGGCTGTGGAACCTGCGACCGAGCACGACCCGCGTTGGGCCGCGATCGTGGCGCGGGATCGTTCGGCGGATGGCGTGTTCTACTATTCGGTGAAGACGACCGGCGTGTATTGTCGCCCCTCCTGTGCGGCACGCCTCGCCAATCCAAGGAACGTGCGCTTCCACCCAAGTCTTGAGCACGCTGAGCGGGCGGGCTTTCGACCCTGTAAGCGGTGCAAGCCTGGCCAGCCTTCGTTGCAAGAGCGGCATACCGCGACGATCACCAAAATCTGCCGGTTGATCGAGAATGCGGACGAGGAGCCGAATTTGACCGTCCTGGCGCAGGCGACGGGCCTCAGTCCCCACTATTTCCATCGCCTCTTCAAAGCGATAACCGGGCTGACGCCCAAAACATACACCGTCGCCCATCGAGCGCAGAAAATGCGGGAACAACTCAAACGGAGCGAGACGGTGACTGAGGCCATTTATGCCGCCGGTTACAACTCGGACGGTCGCTTCTACGCGCAGTCCGATGCAATGCTCGGCATGACCCCAGGGGTCTTCCGCGCTGGAGGTACGAACACGGACATCCGCTTCGCCGTGGGCGAGTGCGCCTTGGGGGCAATCCTGGTCGCCAGCAGTGCCAAGGGTGTGTGCGCGATCTTGCTTGGCGACGATCCGGATCATCTCGTGCGAAACCTGCAGGACCGGTTTCCTCAAGCCGAACTGATTGGCGGCAATGAAGCGTTCGAGGCGATGGTGGCCAAGGTCGTGGGCTTTGTGGAAGCGCCAGGCATCGGCCTGGACCTGCCGCTCGACGTGCGTGGAACGGCGTTCCAACAGCGCGTGTGGCAGGCACTCCAGGCCATTCCGGCCGGCGAGACTGCAAGCTACAGGGATATTGCCCGACGGATTGGTTTGCCCAACGCCGTGCGGGCCGTGGCCGGCGCGTGCGCGGCGAACGCCCTCGCGGTCGCGATACCCTGCCACCGGGTGGTCAAGAGCGACGGCGCATTGTCGGGGTATCGCTGGGGCGTGGAGCGCAAGCGGGCTTTGCTGATCCGCGAGGCGAGGTCGGCATGACGTTGGTTACGGCGCTTCGGACGGTGCCAGACGATGCGCAAGCGCGGTTGGACGCGCAGAACTGGCCCCATGTTGCCACAGACCTCGATGCTCAGGGCTGGGCAGTGCTCGACCAGGTTCTGACGCCTCGGCAGTGTCGGAGCATTATCGACCTCTACGAAGGGGATCATTTCCGCAGCGCAGTGGTGATGGCCCGGCACGGCTTCGGCCAGGGCGAATATAAGTATTTTGCCTATCCCTTGCCGGCCCTGGTGGCGGAATTGCGTAGGGCGCTCTACTTACGCTTGCAGCCCATTGCCAACCGTTGGAACGCCACGATGGGTGTCGACGTGCGCTATCCTGTGGCGCATGGCGTCTTTCTCGAGCGCTGTCACGAAGCCGGCCAAATCCGGCCAACCCCGCTGCTACTGCGATACGGCAAGGGCGATTATAACTGCCTGCATCAGGATCTCTACGGCGCGCACATCTTCCCGCTGCAAGTCGTGGTGCTGCTGTCCACGCCGACCGAAGACTTTACCGGGGGCGAGTTCGTGCTCACCGAGCACCGCCCGCGCATGCAGTCACGCCCGGCGGTGGTCCCCCTGCGGCAAGGCGACGCCGCGGTGTTCGCTGTCCATCATCGACCGGTGCAGGGCGCGCGCGGCAGCTACCGTGTTGTAATGCGGCATGGCGTCAGCAAGCTGCATTCCGGTCACCGGCACACCCTCGGCATCATCTTCCACGACGCGGCTTAATCGGCGCCCCCAATATCCTGGCCATCTGGGGGCCGAGTGCGGATGGCAGA
>CAXTRX010000131.1:1995-8080 GCA_964246785.1 uncultured Acetobacteraceae bacterium | reverse complement strand
CAGCTTTGCTGCGGCGGCGTCAGCTCGCCTGCCGGGTTTGTCGTCCAAACGACAGAAGCGCTCGTCTCGATCAGAGTACGGAAGCGCTCCTCGTTTTCGCGGAGCCGGCGCTCGGCGCGCTTGCGCAGGGTCACGTCGGTGACGACCAAGCCGGCGCCTGCCGATGCCCCGTCGCCGTGCGCTGCAGGCAGTGGGAAGACGCCGACTTGAAACTCGCGCAGTTGGTCCGGATGGAGGCGGCTCGGAGCGGTCACGTCGACGCTGGAGACGATCTTGTGTCCCGCCAGCACCGCACGCAGCCGTGGTTCCAGCGCTGCACGAGTATTGGGTAGAACGTCCCAGAAACTATGGCCGACGCTTACGTCCAGTGCCTGCTCGGCCATGGTGGTCAGCGACTGGTTCATATGCTTGACGTGCAGCATCGGGTCGAGAAAGCCCAAGCCAACGGGGGCATTGTCAAGCACGCTGCCGAGCAGGGCTTGGCTCGCGCGGGCCGCCCTACGCCGGCGGAGCGCAAGCCAGGCCATGGCCGCAAACGCCATAAGAACGGCCAACGCCGCGGCAGCCTCCAGCAGGGGCAGCCATGCCTGAGCCTGGTCGCTACGCGTGATCCGAGCGCGCGCGGTGTCCTGCAGCGTTGCGATAACCTTGCGGATGGCATCCATCGACGCCTTGTCCGTCCCGTTGCGAACCAGCGCGATGGCGGCATCGAGCCCCTCGTTTCGTCGTGCGTCGACGACTTGGCGGGCGAAATCCCGCTTGGCTTTAATGAGGGTTGCGAGGTTGCCGGTGACCTGCTGGCCGGCGCCCACAACCTTGGTCATGGCGTCCAGTGCTTCACTCGCCTGGTCGTATGGCTCGAGATAGGTCGACGCTCCGGTCAGGGCGTAACCGCGCTCCCCGGTCTCCAGATCCTTCAGGTCCGACAGCAAACGCTCGGCGGTGACCAGCACATCATTCTGCTCGGCCACGAGCTTGCGGTTATGCTGGGTGGTCGCCATTGACCATGCCACGACCGCCAGGGCAGCCAACAGCAGGATCCCCGCCGAGATGTTGAGCCAGCCGAAATCCCGCAGAAGGGCCGCTGGGCTACGCGACCGCGCGGGCGCCGCCGGTTCGTCCATTGCTTGCACCTAGCTAGGGATAGAGTGAACCCTTACGCAGCCTGCCCGGTAATGTTCCGCAACCGGACAGTCACGAGGGCTGTCACCTGCTAGTCCGAGCAGTGAACGCTGGCGCTATGCGACTGCATCTGCATTATCGGTGGGCTCGCTTGCATGTCGTTCGACGTGGTGATGCGCGGTGGAATAAGACTGGTTCGCCCGCGCCTCGGTGTAGGCGCTGTCAAGCACCAATTCAAACAGCAGCAGCGATCGCCCGGTTACGACGTAGTCCGTCTCGAACTCAAAGCGCTTGTGTTCGGGAGCCCCCACCTGGTTGGTGTCCACCGAACACAGCCAGCCCTGGCCGCCGGGCACCTGCGGCAGGTTGAACGGCAGGCTGTCATGGTACGAGTTCAGCACCACAAGCACCGTCGCATCCGAGCCGCGACGGCGGATGCCGGAGGCCTGGGCCCGGCCGTCCAGCAGGATGCCGACGCATCGCGTGTTGTCGTCGTCCCAGGCTTCCTGGTCCATCTCCTCGCCGGTTGGCTTCAGCCAGGTGACGTCCTTGACGCCCAAATCGTCGTTCCATTCCGCAGTCAGGAAACGCGCGCGATAGAGGATCGGCAGTCGGCGGCGCAGGGTGGTGATGCTTGATACGAAGCGAATCAGGTTTCGGCCCTTGTCCTGCAAATTCCAATCGAGCCAACTGATCTCGTTGTCCTGGCAATAAGCGTTGTTGTTGCCGCCCTGGGTGCGGCCGAACTCGTCGCCGGCCAGCAGCATCGGCGTGCCGCGGGACAGCAGCAATGTCGCCAGCATGTTCTTGATCTGCCGTTCGCGCAGGGCGTTTACGTCCGGATCATCGGTCGGGCCCTCGACGCCGCAGTTCCAGCTCTCGTTGTTGCTGTTGCCGTCCTTGTTGTCCTCGCCGTTGGCCTCGTTGTGCTTCTCGTTGAAGGCGGCCCAATCGTTGAGGGTGAAGCCGTCATGCGCGGTAAGGAAGTTAACGGAGGACCAGGCGGGACGGCCGCGGTGGTTGAAGAAGTCGCTGCTGCCGGTGAATCGGGTTGCGAAATCCTTGATCTTGCCGGCGTCGCCCTTCCAATAGGCGCGGACATTGTCGCGGTAGCGATCGTTCCACTCGGCCCAGCCCGGTGGGAAGCCGCCGACCTGGTAGCCGCCCGGGCCGCAATCCCAAGGTTCGGCGATCATTTTGACTTGGCTGAGCACGGGATCCTGGCCTACGGCGCGCAGAAAGCCGCTTTCCTGGTCAAAGCCGTAGGTCTCGCGAGCCAGGATGGTGCCGAGATCAAAGCGAAAGCCATCCACGTGCATTTCGGTCACCCAGTAGCGCAGGCTGTCCATGACCATCTGGATCACCCGGGCATTGGACAAATTGAGCGTGTTGCCGGTGCCGGTGTCGTTGATGTAGTAGCGTTTGTTATCGGACAGCAGGCGATAGTAGCTGGCGTTGTCGATGCCCTTGAACGACAGGGTCGGGCCCTTCTCGTTGCCCTCGCAAGTGTGGTTGTACACCACGTCCATGATCACTTCGATGCCGGCGGCGTGCAGGCGGCTGACCATCTCCTTGAACTCGGAAAAGGCGAAATCCGGCACGCTGGCATAGCGGCGGCTGGGCGCGAAGAACGACAGGGTCGAATAGCCCCAGTAGTTCACCAGCCCCTTCTCAACCAAGTAGCTATCGTCAGCGAACATGTGGATCGGCAGTAATTCGACGCTGGTGACGCCGAGATCGCGGATGTAGCGCACCACCTCGGGCGTCGCCAGGCCGCGGAACGTGCCCCGCAAGGGCTCCGGCACCGCTGGATGTAGTTTGGTGAAGCCCTTGACATGGGTTTCGTAGAGAACCGTCTGTTCCCACGGCACGCGCGGTGCGCGGTCATCGCCCCAGGTGAAGGCCGGGTCAATCACTCGCCCCTTCGGCATGAATTGAGCACTGTCGCGGTCGTCGAAGGTCGTGTCTTCCTCGCCCATTTTGTAGCCGAACAGCTCGGGCGCCCAAGTGATCTGGCCGACCACGCCTTTGGCGAATGGGTCGAGCACGAGTTTGTTGGGGTTGAACCGATGACCATTTTCTGGGTCGTAGGGGCCATGCACCCGGTAGCCGTAGACCGTGCCGGGTCGCGCCTCTGGCAGGAAGCCGTGCCAGATTTCGTTGGTGTATTCAGGCAAAGCGACCCGCCCGATCTCGGTTTCGCCATGGTCGTCAAACAGGCACAGCTCCACCTTGGTGGCATTGGCGGAGAACAGGGAGAAATTGACTCCAAGACCAGTCCAGGTGGCGCCTTGGGGATAGGGGTGGCCCTCCTCGACGCGAAGGCTGCCTGACTGGCTCATGCGGGTATCCTGAACATAGGGAGATTGTTGCTGCTCAAGCGCATTTGCAGCCATGCGGTTGCACGTCAGGCGGGATTGTCCGCCAATTGGGGACGCCGGGCGGAAATGGCTCGGGTCAGGGCAATCAACTCGCCAACGGACAGCACGATCGTCTCCTCCTCACCCTGCGCCCGGAGCGCGCCGAGCATGGAGCTGCTGCCGGCCGCCTGCCAAAGGCAGACGACGATGGCGGCATGGGGCATTTGCCGTTGGATGCGCCGCAGCAAATAGCGGATGCTGGACGGGCTGCTGCCCTGGTCCAGCACGGACAGGCAGCAAAGGCGGGCGCTCGTCAACGTCAGATCTGTGTCACGTCCAGCGCCAAGGACAAGGTTTGACTGCCGGCAGGCGCCGAACCCGGCGCTTTGCAGGACCTGCATCGCCATTGTGGCAGCCAGATCATCAAGCGGTCCCCGACCTGGAATGCAGACCACCGCGCCCGCCAGCTCCCATCCAGCGGCGGGCATGCTGGCTTCCTGACGCTGCGGCAAACCAGCGAGCAGGGTCTCTACCTGCTGGTGGATGGCCTCAAGCCGCTCGAACGCCAGCGCATCGCGCGACAGGTCGCCCTGCGCCAAAGCCAGGCCGGGCATCACAACCCGGTCGTAATAGGCGGCGAGCGAATCCTGGACCACCATCGCGTGGGCCTGGCGGGTGAGTTCCTTGGCGTTGCCCTCCAGCGCGCGCTGATAGAACGTCTCCGCAGGTTCGAGCGGCGGCCGGTCGCCGAGCATCACTTCCAAGAACGCGAGTGGCTGGACGTGCCGTCCGATCACGACCAGGCAGACCGTTAGCGGTGTGGCCAGCAGCAGCCCGACCGGTCCCCAGAGAAACGCCCAAAACGCGGCCGAGAAGATCACCGCGATTGGCGACAACCCGGTGCTGTGGCCATACAGCAGCGGTTCGATAATTTGCCCCATGACGGTATCGGTGACGATGAACAGTAGGAACACCGCCACCGCGAGTGACCAACCCGGCGCCACCGCGAGTGCCAGCAGGAATGGTGGTGCGAGCGCGATGAGGCTGCCGACATACGGCACGAAGCGCATGAAGGCGGCGATGATGCCCCACAGGACTGGGTTGGGCAGGGCGGTGAACCACAGCCCGGCGGTGATGAACACGCCGAAGCCGGCATTCAGCGCCAATTGGATGAGAAAGTAGCGCGACAGCCGCCGGGCCGCATCGTTCATGGCCAGGATGGTGCGGTGCAAATCCTGCCGACCGACCAGGCGCACCAGCCGGTCGCGCAAATCTTCCCTGTAAAGCAGCACGAACACGACAAAGACGAGCACCACGCCGATGGTCGCCAGCGGCCCGAGCAACGGCTGGACGACGCTGCGCGCGATCACCATGGCTGATGGCACGCCCAGCTCCGGCGCTCCTGGCGCGATAGGCGCCGCAGCACCTGATGTTCCGCC
Source organism: uncultured Acetobacteraceae bacterium (assembly GCA_964246785.1). GTDB lineage: Bacteria > Pseudomonadota > Alphaproteobacteria > Acetobacterales > Acetobacteraceae > LMUY01. The sequence goes on along the minus strand of CAXTRX010000131.1, from coordinate 3,159 downwards.
AAGCACCGATTGGATCGAGCTGCCGAATTGCTCCATCGCCGTGCCACCGACAGCCAAGGACTGCATTTTCTGCTCGATCGTCGTGCGATAGCTGGGCAGGCTCGTGGCTAGTTCGGTCACCTGGCGGCCAACCACCGACCCAATCGCGTAGATCGCGACGAAGGCCAGTGCGACGGTGATCAGCACTGCTGGCGCCTTGCCCAGCCGGGCGCGCTGCAGCAGCGTGACCGCAGGCGCCAGCACGAAGGCGAGCAGGGCTGCCAGCACCACCGGCACCAGAAGGTCGCGGCCAAGGTAAAGGGCCGCGACCACGATGGCGCCGGCATTCAGCACGGCCGCGGAACGGCTGGCAGTAGGCAGCGGCAAATCCGCCTGCCGATCAGTTGTGATGGGCGATGTCATGGGAAATCCTGTGGTGACGCGTCATCAGCCGCAGCTTGGAGGCAATTGCTGCGTTCGGCTATGACGCCGCGATGAGCGGATCCGCGATCGGGAGTGCTGCATGACCAAGGTTTTGCTGGTCGAGGATCACGAGGCGCTATGGGACATCCTGTCGCGCCGGCTCCGCCGCCATGGGTTCGAGGTCGTTCTTGCCCATGACGGTCAGTCGGCACTTGACCAAGTCGCCGCCGAGGCGCCGGACGTTGTGTTGCTAGATATGGATTTGCCCGTGATGGACGGTTGGACGGTAGCCCGCACGCTGCGCGGCGAAGCGGACGCATCGGTGCCGATCATAGCACTCACGGCGCACGCGATGGCCGGGGACCGGGCCAAGGCGCTCGCTGCCGGGTGCGATGACTACCATGCCAAGCCGGTGGATTTCCCGCGACTGCTGGTTCAGATCGACGACGTCTTGCTCAAGCGGGAGCTGGCTGATCCGGATTGAGAGTATTTGGTCACTCGCGGGTAGCGCATCATGCCACCACGAAGGCTCGCCAAGACGCGCGCCCGGTCGCTTCGCGCAGCACCCCGGCCGCGACCAGTTGCTTGATCAGGGTCAACGCCGCCTGTGGGCTGAGCCCAAGCTGATCAGCCAAGCCCCGGGCGGTCATCACCGGCAGCCGCAGCGCCAGCGCCGCCGCTGACCCCAATTGGGACCGGGCGGTCCGCCGTAGCGTGGCCGCACGGGCTGCTGCGGTCTGGAGGCGGGATAGCTCCTGTCCA
>CAXTRX010000131.1:0-1985 GCA_964246785.1 uncultured Acetobacteraceae bacterium | reverse complement strand
CCCCCCCCCCCCGCCCCGGCCCCCGAGGGGCCCCGGGGCGCCCCGCCGCGGCGGGCCCGCCCGCGCGGCTGCGGTCTGGAGGCGGGATAGCTCCTGTCCAGCCCGCTGCGCCGCGTCCGTCACGACGTCGAGGAAGCCGGCGAGCCAAGCCGGGCCGGTGGCGCGGCCGAGGGTTTCAAGCTTCCCCGGTGCAGCCGACCAAAGCGGCAGCGCCAGCATCGGCGTGGCACCCGTACGCTGCCAGACGCAGGCAGCCAGGAACAGGGCGGTGGTTGCTAGCCGATCGCCCGGTGTTGGATTCTGCTCCGACCATGCCTGTGCCGCTTGGCCTGCCTGCAGCAGGGCTGGGATTTCGGTGCTGCTGGCCGATGAGCGGCTGGCGAAGCGGCCGAGCCAATCGGTCATGGCGCCTTCGGCCGGATCGTGACAGCCCAGTTGGGCTAGGAGCGAGCGCAGCGCGGTAGCGCCGGCAAGCGGCGTCCAGGTGCGATGCATAGCCAAACGTTGCCAGAGCCGGCCGAGCTGTAGCGCCTGGCCGACGCCGCGGTCTTCGGCCACGACGTCCGGCAAACCTGCCAGCGCGGTTACGGGGAGTGCGGCGCGCAGCCGGCCGATCATTGCAGCCGCGGTCAGCGAGCCGGTCAGCCCGGCGGCGCGCAGGCCGAGGTCGGTCGGGTGAACCCAGGTGGCATGCTGGTGCGCCAGCCATCCTGCTGCTTCGCGCAAGGCTAGGCGCGACCGCAACCCCTCGGCTAGGGCTTGGTCTGCCGCTTCAAGCCTGGCATCCAGCCTAGCGAGCGCCGCGCTCGCTGCGGCCAATGGGGTCAGCAATGCGGCGGCATTGATCCCCGCGATGTGGATCACGAGCGGGGATGATGGCGCCGGTTCAACCTGCCAGGGATGGGGTAACCACAGATCATCACTGTCCTGGTTCATGGTTGTTGTAAGCCTTTGACGAGAGCCGTTGCACGAAATATGCCGTTGGAACTCATACCGAAAAACATTGTTTTGAGGGCAAAAGAGGCATTACCATTTATAGCTATGACAAAACCAATAGCAACTTGTGTTATTGGTGAACTAACGCAAGTTGGCTTGGGTTTGCACCAAGGGATTTGAATGACCAGCGACGCCAAAGAAGCCATGTTGACGCTGTCGACGCCCCAACTGCCGCCCGCCCACTCAACGCTCTCCGAGACCGCCCTCGGTTATGCGCGTCAGGCGCTCTCTGCCGCGACTCGTCGTGCCTACCGCAGCCATCTGCGTGGTTGGGAGGCCTGGTGTCGGGAGAGGGGTGTGCTTGCCGCCCCCGCCGCACCGGCCGCGGTCGCCAATCATCTGGCGGAGCTCGCGGGAAGGCGGGCCTATGTCACTCTCATCGGCAGGCTTTCCGCCATCGCGCAGGCGCACGCGCTTCTAAGGCTTTCTTTCGACGCTCACGACCCCGAGCTTCGCAACACGCTGCAGGGCATTGCCCGCACCCACGGCACCCGGCCTAAGCGGCAGGCGACCCCACTCCTCGCAGCCGACGTGATCCGCCTTGCTGGCGCCTGCGGCGGCAGCCTACGCGGCGAACGGGACCGGGCGCTGATCCTGTTGGGATTTGCAGGGGCCTTCCGGCGGTCCGAACTGATCGGGATTCGGGTGGGCGACCTCACATTCGGTCCTCATGGAATGAGCGTGTTTTTGCCCTACTCAAAGGCCGACCAAATTGGTGAGGGCAGCATCGTTCATGTCGCTGCCAATTCCATCACGGCGCATTGCCCGGTTGCTGCGGTTCGCTGCTGGCTGGCCGCGGCTGCAATCAAGCAAGGCTGGGTGTTTCGGCGCATTACCCGCGACAACGCCATCGGTCGCCATGGGCTCTCGGCGGAGAGCGTCCGGTTGATTCTGAAAGAGCGAGCTTGGGAGGCGGGCTACCGGGATGGCGACCTCGCCCGCATCACGCCGCACAGCCTGCGAGCGGGATGCATCACCACGCTGGCCCA
>CAXTRX010000130.1:0-8088 GCA_964246785.1 uncultured Acetobacteraceae bacterium | reverse complement strand
AGGACACCGCCCTCTCACGGCGGTAACAGGGGTTCGAATCCCCTACGGGACGCCAGCATTTCATTGGTGGGCCGGATAGTCTCCGGCCAAGCTGCGCTGCAGCCGGGCGATCGCGCCTGGCAGGCCGCGCACCGTCAGCACACGGCCAGTCTCGTCGTATGCCTCCGACAGAACCCGGGCGCTGTCATACACTTCGCCGATCAAGCCCTGCTTGGCATAGGGCAGGATTAACACATCCTCCACCATGGCCGCCTCAAAAAACGCGATGATGGTGTCCCGCAGGCCGCTCACATCCTGGGCCGCATGGGCGGAGATCAGCAGCGCGTCTGGGTGCTTCTCTGCCAGAGCGGCGCGCCCGGCGGCGTCCACCCGGTCCAGCTTGTTCAGCACCAGGCGGGATGGCACCGCATCCGCCCCGATCTCGCGCAACACGCTGCGGCTCACCTCTAGCTGCGCCTCGTAGGTCGGGTCTGACGCGTCGACCACAAACAGCAGCAGGGAGGCCTCCAGCGCCTCTGCCAGGGTGGAGCGGAACGAGGCGACCAGATCGTGCGGCAACTGCTTGATGAAGCCGACCGTGTCGGAGACGAGTATCCGCGGGCGCGTTTCCGGCTGCAGCGTGCGCACGGTGGTATCAAGGGTGGCGAACAGCTTGTCCTCCACCAGCACCTGGCTGCCGGTCAGCGCCCGCATCAGGGAGGATTTGCCTGCGTTGGTATAACCCACCAGCGCTACCCGAAGCTGGTCGCGGCGGGCGGTGCGGCGTTGGTCGGCGTCACGCTGCACGGCATCAAGCTGGTCCCGCAGTTCCGACAGCCGGTCGCGGATCTTGCGGCGGTCGAGGGCGAGCGCGCTCTCACCGGCGCCCGGACCCTGCTGACGCTCACCGCCGGACGAACTCTCCCGCATCCGGGGCGCCACGTATTTCAGCCGTGCCATCTCGACCTGCAGCCTCGCTTCGCGGGTGTTGGCGTGGCGATGAAAGATCTCGACGATGACGCCCGTGCGGTCCAGCACCTGAGCCCCGGTGGCGCGCTCAAGGTTGCGGATCTGGCTTGGCGACAGCTCGTGGTCGACGATCACGAAAGCGGGCCTTGGCGTGGCCGCAGCGTCCGCATCAGGCTCGGACGACATCGGCGTGGCGACGGCGCCCTCGAAACGCTGCCGGGCTTTGGCCTTTGGCGCCGGGGCCATTGACCCGACCACGCCGGTGCCGCCGGTGAGCGCAGCGAGTTCCGCAAGCTTGCCGCTGCCCAGCAGCGACCCGGCGCCGGTGCCTTCGCGCTTCTGGGACACGGTGCCAACCACCGCGTAACCAAGCGTCTTCACCAGGCGCCCGAGTTCCTCGAGGCTGGCCTCATGTGTGACGTCGTCCATGTCTGGGGTCTGGATGCCGACGAGGACGGCCAGCGGGATTGGGGGTTTGGTCTCCATAGACGATTACCTAGCACGGAAGGGTTTGAAGCTTCGAGAGGACGGCCACCAAACCGGAGTCGCTCCTGCCGCGTTCGATGGGCCACGATCGGAGATACGCCATGACCGACTACACGCCGCCAGAGATCTGGACCCCGCCCGAGAACATCGGCGGCAGCCTCAACCGCCCCGTTGCCGGCGCCACGCATGACAAGGAACTGCCAGTCGGCCAGAACCCGCTGCAGCTCTACTCACAGGCCACGCCGAACGGCGTCAAGGCCACGCTGATGCTGGAGGAACTGCTCGCGGCCGGTCACAGCGGCGCCGAATACGACGCCTGGCTGATCGAAATTGGCAAGGGCGACCAGTTCGGCAGCGGGTTCGTGGGGCTGAACCCAAATTCGAAAATTCCTACGCTGCAAGACCGAAGCGGCCCGCAGCCGGTGCGGGTTTTCGAGTCCGGCGCGATTTTGCTGTATTTGGCGGAAAAGTTCGGCACGTTCCTGCCAACCGATCACACCCGCGCGGAATGCCTCTCATGGCTGTTCTGGCAAGTGGGCGCCGGCCCCTACCTCGGCGGCGGGTTCGGCCATTTCTACGCCTTCGCGCCGCATAAAATCCAATATGCCATCGACCGGTTCGCCATGGAGAGCAAGCGCCAATTGGACGTCTTGGACCGCCGCTTGGCCGAGAGCGAGTATCTCGCCGGCCCCGCCTACACAATCGCCGACATGGCCGTCTGGCCCTGGTATGGTGCGCTGATGAAAGGTCGCTTGTATGGCACCGCCGCCAAGTTCCTCTCCGTGCACGAGTATTAGCACCTCAACCGCTGGACGGGCGCCATCGAGAGCCGTCCCGCCACCAAGCGCGCGGTGATGGTCAACAAAATTACTGGCGCCGCCGAGACGCAACTCCGTGAACGCCACGCCGCGTCGGACTTCGAGGTCCGCACATAGCGGTCGGACTTCGGGGTCCGCACATAGCGACAGCATCAGTTCGCCCATGGCTAGAACGCTTGCCCGATCAGCCGGGCACGCGACCGTCTCCAGGAAGCCGCGTGGCTCGGCAGTGACGGCCGACAGAGCGGCCATACCCGCCAGCCAAGCGGCCACATGCACGCTACGACGCAATCCCATCATCATGGTTGCTCTCCTCATCAGAACAGCACGTTGGTGCGCAAGCCGAGCACGAGTTCGTTCTTGATGCGCTGGGTTGGTTGGTTCGGGTTTGGCAGCCCGGCGCCTGGCTTGAAGATGTATTGCGCGTCCGGCTGGAGCTGCCACCACGCGTAGAACTGATATTGGTAGGTGGCTTCGATGAAGGTCTCGCTGCTGCGGATGGCGTCGTAGACCGCTGGAGTAGCACCGCAATCAGCAAAGGCGGCGTCCCGGTCAAGGGCGGCCGCACGGTGGCTGGCATGGGCGTAGCCGAACCCCAAGCTCACCGTGTCGTCTTGCCGGTTGCGGGTCGGCGCGTGCCAGACCACGCTGCCATTGGCGCTGTAATCCACCAGGTTGCGGTCGCCCTGCGGTGTCGCAATCACGCGGCCGAACACGCTGGCCGACTGGTTCGGGTTCGCTCCGTTGCGCCATACCTGCTGGTCGGCCACGGCATAAACCGAGTAGTCGCCGAAGTGTTGACGCGGCAGCCCGGTGCTATTGGGAGAGGCGAGCGACACCCCGGTGTTGTCAAAGCGTAGGTCGCTGAAATCCTCCGCGTCGAAGTAGCCGCCGACTCTGTAGATATATCCGAGCGGTGGGCCTTCGCCGGGCTCGACCAGGGTCCCCAGTGCTGGATAGGTATACTGCAGCTCGGCAATCACCAGCGGGCCGCGATTGAGCGGAAACTGCGTGCCGGCGGCATTGGCTTGCTGCGAGTCGCCGCCGTTGGTGTTTGCCGGGCTGCAGTTGAACACTCCCACCAGGATGCCGACCGCGTTGATCGGCCGGTAGCGGACCCGGATGCCCGGCGCCGCCAGCGGGTAGGCGGGCCCGCCGCCAGGCAGGTCCAGCGATGGCTGCGTCGGCCAGCCGAAAGTCGTGTTGACGAAAAACGCGCCGTTCGGATTGACGATGAACTCTTGGTCCAGGCGTCGGTCGCCGACCTTGATGTCCAGGCGGTCATCCTCCAGGAACTTCTACTGATACCAGAGCTCCCACAGCAGGGTCGCGCGGTCGGCCTCAATGCCGCTGGTGGTCTGGATCGTGTCCAGGTGGTCGGCGCTGAGGCTGCGGCCTTGGCTTTGCAGCGCGCTGATGTTGAACAGCCCGCCATACCAGCCGAACGCCCGCTGGGTATCGACCTGCAACACCGCCTGCGTCAGCCCTTCGTAATCCGCACCCTGGCGCATCCCGCCCGTGGCGTTGCCCAAGACCTTGCTGGTCTGCTGGATGGCCACCGTGATGCCGTAGGGGCTGAGCCTGTTGCGCAAGCCAAACAGGTCGCCAAGCAGGAAGTTCGTGCGCTGCAAGCTGCCAAGCACGCTGGAGCGCTCACGGGCCGGCTCGGCGTTCCCCTGGGTGCTGATGGGAACCGAAAGCTGCGGTGGCGCCGCCAGCGCAAGCCCGGTCAGCCAGAGACTTGGGGCAATGGCGCACGTGGCGAGCGGCAGGGTGCGGCTTGGCTGACCATTCGTTGCGAGACGTCTCATGATGGGCATGCAGCTCCTGCGACCCGGCCCTGCCAGCATATGCGAATGACTCTCATACGCAATGCAAATGAGAAGCAGTCGCATCTGATCCGCCGCAAGCCTGCCATTGCCCGCGCCCAAGAAGCAGCGGATGAAGCCGCATGTCCCGTCCGTCAGGCCCAAGGAGACCAGAATGATTACCGCATTGCCGGCGGTCGCCGATGATGTCGGCTATTTCGGCGCGGCCTTGCTCGGGCTGAGCTACTTCCTCAACCAGCGCGGTCTGCTCGCATCGGAGGACTGGCGCTTTCCCGCCATCAATCTCGCCGGGTCACTGCTGATCGTGACCTCGCTGTGGTTCCATCCCAACACCCCCTCGGTGGTCATCGAGGCATTCTGGTCCTCCATCAGCCTCTACGGCGTCCAGCGCAACCTGCGCCTGCGCCGCCGCAGGCAGCCTGTTCCCGGACGGCTGCCGCCATGAGGCTGCTGCTGTCCCGCCGCTTGCTGCCGCTGCTGATCACCCAGGCCCTGGGTGCGGTAAACGACAACATGTTCAAGACCGCGCTCTCCGTGCTGGTGCTGTTCAAGGCCGCGGCCTCGGGTGGGGCGGAACTGGTGGCGCTGGCCAATGGCGTGTTCATCCTGCCCTACCTGCTGTTCTCCGCCACCGCCGGCCAAATCGCCGACCGCTACGAGAAGTCCCGCTCGATGGTCGTGGTCAAGGCGTTCGAGGTGCTGCTGATGGCGCTGGCGGCCGCCGGCCTGCTGACCGGCAGCGTGCCGCTTCTGTTCGCCGTGCTGTTCGGGCTGGGCCTGCAGGCGACCTTCTTTGGCCCGCTGAAATACGCCGTGCTGCCGAGCCACCTGCGCGACCCGGAGCTCGTGGCGGGCAACGGCCTGGTGGAGGCCGGCACCTTCCTGGGCATCCTGGCGGGCACCATCGCGGGCAGCGCGTTGATCGGCGGAGCCCATGGCGCGCAAATCGTCGCCACCTTGGCCCTGATCGTAGCGGTGGCGGGCGTGGCGAGTGCCGCCCTCGTGCCCCGTGCGCCGTCCGATGCGCCCACCCTGCGCGTGGGGTGGAACCTGCTGCGCGAAACTGCCGCCTTGCTGCGGCTGGCGCGCGGGAACCGTCCGGTCTGGCTGAGCTTGCTGGCGCTGTCCTGGTTTTGGGTGCTGGGCGCGACCGTCGTGGCCGAGCTGCCATCAATCGTGCGGGACCAATTGGCAGCCCCCCCACCCGTGTTCACGCTGCTGCTGGTGTTCTTCTCCCTGGGGGTGGGCACAGGCTCGCTGGTCTGTTCGCGGCTGCTGCGCGGCCAGGTGTCGGCACGGCTGGTGCCATGGGCGGGGCTCGGCCTGTCGCTGTTCCTGGGGGATTTCGCACGCGCGGCATGGGCGGCCGGACCGCTGTCCACGGTGGCCGCGGTGTTGCGCAGCGGCGCCGGCTGGCGGTTGCTGATCGACCTGGTGCTGCTCGCAGCCTGCGGCGGGCTGTTCTCCGTGCCGCTCTACGCCCTGTTGCAGGAGCGGTCGCTGCCCTCCCAGCGGGCCCGCATGGTTGCGGCGAACAACGTGGTGAACGCGGCCGCCATCGTGCTCGGGGCGGTGACCGTGGCCGCCCTGGCCGCCGCGGGCTGGCGTGCGCCTGCGATCTTGCTGCTGGCGGCAGGGCTCACCCTGCTGGTGACTGCCTGGAGCCTGCGGCTGCTGCCTGCCACACGGCTGGTTTGAGCGAAAACCGCACGTGCCCTGCACCGTTGCTGGGGCATGGAGATCAGTTCGGCCCGGCTCAGCAGTGCCACGGAGGACCCGCAGCCGCGCGCCCCCTGGGAAAGCTTCCTGCTCGCCTACGCTGCGACCGTGCCGCTGGTAGCCGCCGCCATCGCCGCCTGGTGGCTCGCGGGGGACGCGCGCCTGATGGTGCTGCAGCTCGGCGCGCGCTGGGCGGGGGCGCTGCTATGCTTCTTCTCCGGCGTCCGCCGCGGACTGAGCTTCCGGCAGCAGGGCGGCCCGACGCTCGCGCAACTGGCTGCCATGCTGTGGCTGTTCGTGCTGGGTTCGGCGGCGCTGCTATCGCCATGCCCCAGCGTCTCATTGCCGCTGGAGCTGGCTGGCTACACCACCCTGGCGGTGGCCGACCCAATTGCAGCCCGGCGTGGCGAGGCCCCACGCTACTTCGCCCGGCTCCGCCCGGTGCAGATGATCATCCCGCTGGCCTGCCTGGCGGCCCTGCTGGCGCGGCTTTGGCTGTAGTCAAGACCGCGTGTGACGAGCGGCGCAAGCGGGCTGATCTGTTACAAGCGGGCAGCATGAGGGAGCGACTGGATGACTGAGACCGTCATCAACACCGGCACTGATACCGAACTGAAGCCCGAACGGCCGCGTCTGCACAAGGTCATGCTGGTCAATGACGACTTTACGCCGCGCGAATTTGTGGTGACGGTGTTGCGATCCGAGTTCAGCCTGGGCGACGAGCAGGCGCGCCGGGTGATGAACACGGCCCACAAGCGGGGCGTTTGCGTGGTGGCGGTGTTCACCAAGGATGTGGCCGAGACCAAGGCGACCAACGCCACCGATGCCGGGCGCAAGAAGGGCTACCCCCTGCTGTTCACCACCGAGCCTGAGGAGTAGCCGTTCCTCGCCCGTTCACTCCGCATCGACCGCCACGATGCGATAGACCATGATGCCGCCGTCGAGCCGCGACACGCTCACCAGCTCTCCCGGCCGGACAATCCCGACCATCACGCTGCGAAGCGGGCCGTCGTCGCCGGATTGCTCGCGCAACGCCCAGCCCTGGCTTGTCCTCACCAGCTCGTTGGAGCGCACCAGGACGCCGCTACGGGTCTGGGCACCACGCCAGGGCGCAACACCCGCCTCCCAAGCCGCCGAGTCCAAAAGGCCGGACGGCAGCAGCCGGACGCGCAACTCGAGCCGGTCCTCCAAGTCACCCGCGGGATGGCCGGGCCCCTCCGCCAGCACCATCGACACCACCTGCATGGCCAGTCGCTCCACCCCTCGGCATACGAACGCAACGCACCTCGTTACGTTCCCGCGCTGGCTGGCCGGGAGCCGAATATGGCGGTGCCGACGCGGACATGGGTCGCACCATAGCGGATCGCGGCCTCGTAGTCGCCAGACATGCCCATGGAGAGAACTGGCAGGCCGTGCTTGGCCGCGCGTTCGGCCAGCCAGGCGAAGTGGGGCGCCGGGTCTTGCTCTGCCGGCGGGATGCACATCAGCCCGCGCAGTCGGGCGCCAAAGCGGGCCTGGCAGTCCCGCACGAAGCCGTCCGCGTCCTCCGGCGCGATGCCGGCCTTTTGCGGCTCCCGCCCGACATTGACCTGGACCAGCAGATCCGGAACCGCATGCTTGCCCGTCGCAGCCGCGGCCACCGCATCGGCCAACCGCGGGCGGTCGAGCGTTTCGATGCAGTCGACGGTGGCCATCGCGTCGCGCACTTTGTTGGTTTGCAGCGGGCCGATGAGGTGCAGGCGCAAGGCGGGGTAGGCGGCCCGCAGCGGCGGGAACTTGCCAGCCGCCTCCTGCACGCGGTTTTCGCCAAACACCGCTTGCCCGGCGGCCAAGGCTTCCAGCACGGCCGCCTCGCCGTGGAACTTGGACACTGCCACCAGCGTGACCGACTCCGGCGCGCGGCCCGCGGCGGCGCAGGCGGCTTCGATGCGGGCGCGGACGTCGGCAATGCGGCTGGCGATGGTGGCGGGGCGGATGTCGCCGGGAGGAGCGTTCATGGATGCAAAGCTGTTGGCTTGGGCGCGGGCGGTCAAGGCACGGCGGCGTCATGCCAGGTCGCCGCTCCCGCCGCTGTGGCTGTTTTCCGACTGGCACCGCCTGCCGGACCCGGCAGCGGTCATCCGCTACCTGCCGCCGGGTCTTTGCGGGCTGGTGCACCGGCCGTCCTCGCAGACGGGCGCGGCCGACCTGCGCCGCATCTGGCAGCTCTGCCGGGCGCAAGGCGTGGCGCTCTCCATCGCAGGCGAGTGGGGCCCGGCCGGGTGCGGCGTCGATCGCCTCCGGCCGGA
>CAXTRX010000129.1:386-8203 GCA_964246785.1 uncultured Acetobacteraceae bacterium | reverse complement strand
GGCTAGAGCAGATCCCGATCAGACAGAATCGTCTGATCGGGTGCAGATGCTCGCAAAACAACGAGCTAAAGCTTGTGGAGTGAACGCGAGTGAACGGACCATGCTCCAGCAGAGTGCGTGGTGCGCTGCGATACCGCTCGACCCGGCGCTTGTGGCAGCGCCACATTCGATAGCCGAATGCGAACAGCGCACTACCGCACAAATCTGCAGTCGGAACTTAACTCTGCTTTATTACGCTCCAAGACGCCGCTATAACACGGTCTCGAATCGGTGGGGGATCGCTGCCATGAACCGTGTGTGTTGCGCCATGGCAGGCATGGCCATGCTGCTAGGCTTGCCCGCTGTGGCACAGGCGCAAGCGGCGCAGCAGGAACTCGTCGACCGCTCCACCCTTGCCGCGCAGGACATGCTGGGCGATCAGTATGGCGGCCAAGCGCAAAGCGTGCTGCGGCAGGCCCATGCCGCCTTGATATGCCCACGGGTGTTTCGCGCCGGGTTCCTGTTTGGCGCCCAGGGCGGCTCATGTGTCCTGGTGGCGCGGGACGCCAGCGGTTCCTGGTCCTCGCCCGCGTTCTACGACCTGGCCGCCGGGTCGTTCGGCCTTCAAGCCGGGCTGCAGGACAGCGAGGTGATGCTGATGATCCTGACCGAACGCGGCCTGCGCGCCATCCTGGACGATCAGTTCAAGCTCGGCGGTGATGCAAGCGCGGTGTTCATCCAGTGGGGCGGCGGCGTGGAGGGTGACACGACGACAGCGGTCGGGGCGGATATCGTGGGCTTCAATCGCTCCCGCGGCTTGTTCGCCGGCGTCTCGCTCTCTGGCAGCGTGATCTCCACCGATAGCGGCGCCAACCGCAAGTATTATGGTCGCGAGGAGGCCGCGCAGCAGATCGTGATCTCTATGGACGTCAGCAACCCGGGCGCTGCCCCCTTGCGCGAAGTGCTGGCGCGCTACGGCTCGCCACAGCCAGCGGCTGCTCCGCTGGCAACCGCTCAACCGCCTGGGTCGATGCAACCCGGGCCGATGCAATCTGCAGCACTGCCGCCGCCTTCTGCCTACTCTTCCTCGCCCCATGCGCAAATCACGCGCCAGCCGCTCCCGCCACCACCGCCTCTGGCGCCGCGTTACTGATCATCGGCGCAAGCTTGGGGGCACTGCACAGGGTGCACCGGCAAACGAATACTAGTCCGCTGGATCGCCTCCGCGCGGGCCCCCTTGAGAGGTCTCTAGAGTGCCGCTCGCTATTGGAGCGTGATCCACCCCGTTTGGCTCCGGGTGGGCCGGCCCGGCCGTTTGGGCTTGCGCCGCAGCCAATTGCCGCTTCAGGCTTTCGATTTCATGCTGCAACGCTGCCAGCGGGTCAGCTTGCAGACCCGCCGATGGCGCAACATCCTCTTGTGCGGTCGCAGCGGATGGGCGGTAGAATGGCGAAAACAGGCTCATCGCCCGCTCCATCATCGCCATGTTCTGCCGGCTAACCTCCTGCATGCCCGGGAACGGAAACAGGGTGCCCACCGTCTGCTGCATGGCAGCACGCATCTGCTCCTGCTGCACCGCAAACGACGTCAGCGCCTGTTCCAAATAGGCCGGCATCAACTGCTGCATGCTGTCGCCATAGAAGCCGATCACCTGGCGCAGGAACGCGGTCGGCAGGATCGCCCGGCCCTTGCTTTCCTCATCCACGATGATCTGCGTCAACACGCCACGGGTGATGTCCTCGCCGGTCTTGGCGTCATACACGACAAAGTCGCGCCCGATGCGGATCATGCCGGCCAGACTGTCCAGCGTGATGTAACTGGAGCTTTCCGTGTTGTAGAGCCGCCGGTTGGCGTATTTCTTCACCACAACCGGCTGCTGTGGCGTCCCCTCTGTTGAGGTTTGCTCGGAAACTGACATTCTTTCCTCCATATTTCACACCGTAGCACGCCCTGCCGCGCCTGGCGTAGCCCTCCCGCGCGGTCTGATACGCTTTTGCGACAACGCTCCGGAGTTCACGCTTGTCCCGCGCCTACGACCCAACCGACTGGATAACGATTTGGCAGAGCGAAATGGCAGCCCGCGCAGTCGACCGCGAAGCGCATGAGTTCATCGCCCGATATGCCGAAGCCTGGTGTGAGCCAAGGGCTGGGCATGACGCAGCGGCCGGACTCGCCAGCGCCCATGCGGCGCCTGGGCCCACGCCCCTTGGCGCTGCACCTGATGCTGTCCGGAATGGATTGGAGCAGCTCCTCCGGCAACTCGGATCCCCCCAGCGCGGCGACCGCAGCGGACGCTAAACCGCCGATGGCGCCAGACGCCGAGTTCGTCGCGGGCGTCGCCGCCTACCGCCGCCACCCCTACTATCGCAAACTGCCCGATCCACCCGCTATCTGGGCCGAGGGAGCAAGCCAGCTATTTGATTACGGCGGCGATGGGGCGCCCGTGCTGCTGGTGCCAAGCCTGATCAATCGCGCGTATGTGCTCGACCTGGCGCCCGGACGCTCAATGGTTCGCCACCTAGCGGAAGCTGGCGCCCATCCTGTGCTGCTCGATTGGGGCTGGCCCGGCGCGGCCGAACGCCAGTTCACCCTTGCCGACTACGTCCTACGGCTCGAACGCGCATTGGCCGCGCTCGGCGCACCTGTCATCCTGCTCGGCTATTGCATGGGCGGGCTGCTGACCCTCGCCGCAGCGCTGCGCAAACCTGGCGCCGTGCGCGCCCTGGCGCTGCTTGCCACCCCTTGGGACTTCCAGGCCGGCCTGCCGCAGTTTGCGACCGCCGCGGCCACGCTCGCCAAGCAGACCGCCGCACTCCCACCCGGCAGCCCGGTTTGCATCGACGCGATCCAAACGCTGTTCGCCCTGGCGGACCCGGCTGGCGTGTTGGCGAAATATCGTGAGTTCGGCACCCTTGACCCCGCAAGCGAGCGCGCCCGCATGTTTGTGGCACTCGAGGATTGGCTGGCAGACGGCGTGCCGCTCGCCAGCCCTGTCGCCCAGGAGTGCTTCGACGGCTGGTATGCGCAGAACCTGCCAGCCCTCGGCCGCTGGGCCGTTGCCGGCACGACCATCGACCCGGCGGCGCTGCAGCGTCCCACGCTCATCGCCTTGCCCGCGCGCGACCGCATCGTGCCGCCCGAAAGTGCGGCGCCGCTCACCCGCCTCATCCAAGGCGCTCGCGTGCTGCATCCGGCCGCCGGGCATGTCGGCATGGTCGCGGGCGCCCGGGCACGCGAGCAGCTATGGGACCCGCTGCTGGACTGGCTCCGCGCGCTCTGACGCACTATCTTGACCGTCAAAACAACAGGAATGCACCGCCATGTCCGCTTCTAGTTCTCCCTCCCTTGGTGAAGACATTGTCATCGTCGCCGCCGCCCGCACTCCGGTCGGCAGCTTCAACGGGGTGTTCGGCTCCGTACCCGCCCATGTGCTCGGCACGGACGCGCTCAAGGCCGCGATGGCACGCGCGCGGCTGGAGCCCGGCGAGGTGGACGAAGTGATTCTCGGCCAAATCCTCACCGCCGGCCAAGGCCAGAACCCGGCGCGCCAGGCTGCCATCGCGGCCGGCATACCCGAAAGCAAGACCGCCTTCGGGATCAACCAGGTCTGCGGTTCCGGCTTGCGCGCGGTCGCCCTTGCCGCGCAGCAAATCCGCACCGGCGAGAGCACCGTCGTGGTTGCAGGCGGGCAGGAGAGCATGAGCCTCGCCCCTCACGCCGCCTATCTCCGCGCCGGGCAGAAGATGGGCGACCTTGCCATGGTCGACACCATGATGAAGGACGGCCTGATCGACGCCTTCCATGGCTACGCGATGGGCAACACTGCCGAAAACGTCGCCAAACAGTGGCAGATCACCCGCGACCAGCAGGACAGCTTCGCCGACGCTTCGCAGCAAAAGGCCTCCCGCGCCCAGAAGGAGGGCCGCTTCAAGGACGAAATCATCCCCGTGACGGTGAAGAGCCGCAAGGGCGAGACGGTGGTGAGCGAGGACGAGTACATCCGTCACGACAGCACCCCGGAAAAGATGGCCAAGCTGCGCCCCGCCTTCGTGAAGGACGGCACCGTCACCGCCGGCAACGCCAGCGGGATCAATGACGGCGCCGCGGCACTCGTGGTGATGAGCGCCGCAGAGGCCAGCCGCCGCGGGCTCACCCCGCTTGCCCGCATCGCCGCATTCGCCACCGCCGGCGTCAACCCGGCGTTGATGGGCAGCGGGCCGATCCCAGCCAGCCGCAAGGCGTTGGAACGCGCCGGCTGGAACCCGGCCGACCTCGACCTGATCGAGGCCAACGAGGCGTTTGCCGCCCAAGCCTGCGCCGTGAACAAGGATCTCGGCTGGGACACCGACCGGGTGAACGTCAATGGCGGCGCCATCGCCATCGGCCATCCGATCGGTGCCTCAGGCGCACGCATCCTGGTCACCCTGCTGCACGAGATGGGCCGCCGCGACGCCCACAAAGGCCTGGCCACGCTGTGCATCGGCGGCGGCATGGGCGTTGCAATGTGCCTTGAGCGGTAATTAACTTCGTCCGTCATCGCGGGGGCGGCATCGCGCCGCCCTTGCCATGACGACGGTGGGCAAGTTGCGTGGGGCAACGACCCTGCGCCGCGATTAATCAACAACAGGGAGGATGCGATGGCACGAGTAGCTTTGGTCACTGGCGGAACCCGCGGCATCGGCGAAGCCATCAGCGTGGCGCTCAAGGAGGCTGGCCGGACGGTGGTCGCCAGCTACGTCGGCAACGACCACGCCGCGCATAGCTTCGGCGAGACGCATGGCATTGCGGTCATGAAGTTTGACGCCAGCGAATATAGTGCCTGCGAAACCGCCGTGCAGCAGATCCACGAGCAGCATGGCCCGATCGAGATCCTGGTCAACAACGCCGGCATCACCCGCGACGGCACGATGTCCCGCATGACCCGGGACATGTGGGATGCGGTGATGGACACCAATCTCGGCTCCTGCTTCAACCTGTGCAAGCTCACCTTCGACGCCATGCGCCGCGCCAAGTTCGGCCGGGTGGTGAACATCGGCTCCATCAACGGCCAGGCTGGGCAGTATGGCCAGGTGAACTACGCCGCCGCCAAATCCGGCATCCACGGCTTCACCAAGGCGCTGGCGCAGGAGGGCGCGCGGTTCGGCATCACCGTAAACGCGATTGCGCCGGGTTACGTGGATACCGAGATGGTCCGCGCCGTCCCGCCGGACGTGCTGGAGAAGATCGTCCAGCGTATCCCGATGGGCCGCTTGGGCCAGGCGCGCGACATCGCCCGTGGCGTGGTGTTTCTGACCGGCGAGGACGCCGACTTCATCACCGGCTCCACCCTCTCCATCAACGGCGGCCAGCACATGTACTGACGGCAACGCGAAGCAACGCTACCCCGCGTTGAACCCGCCGTCCGCGTCCAGGCTCACGCCATTGATCATGGCGGCTTGCGGGCTCAGCAGGAACAGGATCACGTCGGCCACCTCGGCGGGGGTGAGGAAGCGGCCCAAGGGGGTGCGGCCGAGCATGCCCGCGGACTTCGCCAGGTCGGACCAGGCGAGTTCAGCCATCGGGGTCAACGTCACCGCAGGGCACAGCGCGTTGACGCGGATGGCGTGGGGGCCGAGTTCCACCGCCAGCACGCGGGTCAGGGCGTCCAGCCCGCCCTTGGAGGCGCAGTAGGCGGCGTGGTCGCGAAACCCGACGGTCGAGGAAATGCTCGACACGTTCACGATGGCGCCGGGCCGCTTGCGGGCGATCAGGTCGGCCGCCACCACCTGGGTCAGGCGCAATGGCGCCATGGTGTTGACTGTCAGGATCTTGCTCATGCTGGCCATGCTGGTTTCGAGCGCCGATTCCAGGATGGTGATGCCAGCATTGTTCACCAGCAGGTCGATCGGCAGCGCGGCCGCGACGGCGGCGGCGGCGGCTTCCAAGTCCTCGATATCGACCGCGGCGATCTCGCAGCCGGTCTCCTCGCGCAGTGACAGCAGGTCGAACTCGGTGCGGCTCAACGCCACCACGCTGGCGCCGGCGGCGGCGAGTTGGCGCACCGTCTGGCGTCCGATGCCCTTGCCGGCTCCCGTGACGAGGGCGCGCTGGCCAGTGAAATCATGCGTCATTTGACAGCTCCCATGGTGAGCCCTCGGGCGATGTTCTTGTGCACGATGATGCCGCCGATGATGACGGGCGCGCAAACCATCGTGGCACTTGCCATGACCTTGGGCCAAGGGATGACGTAGCCGCCCAGGTAGGTCAGCACGATGGTCGGCGCCGTCCGACATGCTATCGAGCCCGGCCTCGACGGCAACTTGGCCCGGTTCGATGCGCGAGCCCCAGTCGGAGACTATGCAGCTCCGGACGCCAGTCTGGGACAGTCGCGGTGCGCCAGGTTTCGACCATGGGAGCCAGTTGCGGGAACTTGTCCTGTACGGAGGGATCGGTGTCGGCGTCTTGGCGGGCGACCACGAAGGCGTCCGCCGTCTGGGTGTCGCCGCGCGCCGACTGCTGGCTGGGCAGGCGCTGATGGTCGAGCACCTGGGCGGCGAAATCCTGGCCCATGTGGCGCTTGCGGACGGCACCAAGCTCGAAATCAAAACCCATGGGCACAGCGAGGTTCAGCGCGCCGAGGCGGTGCAGGTCGGGGTGCGGGGCGAGCTGTGCTACCTGTTCACCGGCGAAGGCACCTGCCTCGACACGCACCACGCCCGGGAACTGCCAAACTAAGGCAGCGGCCAGCCCTCAATTCCATTGAAGCCCTCTCACCCTTGGAGAGGGAGCAGACGAGGGAGAAACGAGGGCTTTGGCGTCCGCACGCGCATACAGCGTCAGCCGCATGAAGCGGCCGCGCGAGTAGTTGAACCCGTCGATCGCCGCCACGCTCCGCGTCTCGCAACCCACCCGGGCGATCTCCGCGGCAAATGCGCCGCTGTCCCGCCCATCCACCAGCACGGCATCCGCCTTGCCGCTCGCCAGATCGTCCGCGCCCGCGGCGGCATCGGGCGCCATGATGGTTGCCGTACCCGCCAGGAACATCAGGCTCGGCTCGTGAAACCCCACCGCCACCAGCCGCTCCCGCTCCAAACCAGTTGCGACCAAAGCGCGCTCTACCTGCGGCGCAATCCAAAGTGGCGCTAAATGCGGCAGCTCCCATCCCAGCAGCCCCACCGTAAACAGCGGCATGGCCGCCAGGGCCAGGCTCGGCGGCTGTTGCACCACCAGCCAGCCGAGCAGCGCCGCCGCCAGCACGGCCGGCACCGCCATGGCGATACCCAGATGCAGCGCCACTGGCGGCGCCATCGCCGCCGCGGCGACCAGGGCCGCCATGCCGATGCCGACCGCCGAACTCACCCGGCGCCAACCGCTCGCCACGG
This sequence comes from uncultured Acetobacteraceae bacterium, assembly GCA_964246785.1. GTDB lineage: Bacteria > Pseudomonadota > Alphaproteobacteria > Acetobacterales > Acetobacteraceae > LMUY01. The sequence continues at coordinate 863 of CAXTRX010000129.1, read as the reverse complement.
CGGCCCGGCCCGGCCAAAGCCGCGCCGCCAGCAGGAACACAGCCGGATACAGCGGCAGGGTGTAGTGCGGCAGCTTGGTCGGCACCGCCTCGAACACAATCCAGGACGGCACGATCCAGCATAGCAGCACGCTTACCACCGGGTCGCGCCGCTGCTGCCACCAGCATGGCAGTGTCGCCAACACGGGCACAGTCGCGGGAAACGCCAGCAGAGGCAGCAGCAGCAGGTGGAAGCCCGGTGGCGCGCCATGCGCATCGTCGCCGCTGGCCAGCTTGCGCCCCAAATCGCCGCCCACTGCATCGCGGAAAAAGCCGCCATGGGTGGCGATGCCGATGGCCGCAAACCAGGGCAGCACGACCAGCAGCATCAGCCCCACACCCCAGCCTGGCCGCAGCACGCCGAGCCATCCCGCCCGCCGCTGCACCACTCCCAGGCTCAGCGCCGTCAGCCCCGCCACCATGGGCGTGATCGGCCCCT
>CAXTRX010000129.1:0-376 GCA_964246785.1 uncultured Acetobacteraceae bacterium | reverse complement strand
AACAGCGCCGCCTGCCCGCGCGACACGGCTTGCCCCATGGCTGGGCCAAGTGCGGCGCGCACCAGCACCGCCATCGCCACCGTGGTCGTACCGAGCAGCGCCGCGTCGGTCTTGGCGATATGCGTCTCGCCCACCAGCAGGACGCTTGCCGCCAGCATCCCGCCCGCCAGCAGCCCGGCGCGCCGGTCCCCACAGCCAAGCCCGATCTCGTAGGTGGCCAGCACGGCCACCAGCCCGCCCAGCAGCGACGGCAGTCGATATGGCCAAATCGGGTTCTGCCTGGCCAGGCCGAGCGCCTGCATGGCGCCCGCGAAGGGCACCTGCAGCCAGTATATCCCGATCGGCTTGCGGTTGCGCGGCTCGTTCCCGTTCATGA
>CAXTRX010000128.1:0-8330 GCA_964246785.1 uncultured Acetobacteraceae bacterium | reverse complement strand
CAGCAGGGCATCCGGGTCACCAAGGCCACCAAGAGCTTCATGGTCGTCATCGGGTTCATCTCGGCCGACGGCAGCATGAACGCGCAGGACATCGCCGACTACGTCGCGTCCAACGTGCAGGACTCCCTCAGCCGAATCCCCGGCGTCGGCGACTACACGCTGTTCGGCGCCGAATACGCGATGCGGATCTGGCTTGACCCTGCCAAGCTCTATAACTACGCGCTGACTGTCGGCGACGTGACCACGGCGATCAGCGCGCAGAACATCCAGGTCTCCTCCGGCGAAATAGGCGGCCTGCCGGCCAGCAAGGGGCAGCGTCTGGACGCCACGATCATCGGCCCGACCCGGTATGAGACTCCGGAGCAATTCGAGAACATCCTGCTGAAGGCGAACCTCAACGGTTCCCAGGTGTTGCTCAAGGATGTCGCGCGCGTCGAACTGGGGGCGCAAATTTACTCGCCGACTGCCAAGATCAACCATGCGCCAGCCGCGGCGATCGCGCTGAAACTTGCGGCCGGTGCCAACCAACTGGCGACGGAATCGGCCGTTCGCGCGCAATTGGCGGCGTTGCAGCCCTACTTTCCGCCGGGCCTGCAAATCGTCTATCCGCTCGATACCGAGCCGTTCATCACCCTGTCGATCACCGAAGTGGTCAAGACGCTGATCGAGGCGATCGTCCTCGTCTTCGTCGTGATGTACCTCTTCCTGCAAAACTTCCGTGCCACCTTGATCCCGACCATCGCCGTGCCGGTGGTGTTGCTGGGCACGTTCGGCGTGCTGGCGGTTTTGGGTTACACCATCAACACGCTCACCATGCTGGCGATGGTGCTCGCCGTAGGGCTGCTGGTGGACGACGCGATCGTTGTGGTGGAGAACGTCGAGCGCGTGATGGAGGAGGACAAGCTCTCTCCGCGCGACGCCACGCGGAACTCCATGACGCAGATCACCGGCGCCCTGGTCGGCATCGCGCTGGTGCTGTCCGCGGTGTTCCTGCCGATGGCGTTCCTAGGCGGTTCGACGGGCGTGATCTACCGCCAGTTCTCGGTGACCATCGTCTCGGCAATGATATTGTCGGTGCTGGTGGCGTTGATCCTGACGCCGGCTTTGTGCGCCAGCCTGCTGAGGCCGAAGCAGGTGGGGCATAGCCAGCGTCGCGGTCCGTTCGGCTGGTTCAACAAGGGCTTCAACTGGCTCAACAAGCGCTACACCGGCGGCGTCGGCCGCATGATCGGCGGCTCGGTCTGGTCGATGCTGGCCTTCGTGGTCATCGCCGCGACGATGGTGGTCTTCTTCACCAGGCTGCCGACCGGCTTCCTGCCCGATGAGGACCAGGCGCTGGTGTTTGGCCAGACGACCCTGCCGCCGGGCAGCACCGCGGAGCAGACCGATGCGGTGAACGAGCGGGTGATTGAGTATCTGCTCACCTCGGAAAAGGCCAACGTCGCCACGGCGCTGTCGGTCGTCGGCTTCAACTTTGCCGGACAGGGGCAAAACGCCGGCTTCCTGGTGATCAGCCTCAAGCCCTGGGCAGACCGGCCACGGGCCTCGCAGTCCGGTGCTGCGGTCGCGGCCCGGGTGACGCAGCATTTCGCGGGCACGCGGGACGCCATGATCTTGACCTTCCAGCCGCCCGCGGTGCTGGAGCTGGGCAACGCATCCGGCTTCGACATGGAATTGGTCGATCGGGGCAACGTGGGCCACGACAAGCTGCTGGCCGCGCGCAACCAGTTGCTTGACATGGCCGCGGGCGATCCAAGGGTGACGGCGGTCCGGCCAAACGGGATCGAGGACGCGTCGCAATACAACCTGATTATCGATCGGGCGAAAGCCAATGCGTTTGGCGTGACGACGGCCGACATCAACACCTTTGTCGAGGGAGCGCTGGGATCGGTCTACGTCAATCAATTCCTGCGCGCCGGCCGGGTCAAGCAGGTCTATGTCCAGGGTGAGGACTATGCCCGCATGCTGCCGGACGATCTTGGCAAATGGTATCTGCGCAACAGCAACAGCGGGTTGGTGCCGTTTTCCGCCATAGCAAGCGGCAAGTGGCTGGTTGGGCCGCAGAACGTGCAGAACTACAACGGCGCCACCTCATACGAGATTCTGGGCGCTCCCGGACCCGGCGGCAGCACCGGCACGGCGATCGCCGCGATGCAGGAGATGGCGGCCAAGCTGCCGCCGGGCATCGGCTATGAATGGACCGGGCTGAGCTTCGAGGAGGTGCAGGCAGGATCGCAGACAATGGCGTTGTTCAGCATTTCCGGCGTCGTCATCCTGTTCTGTCTGGCGGCTTTATACGAAAGCTGGGCGATCCCGATTGCGGTGCTGCTGGTGGCGCCGTTGGGCGTACTGGGCGCGGTGATCGCGACCTCGATCCGCGGCTTGGACAATGATGTGTATTTTCAGGTGGGCCTGCTGACGACCGTGGGGCTGGCGGTAAAGAACGCCATCTTGATCGTGGAATTTGCCAAGGAATTCTATGAGGAGGGCGCCACCCTGCGCGACGCGGCGCTTCAGGCGGCACGGGAGCGGCTGAGGCCGATCCTAATGACCTCCTTGGCCTTCGTCTGCGGCGTGTTCCCGCTGGCCATCGCGGGCGGCGCGGGCGCTGCGGCGCGAACCGCGATCGGCACGGCGGTGGTTGGCGGCATGGTCACGGCCACCATCCTGGCGATTTTCTTCGTCCCCGTGTTCTTCGTCGCCGTGCTCAGGCTGTTCCGGGTCAAGCCAACGGTGAAGCACGACAATGCCCCGGCGCGGGTCGCGGTGGAGGCTTAGCCCATGCGCAACCTCATCCTCGCTTCGACCCTGTTGGTGGCGCTGTCCGGCTGCAGCCTGATTCCGGATTACCTGCGCCCCGGCTTGCCCGTGGCGGACCGGTATCCGTCCGGCCCGGCCTTCACCGGCGCGGGGGCCGTGTCCGGCAGCGTGGTGGCTGGCGATTTGGGCTGGCGCGACTTCTTCATCGATTCGGTCATGCAGGACCTGATTGCGCTGGCACTGGCGAACAACCGCGATTTGCGCGTCGCCGCGCAGAACGTCGCTGCGTCTTATGCGCAGTTCCAGGTTCAGCACGCCGCGCTGTTCCCGACGATTGATGCCACCGGCAGCGCTGACTTCGCGCGGGAGGCGCCAGGCGAGGAGGGAACGCCCGCGGCGCTGCATCTCAATGCCTATAGCCTGGGGTTGAGCGCTGTCTCGTATGAGCTGGATCTGTTTGGCCGCGTCCGCAGCCTGAGTAAGCAGGCGCAAGAGCAATACTTCAGCCTGGCGGAGACGCAAAAGAGCACGCTGATCAGCCTGGTGGCATCTGTCGCGTCGGAATACCTGGCATGGCTTGCCGACCGAGACGCATTGCGCGTGTCGCAGTCGACGGCGAGGGCGCAGCAGCAATCGTATGACCTTTATCGATTGCAACTGGCGCAAGGGACCGGAACGCTGCTCACCGTGGCGCAGGCAGAATCGACCCTGCGCACCGCACAGGCGAGCGTTGAGCAATATACCAGGCAGGTGGCGCAGGACCTCGACGAGTTGGTGCTGCTGGTAGGGACCACGCTGCCGGACGGATTGCAGACGCGGATGTTGGCGCAGGGCGGACTGGCGGCGGAGCCGGCGTTCCCAGCCTTGCCGGCTGGGTTGCCATCAGACCTATTGCAGCGTCGGCCGGACATCCGTGCGGCGGAGCACACCCTGCTGGCCGCCAACGCCAATATCGGCGCGGCACGGGCGGCGTTCTTCCCGTCCGTCACGCTAACCGGCAGCGGCGGCAGCGCCAGCGGCGGCCTGACGAAGTTATTCGGCGCGGGGACGGCGTCCTGGTTGTTCGAGCCGCAAGTCAGCGTGCCGATCTTCGACGCTGGAACGAACTTCGCTAATCTTGATTACGCCAAGGTTCAGAAACGCATCGAGATCGCCAACTATGAGAAATCCATTCAGTCGGCGTTTCACGACGTGTCGGACGCGCTAGCCGGACGGGCGACCTATACGCGCCAAGTAGACGCAGAGAAGAAGCTTGTCGGCGCCGATCAAACCTACTACGACATCTCGAAAATGCGATCTGAGGCGGGGGCAGACACCTATCTCAACGTGCTCATCGCGCAAAACTCATTGTTCTCAGCCCAACTTACACTTGTCTCCCTCAACCTGTCTCAGCAGCAAAACCTGGTGACGCTGTACATGGCGCTTGGCGGCGGCTGGACGGATCGCGTCCAGGGACCAGCCTAATCTAGCAAGTGTGCTGGCGCACCCATCATCGTGGGGTGTCTGTTCATTGTGGTAGCTCAGTGGGCGTCCCGTATCTCATTGCAAAAAGGTGGCACGATGGCGTTGTTCACAACGGGCCTTGCACAGCAATCTGACTTTCCCGCGGCCAAGCGGCGGGGGCTGCTCAGGCTGTCTTTGTGCGGTGGCATTGCCGCCCTGACAACAACAGCCGTTGCGCAGGCCGATGAGCCGGTCAACGCGCGGGTGCAGGCGCGTCCAACCGTGCCGGATCCAGCCTTGCCCGTCGTGGATACGCGCTTCCCGGCGGAAATGGCTCCGGGCGTATTCATCCTGCCCGACAAGCGGATCTCGCTGGTGCCGAACATCGGCATCGTCGTCGGCCGGGACTTGGTGCTCGTGGTTGATTGCGGACTTGGGCCTGAAAGCGCGCAAAGCGTCATCAAGCTCGCCCGCCAGCTCGCGCCGGGCCGGGATATCGTGCTGACGGTGACGCATGCCCACCCGGAGCATGGCTTCGGCGCGCAAGCGTTCAAGCCGGACGCCCGCATCTACTACAACGCCGTGCAGCGCGACTACTTCGCCCGATCCGGTAGCACGCTGCTGGAAGGTTTCCGCGCCGTGCTGCCGGCGGCCCACAAGCATCTCCTCGATGGCGTCGTCTTCATCCCGCCCGATCAAACCTATGACGGCGACCGCGCGACGCTGGACCTGGGCGGGCGGCATGTCGAGTTCCGCACCTGGGGCACCGCGCACAGCCCGGGTGACCAGATTATACACCTGCCGGAAGAGCGGATCGTATTCATTGGTGACCTGATCGAGGAGCGCATGTTCCCGATCGTGCCGCTCTACCCGCCGATGATCCTTGCGAGCGACATCGATGTTGCCCGCTGGGAGGTGGCTCTAAACGACGTGCTGGCGCTGCAGCCGCACCTGATCGTGCCGGGCCACGGCAACCTCGGCGGGCCGGAGATCGCAACCGACCTGCTGGATTTCTTCAAGGAGGCTCGGCCAGTGTTCAGGACCAGCGGCGTGCCAGGCGTCGACCTTGACCAGCGCATGCGGGTCAAATACCCGACATGGGAACATAGCGAGCGCATCGAGCCGGCACGGCAGTACTTTGCGCAGCTTCCTGCCTGACGCCTGGATGCTGACCCAGCGCGGGTAAGTTGTTGCGGTGCGCCATGATCGAGGGTCCCACGCGCAGCGCAGGGCGGTGTCGCAGGCGCGTTCGCCCGCGGCGATGCTAGAGCTTGTCAAACACGACGATCTACCCTCAATCTATTTAGACACACCGATTTTTGGCAGCTTGTCGAGATAAGCAGCCAAGGAGGCGCCGGCGTTCAACATATGGGCTCGCATGAGCCGGCCGGCAGCGTCTGCGTCGCCTTGGAGCACCTGCGACAAAATAGCGCTGTGCTCATCATGCGACTCCCAGAGCCGATGATTGCTATGAAACTGGGCGCGACGAAAAGGAGCCAGGCGCAACCGCAGAGCTGTGGCATGATCAGCGAGAGCTGAGTTGTGGCTCGCTCGATAAATTGCGGCATGAAACACCCGGTTGTGCTCATCGTACAGCCCCACGTCGGCCTGATCGAGAACAACCGCCGCCTGGTGATGCAATGTCTGCAGGTTGATCCGTTCTGACAACGTCATCCTATGCGTCGCGAACCGGGTACAGAGAGCTTCTGTCTCGGCCATAAACTCGAACAATTCTCCCAGTTGATCTGCCGTGAAAGCCACCACCCTTGCTCCGCGGCGAGGCTCGATTTCGATCAGCCCTGAGGCTGCCAAAGCTCGCAGTGCCTCTCTTACAGGCGTTCGGGAGGCATTGAACCGACGTGCCACTTCAAGTTCGTCGACAACGCTGCCCGATGCCAAAACGCCCGAGGTGATATCGTCGGCCAATCCGATCCGGATTGCTTCGGCTCGTGTCGCCGAGGGATTGCTGACGGCAGCAGCCGGAGCCGCGATTGCATGATTGTCGGCTGAAATAGGTTTCATCGCTGCCTTTTGGCAGATGGCAACCACGCGCCATGGATTAGTCGTTTCACGAAATCGTGAAGATGGATGTGTCATTTCGTTGCTGGGGCTCGTAGACGCACCGCCGGTATAAAATCTACCTTCAACGCGGGGGTCTTGTATGCAAATTGCGCCGGATACAGCGCCAAGAAAAGATCAGCTTAAGGTTGCTCGGCAAGTCTCCAGCCGGTCCGCGACCGTCAGGCCGATGTCTTGGATTGAGCGGCTTTGGTCGTCGATTGCAGATCGCGGGCAGGTTTATGCCGATGTCCTGAAGCCTGGCGATGAAAAGACGTCCCAGACCTTGGCGCAGGACTATGCGCGGGCGCTGCTGACAGCGCGGGGTGATGCCTCGGGGGCTGCGGTCTCGCGTGAGCTGTTGGCGGTGATGTCCCGCTTGAGCGAGGCCGAGGAGTTGTCGTTCTGCCGCTTCCTGGCCGAGAACTTCCATCCCGAGCCGGAGGCGCTGCGTGCTGCCGCCGAGCGTTACCTGGCCAACTCCACGCCCGAGCAGGCGGGACAACTTGCCGCCGCCGCGGAGCCGGAACGACTGGAACTACTTCGCCGTATGAATATGGCGCCTGGCGGCACGGCTGCCCTGGTGGCGATGCGGAAGACAATACTGGCGAATTTGGCGGAACACCCAGAGTTGGCGCCGCTGGATGCGGACCTGCGCCACCTTTTTACCTCTTGGTTCAATCGCGGCTTCTTGGAGCTTCGGCGGATTGGCTGGCAAACCCCAGCCGCGGTCCTAGAAAAGTTGATCGCCTACGAGGCGGTCCACGCAATCGATGGCTGGGAGGACCTCCGGCGCCGGTTGGCACTAGACCGGCGTTGCTTTGGTTTTTTCCATCCGGCGCTACCAGGCGAGCCGCTGATTTTCGTGGAAGTTGCCCTGACGACCGGCCTCGCCGCATCGATCCAGCCGTTGCTTGACAAAACCGATGACGCCGCCCTGCAGCGGGAAAGCGAGCGAGGCGCTGACACCGCTATCTTTTACTCGATCTCGAACTGCCAGGACGGCTTGAGGGGGGTATCGCTCGGCAACTTTCTCATCAAGCAAGTGGTCGAGGAGCTACAAACAGAGCATCCTCACCTGGTGCGCTTCTCGACCTTGTCCCCGGTCCCAGGGTTCCGCCGTTGGCTTGAGCAGCGCCTTCAATCAGATGCGGCCGAAACCCTGCTTCGCGAGGACGAGGTTGCTGCCTTGCGGGCAAGCATCGCGCGCGTGGATGCAAGCACTCTCTCAACGAGCCTCATCGACGCCCTGGAAGCGGACACTTGGTGGCAAAATCGAGCCTTGAGCGACGCGCTGCGCGGACCGCTTACGCGACTCTGCGCATCCTACCTGGTCATGCTCTCCAGCCGTCGCGTACCACTCGATCCCGTCGCACGGTTTCACCTGAGCAATGGCGCCAGATTGGAGCGAGTGAATTGGCAGGGCAATCTCTCGCGGAAGGGGAACAGAGAATCCTACGGCATCATGGTCAACTACCTGTATGATCCAGACGAGATCGAGGCCAACCATGAGATGCTGGCCCGTGGCGCTGTCGTGCGGTCAGCAGCGGTCGACGCAATGCTTGGCACACCTCGAATGGTCACGGCGCCTCCGCCAAGCCGCAGCCGCAAACTCATCGCGCCACTTGGTAAGGCCGCCTCTGCTTGACCAGCCACTAAGCCACTGCGGGCTGCCCAGCGAGGCGGCGGTTCACAATGGCCAATCTAGGCCTCCAGAAAGTAGCGAAAAAGTCGTAATAGGGGAATGTTCGGATGGCGCGCGTTATTTCCGTTGCTAGTCACTTACTGCCAGTGGCAACCAGGACGCCGCTCAATCGGCAGCAGATCGTGGGCTTCTGGGCCGCCTGGTTCGGATGGATGCTCGATGGCATGGACTCCGTGATCTACGCTTTGGTGCTCGGGCCGGCGCTGACCGAGCTGCTGCCCCGTTCGGGCTATCAAGCAACGCCGGTCACCATCGGCTATGTCGGGTCCTTGATGTTCGGGATTTTCCTCGTCGGGTGGGGTTTGTCATTCATCTGGGGCCCGATTTCAGACCGGTTCGGCCGCACCAAGTCGCTTGCGGCGAC
>CAXTRX010000127.1:243-8358 GCA_964246785.1 uncultured Acetobacteraceae bacterium | reverse complement strand
GACGGATCTGGTGCGGGCCATGGGCTGGATGGACGAGGCGCGGTTTGTCGCAGCACCCATGGCCAGCGTGGCGGAGGTGACGCGGTTCCACGCGCCCGACTACGTAGCCGCGCTGTGCCGGGCCGAGCAGGAGCAGGCCGTCAGCGACGCCGACCGTGCCCGCTACCGCATCGGCGCCGAGGGCAACCCCGTGTACCGGGAAATCTTCCGCCGCCCCATGACCTCGGCCGGCGGCGTCATGCTGGCCGCGCGCCTCACCCGGCCCGGCGGCGTGGTCTACTGCCCCGGCGGCGGCACCCATCATGGCCGCCCGGACCGCGCCTCCGGCTTCTGCTACCTCAACGACCCGGTGCTCGGCATCCTCACCTGGCTCGACGCCGGGTTGGGCCGGGTGGTGTACCTCGATATTGACGCCCACCATGGCGATGGCGTGCAGGACGCCTTCGCCTTGGACGACCGGGTGTTGACCATCAGCGTGCACGAGGCCGGTCGCTGGCCGCACACCGGCCTGGCGGATGACCGGGCCGGCGGGACGGCCCGGAATTTCCCGGTGCCGCCGGGCTTCAACGACAGCGAGAGGCGCGTGCTGCGGGAGCAAGCGAGCCTGCCCCGGGGGGCCGGCCACCAGCCCGAGGCGATCTTTCTGCAGTGCGGCGCCGACGCGCTCGAGGAGGATCCGTTGGCCAAGCTGTCGCTGTCCAACAACGCCCATTGGAGCGTGGTCGACGCCGTGCGGAACATGGCGCCGCGGCTGATCGTGACCGGCGGGGGCGGCTACAATCCATACACCGTCGGGCGCTGCTGGGCAGGGGTATGGGCGGTTCTAAACGACATCGCCATCCCGCCGCGCACCACCCCGGCGGCCGAGCAGGTGCTGCGCAGTCTGACCTACAACCGGGCCGCCGGGCGCAATCCACCGGAGCACTGGTTCACCACCTTGCGCGATGCTCCGCGCGAAGGCACCGTCCGGCCGGAAATCTGGCGGCTGGCCGCCGGGGCGCTGGAGGAGGCTGTAAGCCAATGAATCGCCGCAGTTTGTTGGTGGGCCTCGCGCTGCTCCCGGCTTGCGCGCTGGCGGACAACGGCCCAACCACCGCCCAGCCGGAACTGCCCAAGGAGAAGCTGGTGATCGTGACGGGCGACGGCGCGCGGCACGAATTTGACGTCGAGTTGGCCACCACCCCGGCCCAGCAGGAAACCGGCCTCATGTTCCGCCCCAGCGTGCCGGCCAACGGGGGCATGTTGTTCGACTGGGGCGGCGTGCGCGACAGCTCGATGTGGATGCGCAACACCATCGCGCCGCTAGACATGCTGTTCATTAACCCAGACGGCAGCATCCGCCATATCGCAGAGGACACCACGCCGCAGAGCCTGGCCGTGATCCCGTCCGGCGGCGAGGTGCGGGCGACGCTGGAGGTGGCGGCTGGCACCGCGGCGCGGCTGCGCATCAAGGTGGGCGACAAGGTCGAGGCACGCATATTTGGCAACCTGCCCTCTTGATGCGGCATGATGTTGCAGCTTGATACCGGCGCGGACGGCTTCTAGGGTCCGCGTCCACGGTCCGGGGCGTGGCGCAGCCTGGTAGCGCGCCTGTTTTGGGTACAGGAGGCCCCCGGTTCGAGTCCGGGCGCCCCGACCATGGCATGAGAGGGAGCAGCATGCGAGCGCGTATTTTCCAGCGGCCGAAGACGGCGATGCAGTCCGGCACGGCCGGCGCCGGTAACTGGGTGCTGGAGTTTGCCACCACGCGGCCTGAACTGAACGACCCGCTGATGGGCTGGTGGGGCCGTGGCGACACCATCGGCCAGGTCCGCCTGCGATTTGACAGCCAAGACCAGGCGGTTGCCTATGCCAAAGACAACAGCTTGTCCTATGATATCGAGATCCCGCCGGTCTCGGCCAAGCCGAAGCCCAAGGTTTATGCCGACAATTTCCGCTTCGGCCGATCCGAGAACTGGACGCACTAGGCGGGGCATGGGAGCGAGCCGGGGGCGCCCTTAGCTCAGTTGGATAGAGCAACGGACTTCTAATCCGAAGGTCGGTGGTTCGAATCCACCAGGGCGCGCCATTGCATATTGACAACAATCTGGTTTCTAGCTAACGTTAGCTAAGATTCTCCGGGTGCCATGGCTATGGTCAACGTTCACGACGCAAAGACGAGTTTGTCGCAGTTGTTGGCGCGGGTCGAGGCTGGTGAGGACGTCGTGATCGCGCGCAACGGCAAACCAGTCGCGCGGCTGACCCGGCCTGAGACACTGAACCGTGAGCCGGGGCTGCTCGCGGCCGATCCGCACTGGACGGGCTACGACCGTTCGGTGTGGGACGCTGCGAGCGAGCAGGAACTGGCCGAGCAAGGCTGGCCTATGTGAGCTTCATTGCCGATGCGTGCGCACTGGTCGACTTCTGGGCTTCTCCCACGCCGCACCTGATCATGCCCCAAGGTTCGGCCATCATGCGGACCGGCACTGTTTGGATCCATCCAATCACCGTCTGGGAAATCACCCAGAAGATCGCCGCCGGCAAGCTGCCATGGCCCGCCAACATGCTGCCCCTGAGTGCGTTGCTCAGGCAGCACGGGTTTAGCTTCCTGTCGTTCACCTGGGAGGACGGCGAGGCAGCCAATGCGCTCCCGCCGATCCACCGCGACCCGATGGACCGGATGCTGATCGCCACGGCGTTGCGCACCGGCATGACCGTAATCACCTCGGACCAGACCATCCCGCTCTACGGCGCGCGGACGATTTGGTGAGGGCCCTCGTCGCTCTGCTCGCCGCCGCGGCGCTGCTCCCGGTGGCGCCGGGTTCAGCGCAGCCAGCCGCACTGCGCGTCGGGCTGGTGGAGGCGCCGACAGCGGGCGTGCTGTTCGTGGCAAAGGACCCGGACGGCAATCCGCATGGAGTGACCGTCGATCTCGCGCGGGACTTGGCACACGCGCTGGGCCGGCCATCCGTATTCACGGTGTATCCCAACACGGGCGCGGCAACGGATGCGTTGCACGCCGGGTCGGTCGACGTGAGCTTCATGCCGGTGGACGAGACACGGCGGCAGTTGGTCGAGTTCGGGCCGGGATACTACCAGCTGGAGAGCACCTACCTGGTCAGCGGCGCGTCCGGGATCACCGACGTGGCGCAGGTCGACCGCGCCGGGCTGCGGGTGGCGGCGATTGCGGGCACGACCACGTTTCGCGCGTCCGCCCGCACGCTGAAAGCGACACAGCCGGCAACGGTGCCCTCGGTCGCGCAAGCGGTCGCGCTGATGCAGACCGGCCAGGCTGACGCGCTGGCGCTATCCCGCGACTCGCTGCAGCCGCTGCTGGCGGCGGTGCCCGGCTCCCGCATCGTGACCGGCGGTTTCCAGCAAACGCTGGTGGCAGTCGCTGTTCCGCAGGGCCGGGCGGAAGAGTTGGCTGCGGTGACCCGGTGGCTCGACCAAGCCAAGGCGTCGGGGCTCGTACGCCGGGTATTTGATGCGCACGGCTTGCAGTCGGAGGCGGTGGCGCCCTAGGCAGCGCACGACGACAGGAGCGCGATGGAAGAGCTGACCGCAAATATGCGGCAGAAGCACCGCCGCTTAGCTGAAACCCAACGTCGCAGCCGCTCAGGGCCAAGCCGTGCCAAAAGCCACCGGGCCGCCGGTCGGGATCAGGTCCGGCTGCGCGGTCAGGGCATGACCGTCGAAGCCGAAGACCGAGATAGTGCGCTGGATGTCGTTCTGCACCAGAAGCGTCTTGCCATCGTGGGACCAGGCGATGCCCTCAACCCATCCGCCGACCACGCCGGTCGCCGCCAGGGTCAGCGTGTGGCCGTCGACGGCGAAAATCTGCAGCAGCCCGTGATCGTGGTAGAACCGGCTGCCAGGCTTGAGCGGCGTGCCGAACTCTGCGCCAACCGCGAGGAACTTGCCGTCAGGCGAGAACTTCAGCGGCTCCGGGCCGCTGGCCACGCCGGTGATGCTGACAGCCAGCGGCGGCGATTGGGTGAGATCAATCAGGCAGACGCTGTCGATATCACCGTCCGCGCGGCCCATGTTGCTGACCGCCGCCAACGTATGGTCCGGAGTTGCGTCCATCGTGTAGGGCCCGAGCCCCGTGGTGATAGGGCGCTTGTCGACCGTGACGGCGCTGCCGTCGATGTGCAGCACGCTGACCTGGTGGTCGAACTGACGGCTGACCAGGGCGGTCTTGCCGTCCGCGCTAAACACGATGCCGCTGGGCCCGGATTGCTTGCCGAGGTCGATCTTGCCTGCGGGCGAGAGATGCTGACCGGCAACGCTGAAGGCGGAAACACTGCCCTCGGTCCGGTTGGCCACCAGCGCGAGCGTGCCATCGGGCGACATGCGCACCGTGGTGGCGCCGGCGCCGGCGGCAAGGCTCTGCGTGATGTGCGGCGGGATGCTGGTAAGGTCGGCCACGCTGACCTGGTCGTTCGGCGCAATCCCGAACTTGGCCGCCGGGTCTGGCCGGGTGGCGCTGGTGAGCACGGCCCAGCTTGCGTCCGCCGCGACCCAGACGGCAAAAGGCGGCCCCACCACGGAACCCGGCACGTCAAAGGTGCTGACGATGCGGGGCGGCGACTGGCTGAGGTCGATGATATCGGCGGTGTCGGCGCGCATGGGGCTGGCGGCGACCTGGTTGGCGTCCGCGTCAAGCACGGTGTGGTTGTCGTTCATCGAGACGATCAGGTCTGCGGCGCGGGCGGCATTGGCGCTCAGAAGCGTCAGGAAAACCGCACTCGAACTGGTGAGCTTGCGCACTGGATATTGCCCCAGACCTCGTCAGCGGGTCGCTGGCGACAGCGTAGCGCAGGCGGTGGCCGAGAGCGAGATGGCCGAGGGAGGCCCGCGCATGACAGCCGCAGCGCAATCTTCTAAGTTCATCGCATGGGCAAGTCCTGTTCAGCCGTGTTCGCGGCCGCCGTCGCGTGCATGGCCCAGCAGGGGCTTGCTGAGCCGGTAAGCCCGTATCAGGCCGGCGTTGTGGACCGGGGCAGTTTCGAGCAATGGTATGCCGGCCTCACCGGCGACTATCGCGGCGGCGCGATGTACTGGGTGGCGCACAGGAGCAGCCCCAGCGAGGCGCGCTGCCCTGCTGAAGGAGATCAGGCTGCGGGCTGCCTGGCGGCCCAACAAAAGCTTGGCCCGTTCGATACTCGCCGGAAGGGTGATGCCAACTACCGACTAGGTTGGAACGCTGCTCTCACGCCGGGCCTAGCCGCCCGGGAGCCATCCAGCAATACTGCCGCGGCGCGATTGGCGACCGAACCAATCTATCACGTGCAGCACGACACCTTCGGCTGCCTGAACCCCAGCGATACTTTGGTGCTCAGCAATCCGCTGGAACAACGACGTAGTGATACCGACTGGGTGGGCAGTTTCACCAAGGACCGACAATGCGTCCCCATCTCGCCGCGCAGCCCATGGAAGTTGGTCCGCCACGACGGAGACGTCGCCCTCATGGCCTATGCGGGCAGCAGCAGCCCGCCAGGCAGTTTCTACCTGCGAGAGTCCGACCTCGCGCTGCCGGCCTCCGTCGACACGGCGGCGTCCCCGCCACGGGAGGGCGGCGGCGATCACCCAAGCTCACCGCCGGCCGACAACGACGTTCGCCGCCCAACGCCTGTGGCGATGGCGTCAACTGCAATCGCGTCTGCCATGACGGCTTGGGCCGCCAGAACGTTCGCAGGCGTGCTGCTGAACGTGGCCGACATCTTGGTTGGCGCAGCAGCCCTCCTCGCGGCCATGCTGTTGCTTCGCTATCTCGCCACGCAGGCCGAGCGAAGGGCGGCTCAGGCTCGGCGCAATAGAGCCATCGCCGTTGCCTTGGCTGACATTGCGGCCAAGGCCCACCTCCTTCACGTCAGGCGCGAACAGCTCACGCAGCCGGATTTCTACGGAACGCGCAACTTGAGGGCGTGGGAAAAGGAAAAAGCGCATTTTGCCGATACCCGGTTGGTGCCGCTGCTAGACCAACACGGCTTTGGGGACTTGGCCGCGGCCGTGATGCCGATCCTGTTCAATGAGATCGAAGCGGCCGCCGTTCGCCCGATGCAGGCGGCGGCACCGTGCAACTTTGCCAGTCCGCAGGCCTATCAGCCGGGAATGGATCCATTGCAGTATGAGATCCATTGCGCCCAGTTGCTGCAGACAGCCGGTTGGGTCACGCAAGCGACGCCCAAAACTGGCGATCAAGGGGCCGACATCGTGGCCGAGCGGCACGGCACCAGCCTCGTCGTCCAGTGCAAGCTCTATTCCAGCAACGTCGGCAATGGCGCCGTGCAGGAAGCCGCTGCCGCTCGCTTGTTCCACAAGACGCAGCTGGCGGTCGTGGTTTCAAACGCGGCTTTCACCAAGGCCGCTCGACAGCTAGCCGGAATGTCCGACGTAACCCTGCTGCACCACTCGCAACTTCCGGCCTACGTTGGCAGGCCAGCTCCGACCGAAGTGATCGATGCCGCAGACTGACCATCGCAGGATCGTCCTATCTGCCGCGGCGCTGGCGCTCTTGCTCGCGAGCTTGGCGGTGCAAGCCGCCGACCCCGATGCATTATGGAAGATCGTGCATGACCGCTGCGTGCCGAACCAGCAGCGCAACACCGACCCGGCACCCTGCGCGGCCGTAAGCCTGACGGAGGGCGAGGCGCATGGTTACGCCATCCTCAAGGACATCCGGGGCGCCACGCAATTCCTGCTGATCCCCACCAGCCGGGTGGTGGGGATCGAAAGCCCCGACATCCTGGCACCAGACGCACCCAACTATTTCGCCGCCGCCTGGGCCGCACGGTCCAGGGTGGAGGCCGTGCTGCATCATGACCTGGCGCGCGAGGATGTGAGCCTCGCGATCAACTCGCCGCATGCGCGGACCCAGGAGCAGCTACACATCCACATCGACTGTCTGCGGGCCGACGTAGTGGTGTCGCTGCACGCCAACGCCGCCGCAATCGGCCCGTCCTGGGCCCCGTTTCCAACCCCGCTTGCCGGCCACCCCTATCGCGCACGATGGCTGGCCGAAGCCGAGCTTGCCTCGTCCGATCCCTTCAAGCTTCTTGCAACCGATGTCGGTGCGGCAGCAATGCCGCAACAGACCCTGGTGGTCGCCGGTGCCGCATCGGCCCAGGGGCAGCCAGGCTTCGTGCTGCTGGCCGACAATAGTGACCCGGCGGCGGGCGACCGCGCTGGAGGCGAGGAGCTACAGGATCATGACTGCGCCATAGCGCATCCAGGCTAACGCCTGATCGCATCAGGTTGCACCGGCCTGATGCGTCGATCAGCCGCTCTAATGTTGCTGCCGGGTCAGCATTGTAAGGCCACCGCCGTGATATTGTCATGCCCGGCGATCCGGGCGGCCGCGGGCTTTCCACCGGCGGCCTCAATGATGTGGGCCGCCCCGAAGCGCTTCGCGAGCGTCTGACTATCCTGCTCCGCCGGGAAGGCGTGCGTGAGGAGCTGGCGCCGGGGTTTCCCAGGAAGGCAGTCAGGGCGTTCGGCGATGTCCTTCGTCATGCCTACGACCAGGTGGACCCAACCCGTATCTGGAAGATTGTGGCGCACGATCTGCCAGCAATGGCGGCAGCCGTCGAGGCGGCGCTCAGGCGGCTTGGCTCTCCGCCGGACTGACGCGCATGGGCGTCTCCGAGATCCCGATTGAGGTGTTGCGGCTGGCGGAGGCGCTGGTCTTCGCCAGTCCGGAGCCGCTGAGTTGGCAATACGCTGCGCGGCATCCAGCGCAAGTATGGCCGCCCCGCAAAGCAGGCCGCTGCGCTGATGACCGACGAGCTGACCCGCCTCGTGGCCACCTGTGATGCCACGCTCACCGGGCAGCGCGACCGCGACCTGCTGCTGCTCGCCTATGCGGGCGCGCTGCGGCGCTCCGAGCAGGCGGCCATCGAGCGCGAGCATGTCCAGCTGACGCATCACGGGCTGCGCCTGATGATCCCACGCGGCAAAGGTGATCACCGGCAAGGGGGTGAGTATCGGTCTGTCCCGCGCCGACTCTCCAGATCGCTGTCCAGTTCGATCATTCGAAATCTGGCTGGAGGCGTCGGGCTGCCGCTACGGTCCGGTGTTCCGCGCCATCGACCACCGTGGGGTAATCAGCAACCGCGGCCTGCATCCGGACGC
>CAXTRX010000127.1:0-233 GCA_964246785.1 uncultured Acetobacteraceae bacterium | reverse complement strand
CGAAAAACCCTAGCTACGCGGGCCGCTCTCGCGGGGTGGCCGCATCGGGCGAACGGCCCAGCCCGCACGGGCTGCGCGCCGGGTTCATCACCCAGGCTCACGTCATCGGCGCCCGCGACGAGCAGATCATGGACCACACGCGCCAGAAAAATCTGCGCACCATGCGCGGCTACGTGCAGCGTGCCAAGCTGGTCAGCGATAGTCCGGCCAAGCTGCTCGGACGTAGCCGCGAT
>CAXTRX010000126.1:0-8478 GCA_964246785.1 uncultured Acetobacteraceae bacterium | reverse complement strand
GGAGGTAGGACGGCAACCGCTCCGGCCGCGCCCCCGGGCGGGTCGCACGCGACCCGCTGCTGCCTTAGGTGAGGCATGGAAGCCAAGACCCTCGACATGCTGCCGATCGACCTGCACACGCGGGTAAAGCTCGCGGCCAATGCAGCGACACCTTCCGAGGTGCTAGCCTTTCTCGTACGGGATAATGATGTTCCGGTGCGGGCGGCGCTCGCGCTGAACCCCTCGCTACCATCGGCAGCCAACATGAGACTCGCGCACGATGGTGACGAACGGGTTCGGCTGTTGCTTGCCCGTAAGATTGCGGCCGCTTTGCCCGGTCTTTCCGAAGTCGAGGGTGAGGAAATCCGCGAACGCACTTTGCAGGTCCTCTCCGCGCTGATCCGTGATGAGGCCGTGCGTATCCGCGCCGCTATCGCGGGAGTGGCGGCCGAACTGCCGAACATACCACGCAGAGTGGCCTTGCACTTGGCTGCGGACGCTGAGGTTTGCGTCAGTGAGCCCATGCTCCGGCTGTCTCCTTTGCTGTCGGCCCAGGACCTGCTCGAGCTGCTTGCCACGCCGCCGCACTGCGAAACGACCCGTGCCATTGCCTGCCGGGCCAATCTGCCGGAGGCAGTGTCGGACGCCATCGCCGCGACGGTTGACAGTGCGGCAATCCGGTCGTTGCTGATCAACCGTTCCGCCGCAATCCGGGAAAGCACGCTGGACGCCCTGGTGGCCCGCTCCGGTGACGAGCCAACGTGGCACGCTCCGCTCGTTGCGCGCCCGCGCTTGGCGGACCACGCAGCGCGCGCGCTTTCAGAGATTGTCACCGGTCAGTTGCTCAAGGATCTCGCCGCCCGGACCGACCTTGGCCCGGCCGTGCTCGCCACCATCCAGGACCGGCTTGCGCTCCAATTGACCAAAGTGGCACCAGTGCCATCCCGCCCGGAGGACGACGCCCTGCTCGAAGCCGGGCGGAAGCTCGATGCCAGCGGCAAACTCAGCGAAGACCTGCTGCTGGCCTGCCTTCGGGGCGGTGAACTCCGCAAGGCAAGCGCGTTCTTGGCGGTGGCGGCTGGCGTGCCGCTCGAAGCGGTTGACCGCGCAGCCTCATTGCGGAACGCCAAGGCGCTCGTCAGCCTGGTTTGGAAGGCCGGGTTCAGCATGCGGGTTGCCGCTCCGGTGCAGACTTCGTTGGGTCAGGTTTCGCCCCGCGCTGTGCTGGGCGGGGTGGGAGAGAACTACCCGCTCACGGTCGACGAGATGACGTGGCAGCTTGATTTTCTCGGCTGCAATTCTCGCTGATCGGCAGGCTAGCGCGTGCATGGCTCTTGGCGAATGCGGGAATATGGGCAGATAGTGTCCTGAAGAAATTGCCAGGACCCAATCTCCATGACCAAGTTCGGCCTTGCTCAGCCCGTTCGCCGCGTCGAAGACCCGCGCCTGCTTACCGGCGCTGGCCGATACACGGATGACATTGCTTTGCCGGGCATGCTTTGGGCTGCTGTGCTGCGCTCGCCTCACGCTGCGGCCAAAATTGGCATGATTGATGCTTCGCCTGCCCTGGAAATCCCTGGGGTCATGGCGGCATACAGCGCGGCAGACCTAAAGGCGGACGGGATCGGTGGCATGCCCTGTGCGATCCCGCTGAAGAACCGCGATGGCTCGCCGCGTATGGATCCGCCCCACCCGGTTTTGGCCGACGGCATGGTGCGCCATGTTGGAGACCCGGTGGCGTTTGTGGTTGCCGAGACCCAAAAGGCTGCACGGGATGGCGCCGAGGCGATCATGGTGGACTATGATGTGCTTCCCTCGGTGACCGACCTGGCTGCGGCAATGGACGAGGGTGAGCCCTCCGTGTGGCCGGACGCTACCAAGAACATCTGCTTTGACTGGGACGTGGGCGATAAGGACAAGACCGACGCGCTGTTCGCCTCGGCCGCGCATACCACCCGCCTGACCGTGGTGAACAACCGCGTGGTGGTGAACAGCATGGAGGCGCGTGCGGCGCTGGCCAGCTACGAGGATGGCCGCTGGACCCTGTATGCCAACACGCAAGGCGGCTGGGTGCTGAAGTCGATGCTTGGCAAGTACGTGTTCAACGTGCCGGAAGACCAGTTCCGTGTGGTGACGCCCGATGTCGGCGGCGGCTTTGGCATGAAGCTGTTCCTCTATGCCGAGCATGCCCTCACCTGCTACGCCGCGCGCAAGCTCGGGCGCCCGGTGAAGTGGGTGAGCGAGCGGTCGGAAGCGTTTCTCTGCGACACGCAGGGGCGCGACAACATCACCCAGGCCGAACTGGCACTTGACGGCGACGGCCGCTTCCTCGCGCTGCGCACCCGCAACGTGGCCAATATGGGCGCCTACCTGTCCACCTTCGCGCCCTTCATCCCGACCATGGCTGGAACCAAGGTGCTGGCGAGCGTGTATGGCTTCCAGGCGATCTATGCCAACGTGCTCGGCGTGTTCACCAACACTGTCCCGGTGGACGCCTATCGTGGCGCCGGGCGGCCGGAGAGCAACTACGTCGTGGAGCGGGTGATCGATGCCGCAGCGGCCGAGTTGGGCATGGACCGGATAGCCATCCGCAAGCTCAACATGGTCAAGCCTGATGCCATGCCTTACGTCAGCGCGATGAACCAGCTCTATGACAGCGGGGACTTCGAGCGTGTGCTGGACGCCGCTTTGGAGAAGACGGACTGGGCGGGATTCGAGACGCGCCGGGCTGCCAGCGCCGCACGCGGCAAGAAGCGCGGCATTGGCATGTCCTATTATCTCGAGGCGACCGGTGGCGCCCCCACCGAGCGGGCCGAAATCCGCTTTGCCGATGACGGCTTCGTGGATGTCTTTGTCGGCACCCAGTCCAGCGGGCAAGGCCATGAAACGGCCTATGTCATGCTCATCGGCGACCAACTGGGCATTGACGGTGACAAGGTGCGCATCCGGCAGGGCGACACTGACGCCATTCCTACCGGCGGTGGAACCGGCGGCGCGCGCAGCCTCTACTCCGAAGGACAGGCGATCCTGGTAACCGCAGCAACGGTCATCGAGAAGGGCAAGCAGGCTGCATCCGAGACGCTGGAAGCGGCAGTTGCCGATATCGAGTTTACTGGCGGACGCTTCTCGATCGTCGGCACCGACCGGGGCATGGACATCATCAGCCTTGCCACGGCGCAGCGGGAACGCGCTGCGCGTGGCGAAGCAGCCACCATGCTGGATGCGGCTGAGGTGGCGCAGATCGACAGCCACACCTTCCCGAATGGCTGCCATATCGCCGAGGTCGAGATCGACCCGGACACCGGGATGGTGGCGGTGTTGCGCTACATCGTGTGCGACGACGTGGGCAAGGCCGTGAACCCGATGATTGTTCGCGGCCAAGTGCACGGCGGGGTGGCGCAGGGTTTTGGCCAGGCAGTGCTGGAGCGGACGGCCTACGACAAAACCTCTGGCCAACTGCTCTCGGGCAGCTTGATGGACTATGCCCTGCCCCGCGCGGCAGACCTGCCGGACATCGAGGTGGACCTGATCGAGGTGCCCTGCACCAGCAATCCGCTGGGCGTGAAGGGCGCTGGAGAAGCGGGCGCGGTCGGCAGCCCGCCGGCGGTGATTAACGCGATCGTCGATGCGCTGTCGAGCGCCGGGGTGAAGTCGATCGACATGCCGGCGACGCCTGAGAAGGTGTGGCAGGCGTTGCAAGCCGCCTGAGGCATCTGCCGCTGCCTGGTTGACGGAGCCGGATGAGCAAGCACTCGTCCGGCTCCAAGAACCGCTCGGGGAACGTGCCCCGTCCGCCATGGCCGAAACAGCACCGGTCGAGATTGCCCGCCAAGGCTTCTTTCACGCCGACGGCGAGCGGTCAGAGCACGTTTGCACCCTCGTGGACTAGATGTTCGCCCAATTCCAGATCCCGCCTTCCCGATCATCGTGCCGACGTCCGAGGCGTCGCACCATGCGATGTACGACCAGTGCACGGTGGCGTTGCTCAAGGACGGTGGGGCAGATGTCGAAGCGGTCCACCCGGCCAATCGAGGGATTCACGGCAGCGCGCACATGGTGGTGCTAAAAAACCAGCGACGACGTCGCCGCCACGATCACACGCTGGCTGGACCAGAAGGTGCATTAAGCTGGCCGGCAAGCCGATGCAGGAAGGCGGCAATCGGCGCATTCACCCGCTCGGGCGCGTCAACCTGTGGGAAGTGGCTAAGGTGCGTTAGCCAAGCGACTTCGGTTTCGCCCGGAACGGTCTGCCGCACCAGGCGCAGCCAGGATGGCATCTCGCCGTGCTCGATCGGACGGCGGGGCTGGCCTGGCTCCCTGACCGTCGATTGCATGGCGAGGACAGGCACCTGAATTGCCTGAAGCGCTGAAACCGCCTCGGCCGCGTCCCACCGTGTGAGACTTGCCACCAGAGCCTCAATGAACACCGGGTCCATGCGCTTGATCCGATCGAGCGCCATGGCCTGGAAGCTGGCTGGAGTGGTCGGGCTGAACATGCCCTGGAAGTCCTCCAGCAAGGCGGCGATGTTCTGCGCTGTCGAGCGGCTGCGATACTGACGGACAGCCGTATCTGCATCGCCGGTGGCACGCTGGCCGCCTTCCAGCAGCACCAAACCCGCAAGACCATCGGGCATCCGCCGGGCTGCCTCCAGGGCGATGCGGCAGCCCATGCTATGGCCGGCCAAAACAGTCGGTGCGGCTGAAGTTTGCTGGCGAAGCCGGTTGACGATGGCTGCCATGGCCTCGATGGAGGGCTCACCATCTGCCGCAGCGTCGCCATGGCCGGGCATATCGGGGGCGATCACCTCGGCGATGTGCGCGAAATGAGCCATCTGGGCGGACCAATCGCCACCGTTGCAGCAGAGGCCATGGATGAAGATGATCCTGGTGCCAGCCATGCCCGTATTATCCTTTGCTTGCTGCCCGGCGCATCAGGGCTCGCCTAAATCCCACCAGAGCCCCGCCATCATGGCGACACCCTCGCGCGCCGGGGCAATCAGCAGGTGCTCGTCCGGTCCGTGCTGCTTGCAGCCGTTGTAGCTGTGCGGGATCCAGATCAACGGCACGCCCAGGTGGTCCACGAACACGTCTCCAGGCAGGCCGCCGCCGCTGTTCGGGATGATTTGCGGCGGGCGGCCCAGACTGCGCTCGACGCTTGCCGCCACCCGCGCGACCCAAGCATGCGCCGGGTCGGTGCGGCTGGCGGGCATGCGGACAGCCGCGTTCTCAACGGCCACTTCGGGAAAGCCGGCTGCATCCAGGTGGGTGCGCAGCGCGGGTGCGAAATCCGCCGGGTCACAGTCGACGGTGTAGCGGAGCTGGCAATGGGCGCGCGCGTTCGGGGCCACGGCGTTCACCGGGTTTTCCGGCCGGCCAGAAACCATGGCCAGGACGATGAAGCTAGTCCAGCCATAAACCTTTTCGGCGGCGGTAAGGCCGGGCTCGCCCCAAGCGGGATCAATTGCCGCCGCCTCGCCTTCCGCGCGCAATACACGCCCAGCGAGGGCATGCCGCACCGCGGCCGGCATGCCCGCTTGGGGTCGCCAGCCGCCTACGAGAATGCGGCCGTTCCGGTCTGCAATGGCGGCAAGCGCATGGGCCAGGACGATGGCCGGGTCGGCGGTCATGCCGCCCCAATTGCCTGAATGCACCCCTCCCTGGCGCAGGCTCACCACGAGGTCGAAGTGGAACGTGCCGCGCGTCCCGGTGGAAATGGTGGGGGTGTCGGAAGCGACCCGCGGGCCATCGCTGGCGATCAGCACATCCGCCGCCAGTGCTTCGGCGTGCGCAGCCACAAAGGCGCGCAACCCGTGGGAGCCACGCTCCTCGGCAGTCTCCAGCACGAGCTTCAGGTTGAACCCAAGCCGCCCCTGCCGAGCAGCCAGCACCGCCTCCAGCGCGTGGAGGTTGATTGCGTGCTGACCCTTGTTATCGGCGGCGCCGCGCCCGTACCAGCGGCCGTTTTCCTTGGTCAGCGTCCACGGATCGAGCCCGGCGCGCCACTGGTCGGCCAGGCCGCGGACGGTGTCGCCATGGCCGTAGGTGAGCACGGTCGGGCCGGCGCCCTCGATCCGTTCAGCGAGCAGGATCGGGCCGAAGCCGTCACGCGGGTTGTTGTGGATGACGGCGGTAAAGCCGAGCCGTTCCAGCCAAGGGGCAATGCCTTGGCGCAGATAGCGGGCGAGTTCGGCTTCGTGACCTGGATCTTGCGATGTGGACGGGATTGCGACCAATTCAGCCAGGTGGCGCTGGAACGCGCCGTCGTCAAACCCGGCCAACGCCGCGGCAATCGCGCTATCGCGAGTATTTATGGCCGCGGCCCTGAGTTCTGTTCGGAGTGCGAGCGGGACTGGCGGGCATCAACTCCTCCTCGGCCAAGCTGACGATCCCACCAGTTGCATAGATGCAGCAAGGCGCTGACGGACCCTACACGGGCAAGGCGCCCTCAGCGCGCTTTGGTTAGTAGGTCGTGGTGCGTCGGCCAAAGATCGAGTGGTAGATGAAGAGCACGATGACGGCGCCCACGATGGCTACGATCAAGCTTGGGATGTTAAAGCCGCTCTGCCAGGGCGCGCCGGTGAAGAAGGACATGAGGTAGCCCCCGACGATGGCACCGATGACACCAAGGACGATGTCGATGAAGAGGCCCTCACCCTGCTTGTTGACGATCTTGCTGGCAATAAAACCAGCGACACCCCCCAAGATAATCCAACCAATGATACTCACCGCGCGCCCTCCTTTGAAGATGGTCAATCAACCGGCATGGACGGCTATGGTTTCGGCGTGAAAGGTCAAGAGGCGAAAATAAGTGAAGGGTCTTAACACTCATACATTAAAACGGAACAGCAACACGTCGCCGTCGCGAACCACGTAGTCGCGCCCCTCGACGCGCATGCGTCCGGCCTCCTTGGCGCCACCTTCGCCGCGATGGGCGACATAATCGTCATAGGCGATGGTTTCACAGGCGATGAAGCCGCGCTCGAAATCGTTGTGGATCACGGCGGCGGCTTGCGGCGCCTTGGTGCCGTCGACAATCGTCCAGGCGCGGGTTTCCTTGGGCCCTACAGTGAAGTAGGTGACCAAGCCAAGCAGCCGGTATCCGGCTGCGATCACTCGGTCGAGCCCGCTATCCTCCAGGCCCATGCCGGTCAGGAACTCGGCACGGTCGGCTTCGGGCAGTTGGCTCACCTCGGCCTCGATGGCGGCAGACACCACCACGCAGGCAGCGCCGGCGGCCTGGGCCATGCTGGCCACGGCGGCGGAGCGGACGTTGCCGGTCGCCGCATCCGCCTCGGCCACGTTGCAGACGTACAACACCGGTTTAGAGGTAAGCAGTTGCAGCCGTCGCACGGCGTCCACTTCACCAGGCGGGATGGCGGTGCGAGCGGGCCGCCCGGCCTGGAGGGCAGCCACCAGCGGCTCCATCAGCGTCACCGCCGCCACGCTGTCGCGGTCGCTGCCCCGGGCCTTTTTCTGTGCGGCCAGCAGGCGCTTTTCCAGGCTGTCGAGGTCGGCCAGCATCAGCTCGGTTTCGACCGTCTCGGCGTCCCGGATGGGATCGATGCTGCCTTCGACATGGGTCACGTCGTCATCGTCGAAGCAGCGCAGCACGTGGATGATGGCGTCCACTTCGCGGATGTTGGCGAGGAACTGGTTGCCTAGGCCCTCGCCCTGGCTGGCCCCGCGTACCAGCCCGGCGATGTCGACGAATTCGAGGCCGGTCGGCACGATTTTGGCTGACTTGCCGATGCCCGCCAGCACGGCCAATCGCTTGTCCGGCACCGCGACCCGGCCGACATTGGGCTCGATGGTGCAGAACGGGTAGTTCGCTGCCTGCGCCTGCGCGGTGGCGGTCAACGCGTTGAACAGGGTCGACTTGCCCACATTGGGCAGCCCCACGATGCCGCAGTTAAACCCCATCAGGCGGTCTCCTGCCGAGGGCCCGACAACGCCACTTTGGACATGAACGCCTCCATCTGTCGCCCCGCCAGCAACGGCGCGGCATCGGCCACCGCATCCAGCAATTCACCGAGCCAGGCGGCGTCGTTCTTGGCGAAGTCGCCGAGGACATGGCCGAGCACGCGGTCCTTGTGGCCGGGATGGCCGATGCCGAGCCGCACCCGCCAGTAGTCTTGGGTGCCGAGCGTGCGGTCCATGCTGCGCAAACCGTTGTGCCCGGCTGCCCCGCCACCCCGCTTCGCCCGCACTTTGCCTGGCGCCAGGTCCAGTTCATCGTGGAAGGCGATGATGGCGCTGGGTTCGAGCTTGAAGAAGGCGGCGGCGGGCTGCACGGCGTGCCCGCTGTCGTTCATGTAGGTCATCGGCTTGAGCGCCAGCACCTTCTCGCCGCCGACAGTGCCTTCGGCGATCACGCCTTTGAAGCGCTGGCGCCAGGGCGAGAAGCCATAGCGCCCGGCGATGCGGTCAACTGCCATGAACCCGATATTGTGCCGCTGCCGCGCCATGCCGGGCTCTGGGTTGCCGAGCCCAACCCAGAGC
>CAXTRX010000125.1:0-8544 GCA_964246785.1 uncultured Acetobacteraceae bacterium | reverse complement strand
GGTTGGGTGAGGGCGCGACGCCTCCATGATCCCCGACGTCGACTACGTTATGCACACCCGCGGCGAGCATCGTGAGCTCGACGCCTTCGTCGTGGCCGCCGCGTGGGTCGGCAACACGCCCGTCTTTGCCCTGGGCGACGGCCGCCTCATCCTACCGGATTGGCGCGATGCCCAAGTGCATGACGGCGCGGTGCTCTCGCTGGCAGCATCGCCCAGCGGCTTCATCACCGGCGGTGATGACGGGGCGTTCCGCCGCACCAGCCCGGACGGAACCGCCGAGACCATCGCGCAATTCGGCAGCAAATGGGTGGAGCAAGTGGCAGCCCACGGCACCGTCATGGTCGCCGCCGTGGGTAAAATAGCCCATGTGTTCGACATAAGCGCCAAGGACGGGGCGGCCAAGCTCAAGCAGCTTGAGCATCCATCCACCGTGACCGGGCTCGACTTCGACGCCCGCGGCAAGCGCATCGCTGCCTCGCACTACAACGGCGCCTCGGTCTGGTTCGTCGCCGCCAAGGTGGACAGTCCGCGGCGGCTCGAATGGAAGGGCAGCCACACCGGAGTCGTCATCCATCCGGCGGGCGAGGCCGTCGTCACCGCGATGCAGGAGAACTCGCTGCACGGCTGGCGGCTGGCGGACGGCCAGCATATGCGGATGAGCGGCTACCCGGCCAAAACCGAGTCGCTCGGCTTCACCCGCTCCGGCAAGTGGCTGGCCAGCAGCGGTGCTGACACTATTGTATTATGGCCGTTCTTCGGCGGCGGCCCGATGGGCAAGGCACCGACTGAAATGGCAGGCGGCGACCAGGTGCTCTGCACCCGAGTGGCGGCACACCCGCAGTTGGACGTGGTGGCCGCCGGGTTCGCGGATGGGCTGGTGGTGCTGGCCGATATCGCCAGCGAACGGATCCTGCCAGTGGCGGCGCCGGGTCACGGCCCGGTATCGGCGCTGGCCTGGCGCGAGGATGGCGCCTGGCTCGCCTTCGGCACCGAGACCGGGTTTGCCGCCTTGGTCGACCTGAGCAAGCGTTAGAAAGGAATTGCGATGGAGCTGATTACCACGCGCGGATTGCGCATGCCCAAGCTTGGACTTGGCACCTGGCGCCTAAAAGGCGACGAGTGCCGCGAGGCGGTGGAACGGGCGCTGTCGCTTGGCTACCGGCATCTCGACACGGCGGAGATGTATGGCAACGAGGAAGCAGTGGGTGCGGCGCTGGCCGGCGCGCGCCTGGCGCGGGACAGCGTGCATGTCACCACCAAGGTCTGGTACGATCACCTGGCGCCAGCCGCGATCCGCCAGGCGCTCGAGGCCAGCCTTGGCAAGCTGCAGACCGACCATGTCGACCTCTACATGATCCATTGGCCCTCGCCGGACATGAACCTGCCCCGCGCGCTTGAAACGCTCACTCGGCTGCAGGAGGAGGGGCTCACCCGGGCGATCGGGGTGTGCAACTTCCCGGTGGCGCTGCTGCGGCAGGCGGTGGAGCAGGTGGGCGCGCCGATCGCTGCCAACCAGATCGAATACCACGTGCTGCTGGACCAAAGCCTGGTGCTCGATTATGCCCGCGCGCATGACGTGGCGGTGACGGCGTATTGCCCGGTGGCGCAGGGCAAGCTGGCCGACCACGAGGAACTGGCTGCGATCGGCCGCAAGCACAATGCGAGTGCCGTGCAAGTGGCTTTGAAGTGGCTGCTGGACCAACCCGGTGTTGCCGCCATACCGAAGGCGTCACGGCGGGAAAGCCAGGTTGCCAACCTCGAGGCGATGAAGATTGAACTGGACGACGCGGACCGCGAAGTGATTGCGATGCTGCCGAAAGACCGGCGGCTGGTGAGCCCGGCGTTTGCCCCGGTTTGGGACAAGGCAGCCTAAAGCGCACCACCCTGACCCTCTCCAGCCCGTGGGAGAGGGTCGACAGGCGGGGTTAGCCGAGCCACTTGGGGTTCTTGTAGGTGCCGTCGAAGTGGGTGGAGACCTTGTAGCGCTCGGTGTGGCCATCGGCGGCAATGGCGGCGGTCTTGGCGAGCAGGGCGGTGCGCTGCTCGGGCGTGAACGGCTGGAAACTGCGCACCGCGTCCAGTGCCTGCTGTAGGATCGGCATGTGGTCGATGCCGCAAACCTGCAGCGCAATCGGCAGGCTCATAGGGTAGTGCAGCATCTCCTGAGGTGTGGCGGCTTTACTGTCATAGATGAACGGGTCGCCAAAGGTCTTCATGCCCAGCACGGCCGTGCCATGGGCAATGGCGATCGGCAGCACGCCCTGCTCGAAGCTCTCGTAATGCGCGTCCATTACATTGAGCGGCATTTGCACAGTGTCGAAATGGAAGCCATGCTGGTCCGCCACATCGAACATGTGCTGGTGAATGGCGGGGCTCTTGTGGCCGGTGAAGCCGATGTAACGGACCTTGCCTTGCTGCCTGGCCCGCAACGCCGCTTCCATTGCGCCCCCGGCTGCGAACACCCGTTCCGGATCGTCCATGCGGATGATTTCATGGAACTGGATTAGGTCGATATGGTCGGTCTGCAGGCGCGACAGCGACTGGCTCAATTGCTGGTCGAAAGTCGTGGCGGTACGGCCGTCCAGCTTGGTCATCAGGAACACGCGGTCGCGGTAGCCTCCGGCGAGCGCGTGGCCAAGGCGGACTTCGCTTTCGCCGCCGTTGTAGTCCCAGCAATTGTCGAAGAACGTAACGCCGGCATCAATGGCGGCGTGCACGATGTCGGTTGCTTCCTTTGCCGTCGGGCCGCCGGGCTTGGCCAGGTGGAAGCCGCCGCAGCCGATGAGCGAGACGTACTCGCCGGTGGTTCCAAGCGCGCGGTATTTCATGTCTGGGTTCTGCGGCAGCTTGCTGGTCACAGGCCCGGTCGGCTTGAGGTCGCCCCCCTGCAGGCTTTGCACTTGCGCCTGGGCGGCCGCCGCGACGGCGCTGGCCACTGCAGTCATCCCGGTGATCTTGATGAACTCGCGACGGTCCATGATGCGTCCTCCTGCCAGTGAAAGTGCCGCTTGGTGGCGGCGTTCCGTCCTAGAGCAAGTCCGCTTCTGGTAGGCGAACCGGACTTGCTCTAACTCTTTGTTTGAGAGGCTGATTCACGCTTCAGGTCGATCCAACCTGAAGCGATCAGGCTCTAAGCGCAAGCCGGCGTCAACTCTGCGTGCGAAATGCCGACCAGTAGAGCGGGGTGCGGCCAGCAGCCAACGCCTTGCGCTCGTAGCGCGTGGCAGGCCAGGCAGCCGGCCGTTCGCGGGCGGGTGGGGCGGCGACGAACTGGTCCTGAGCGGCCAGCACGGCCGCTGTCCAGGACTGGTAGGTTGGATCGTCGGAGGCGATGCGCCACTCGCCGCCGGGCCGCATGGCGCAAGCGAGCAGCGCCAGCACGTCGGGGTGGACGAAGCGGCGCTTGGCATGGCGAGCCTTCGGCCATGGGTCGGGGAACATGAGGAACACGCGGCTGAGCGAGCCGGGCGGCATCTGACGGAGCAGCAGGCGTGCGTCATCAGGCCAAATCAGCAGGTTGGGCGGCAGCGGGGCAGTGGCTTCGGCGTCCGCCGGAACCAGGGCGGACAGCAGCGAGCAGATGCCGTTCTGGTAGACCTCGCACGCGATCAGCCCTGCTTGCGGGTGCGCGATGATCTGCGCTCGGGCATGTTCGCCGCCGCCAAAGCCGACCTCCAGCCAGAGGTCCAGCGGCGGGGCCGGGAACGCGGCTGCCGGGTTGTGGGCGTGTGCTGGGTCGAGCCGGAGGCGGGGAAGGGTGGTGTCGAGCAGCAGTCGCTGGCGTGGGCGAAGGGTGTTGCCCTTGGTGCGGCCGTAAAGGCGCTCCGTGGCGGGTTTCACCATCCGGCCATCTGGCAGGGCTTACCGGCCGAAGGCACTCTTAAGCGCAGGTACCAGGTCGGTCTTTTCCCAGGTGAAGGTGCCTTGCTCCGCATCCGGCGTGCGGCCGAAATGGCCATAGGCGGACGTCACGGCATAGATTGGGCGATTGAGGTGCAGGTGCTCGCGGATGCCGCGCGGGCTCAGGTTCACCAACTCGCGCAAGGTATGCTCCAGGCGGCCCTCGTCCACGTCCCGCCCGGTTCCGCCCAGGTCGACATAGACTGACAGCGGGTGGGATACGCCGATGGCGTAGCTGATCTGGATGGTGCAGCGGTCGGCCAAGCCGGCTGCGACGACGTTCTTGGCCAGGTAGCGGCAGACATAGGCGGCCGAGCGGTCCACCTTGGTCGGGTCCTTGCCGCTGAACGCACCACCGCCGTGGGGGGCCGCGCCGCCATAGGTGTCGACGATGATCTTGCGCCCGGTGAGGCCGCAGTCCCCATCCGGGCCGCCGATCACGAAGCTGCCGGTGGGATTAATGTAGACCTCGTGCTCCGGCGGCATCCAGCCCGGCGGCAGCGTGGTCTCGATCAGCGGCATCAGCATGCGCTTGATGGCGGCCTGCTCCATCCCTGCGTCGTGCTGGGTGGAGACCACCACGGAGGTGGCGCCGACCGGCTTGCCATCCACGTAGCGCAAGGTGACCTGGCTCTTCGCATCCGGCTGCAGCCCCGCCACCGATACGTCCTTGTTGCGGCGCAGTTCGGACATCCGGCGCAGGATAAGGTGCGCGTAGAACAGCGGGGCTGGCATCAGCGCGTCCGTCTCGGTGCAGGCGTAGCCGAACATGATGCCCTGGTCGCCGGCGCCCTCGTCCTTGTTGCCGGCACTGTCCACGCCGACGGCAATGTCGCTGCTTTGGGCGTGCAAATGGCATTCGACGGTGGCGTTCTTCCAAGAGAAACCGGCCTGGTCGTAACCGATGTCGTGCACGGCCAGGCGTGCCAGATGGGTCAGCAGCTCGGGGGTGACGGTATCGGGTCCGCGCACCTCGCCGGCGAAGACGATGCGGTTGGTGGTGACAAGCGTTTCGCAGGCTACGCGCGCGTACGGGTCGGCGGCGAGGAACGCGTCCAGCACGGTGTCGCTCAAGCGGTCGGCAACCTTGTCTGGGTGGCCTTCGGAGACCGATTCCGAGGTGAACAAATATTCGCCTTGAGCGCGCATGCCCCGCCTTTCCGATCCCGCCTGGCGCGGGCACGCGGGCTGTTTGGCGGAAAGCGAAAGGGGGGTCAAGCTGTGAGAACTGACTGCTTTTTACGCAATCCGCTTGCCAAGCTGTGCCCAGTTCTATAGCCGGTTGCGGATGGTCCCCGAAACGTCTGCGCCGGGCGCAGCGGCCGCGCCCGACTTGGTTGACGCTGTCCGGCGGCTTGCCCGTACCAGCGTGCTCGTGGTCGGGGATGCCATGCTCGACCGCTATGTTTATGGCGTGGTCAACCGGATATCGCCCGAAGCGCCGATCCCGGTGGTCTCGGTCGAGCGGGACGTGGCCATGCCCGGCGGCGCCGGCAACGTGGTGCGCAACCTCACCGCGCTCGGGGCAGCGGTGGCGTTCGTCTCGGTGGTGGGGGACGACCAGGCCGGGTCGGATCTGACCGGGCTGATCGGCGGGCAACCCAATGTGGAGCCTTGGCTGCTGGTGCAGGGTGGGCGCACCACCACCACCAAGACGCGCTACATCGCCCAGGGCCAGCAGCTCCTGCGTGCCGACCATGAGGTGGTGGCTGCGATCCATCCCAAGCTTGCGGAACGGCTGGTGCGCATCACGCAGGACGCGCTGGCTGCTACCACCGTCACCGTGCTGTCGGATTACAACAAGGGCGTGCTGATGGGCAACGTGCCGGCCCAGATCATCGCCGCGGCGCGCGCGGCCGGGCGCCGCGTGGTGGTGGACCCGAAAGGCCGCGACTACAGTCGCTATGCCGGGGCGGACGTGATTACCCCGAACCGCCGCGAATTGGCCGAGGCCACGGGTATGCGGGTGGACAGCGAGGCCGCCATCGACCTGGCGGCGCAGAGCCTACGCGCGGCGCATGGCTTCGGCGCCGTGCTGGTCACGCGGGCCGAAGACGGCATGACGCTGGTGACGAGCGGGGCGCCGCAGCATTTCCCGGCCGAGGCCGCCGACGTGTACGACGTGTCGGGCGCGGGGGATACCGTGGTGGCGACGCTGGCTGCCGGGCTGGCTGCCGGGCTGGACCTTTCGGTTGCGGTGCGGCTGGCCAACATTGCGGCCGGTGTGGTGGTGGGCAAGGTGGGCACTGCCGTGGCGCGTGAGGGGGACCTGCTGGCGGCGCTGTCGCCGCAGGGCGGGGCACTGCGCAAGGTGGTCACCCGCGAGCAGGCGGCTGAGACGGTGGAGCGCTGGCGGCAGCGCGGCTGGCGCACCGGCTTCACCAATGGCTGTTTCGACCTGCTGCATCCCGGGCACGTCCATTTGCTGGAGCAAGCGCGCAGCCGCTGCGACCGGCTCGTGGTGGCGCTGAACTCCGACGCCAGCGTGCGCCGGCTGAAAGGCCCGACCCGGCCGGTGCAGACCGAGGCCGCCCGCGCCGCCGTGCTGGGCAGCGTGACCGCGGTGGACCTTGTCTGTGTGTTCGACGAGGACACCCCGGAGGCGCTGCTCCGCGCGGTCCGCCCGGAGCTGCTGGTGAAAGGGTCGGACTATACCCTCGGCACGGTGGTGGGAGCGGAGTTCGTGCAGAGCTATGGCGGCGAGGTCATGCTGGCCGACTTGCTGCCGGGTTTCTCCACCACCGCCACGGTGCAGCGCCTGCGGAGCGTCTGACCAGTCGGCTGGTCGTCAGCCGATCACGCTCGACGCCACAAGGTTTGACGGCGACGGCACTCCACCAGTAAGCGTACCACTCACGCCGTTGGGGAGGCGGAATGCCCGACATTCCTGAGTTTGCCGACCGGGACCAAACCGCCTGCGACCTTCGCCGCATCGGGAGCCACCCAAACCACTGGTATCCGCTGGCCTGGTCGCGTGAGCTAAAGCCGGGCAAGACCCATGCCGCGCGGTTCGCCGGCGAGCCGATCGTGCTGGTACGCCCCCTGGACGGGCCGGTGTTCGCCCTGGAAGACCGCTGCGCCCACCGCCAGGTGCCGCTGTCGCAGGGCATCGTGGCGGGATGTGCGGTGCGCTGCGGCTATCACGGCTGGACCTATGACGCCGCGGGGCAGTGTGTGGACGTGCCATACTTGGGCAAGGGCAAGCTGCCGAACGGCGTGCACGCCTATCCTTGCCGCGAGCAGGACGGCTTGATTTTCGTCTGGCCCGGTGACCCAGAGGCTGCAACCGAATTGGGACCGCTCGGCGCCGTTGCCGACCCGGCGTTCAAAACGCGGCGGTTCGGCCGGGCGGTGCGCTGCCACTACACGTTCATGCATGAGAACCTCATGGACATGAACCACCAATTCTTGCACCGGCGCCAAATGGGGCAGATGGCGCCGCGCTACTTGGGGCGCCGGGTGGGCGAGGATTGGCTCGAGGTGGACTACACCTTTGCACGGCTCGGCGGCAAGCAGCCATTGGGCGAAGCCGCCATCCTCGGAAGCCGGCGCGGCGCGGGCAAAGGCCAAGCCCATAAGGACCTGATGACCATTCGCACCGAGTACCCCTACCAGACGCTGCGGATTTGGACCACGGGCGACGAGCCGGTGATGCATCTTTGGATTTGCTATACGCCGCTGGATGCGGAGCAGAGAAGCAACTGTACCTTCGGGCTGCTCTCGGTGCGGCGGCCGAAATTCCCGGGCTTGCTCGAGGCGGCCTGGCCGTTGCTGGTGTGGTTTACCGAGCGCATTTTCCGCGAGGATCGCGAAATTGTGGAGATCGAGCAGGCGGCCCATGACGGGCAGGGTGCGGACTGGAACCAGGAGGTGTTCCCGCCGATTCGGGACCTGCGCAGCCTGCTGGCGGCCAACGGGCAGCCGATCACTCCACTCGCAAGGCGGCCCGTAGCGACGCGGTGACGGACGGGTCCTCCAGGGCGGCAAGGCGGCTGGCGGCGACGGTCGCGAAACGGTGGGTGAGGGCGCGACGGCGCGGCGGCGGCAGCGGATGGTCTGGGGCCGGGCGCACCAGCTCGGCGTCGCGGCCGTGGGCGATGATCCAGCCGGTGCTGTCGGGCAGCAGCTCGATGGGGAAGGCGTCGTCCACCGCGAAATACAGCGCATCGCAGAAGGCGCGGTAGTCGGGCCATTTGTCGTCGCTGAGGAAGTCGCGCGGGCCGGACTTCACCTCGATGCAGACGAAGCCGCCATCGGGGCGAAGCGCCAGCAGGTCGGCGCGGCGGCCATTCGGCAGCGGCAACTCATGCAATGCAGCCCAAGACAGTTGCTGGCAGAGTGCCGCCACGGCGCGGCGGATGGCAAGCTGGCGCTGCGGGAGGGATGTCTCCATCGGCCATGCTTACCGGCACTCGAACGAAGTGTGAACTGCTGGCCCCGTGCCTTGGAACCTCCTGGGCGATGGAGCATTGTGTCGGCATGGTCCCCACGCGGTTTGCAGTTGCCGCCCACATCCTGCTCATGGTTGCGCTCGACGCAGGTGAACTGCTGACCAGTCAACGCCTTGCCAGCAGCATCAACACCAACCCGGTGGTGATCCGCCGCATCACGGCGTCTTTGGCCCGGGCGGGGCTGGTGCGGGTG
>CAXTRX010000124.1:0-8633 GCA_964246785.1 uncultured Acetobacteraceae bacterium | reverse complement strand
GAATGGTTTTCCGCCACCACCACCAGCCGCCCGGCGCGGGACGCCTCGCGCAGGATGGCCGCCTCGTCAAGCGGCTTGATGGTCGGGCTGTGCAGCACCGCGACTGCCACGCCGTCCGCCTCCAGCGCGCGGGCAACCTCCAGCGCGCGCATGGTCATCAACCCGGCGGAAATCACCAGCACGTCCGCGCCATCCCGCAGCAGCGCCGCGCGGCCTAGCTGGAACTGGTAGTCATAGCCGTCCAGCACGACCGGCACGTTGCCGCGCAGCAGCCGCATGTAGACCGGACCGGGATGGGCTGCGATCGCCGGCACCGCCTGCTCGATGTCCAGCGCGTCGCACGGGTCGACGATGGTCATGTTGGGCAGCCCGCGGAAAATCGCCACGTCCTCGGTCGCCTGGTGGCTGGGGCCATAGCCGGTGGTCAGCCCGGGCAGGCCGCAGACGATCTTCACCGGCAGGTTCTCTTCCGCAATGGCCATGCAGATGAAGTCGTACGCCCGGCGCGAGGCAAATACCGCATAGGTGGTGGCAAAGGGGAGAAAACCTTCCCGCGCCATCCCCGCCGCGGCACTCATCAGCAGCTGCTCGGCCATGCCCATCTGGTAGAATCGGTCTGGGCATGCCTGCGCAAAGATGTGCAGGTCAGTGTATTTGGCGAGGTCGGCGGTCAGCCCCACGATGTCCGGCCGGGTTTGCGCCAGCTTCACGAGCGCGTGGCCGAACGGGGCGGGGCGGGTCGGCTGGCCTTCGGCGGCCAGCGAGGCGATCATGGCCGAGGTGGTCAGCCGTTTGGCCGGCGCGCTCATGCCGGCCTCCCGGCATCCAGCGCCGCCAGTGCCTGGCCCCACTCGTCGGCATCCACCCGGATGAAGTGGGTTTTCTCCCGCTGCTCCAGGAACGGCACGCCGCAACCCATCAGCGTGTCGCAGATCAGCACCCGCGGCTTCGGGTCGGGTAGCCGCCGCAGCCGGTCGAACGCCTGCTGCAAGGCGGCGATGTCGTTGCCGTCCACCCGCTCGGCATGCCAGCCGAAGGCTTGCCAGCGGTCCACCAGGGGCTCGAACCCCAGCACGCCGGAGGAGGCGCCATCCGCCTGCTGGTTGTTCACGTCCACCAGCGCGATCAGGTTATCCAGCTTCCAATGCGATGCGCTCATCGCCGCCTCCCAGGTGGCGCCTTCGTTCAGCTCGCCATCCGACAGCAGGTTGTACACGAAGCTGTCCGACTGCTTGCGCTTGAGCCCCAGGCACATGCCGACCGCGATGCCCAGGCCCTGGCCCAGCGACCCGCCAGTGATCTCCATGCCGGGCGTGTAGGAGGCCATGCCCGACATCGGCAGCCGGCTCGCATCGGCGCCGTAGGTCTCGAGTTCGTCCTCGGGCAAAATCCCGGCCTCGATCAGCACGGCGTAGAGCGCGATGGCGTAATGCCCGATCGAGAGCAGGAAGCGGTCGCGGCCCTCCCAATGCGGGTCATGCGCCCGCAGCCGCATGGCATGGAAATACGCCGCCGCCAGCACGTCGGCGATCCCGAGCGCCTGCCCGACATAGCCTTGCCCCTGCACCTCCCCCATGCGCAGCGCATGGCGCCGGATGCGGTAGGCCCGTTCCGCCAAGCTGGTGTTCGAGAGAACTGCTTCGGTCATTGCGTCACCCGTGGATCAGCATGCCGCCGTTGACGTCGATCGTCGTTCCGGTGAGATAGGACGACAGATCCGAGGCCAGGAACAGGCAGGCGCCCGCGACGTCCGCCGCCTCGCCGAGCCGGTTGAGCGGGATGCCTTTGAGGATCTCCACCCGCATCGCATCGGTGAGCTTGCCCCCGGTGATGTCGGTCTGGATCAGGCCCGGCGTGATCGAGTTCACCCGGATGCCGGCATTGCCGAACTCCCGCGCCATCGCCTTGGCCAACCCCAGCACCCCCGCCTTGGCCGCCGAGTAGTGCGGGCCGCCGAAGATGCCGCCGCCACGCTGCGCCGACACCGAGGACATGCAGATGATCGAGCCGCTCCCCTGCTGCTTCATCGCCGGGATGAACGCTTGGCTCAGATACAGCATCCCGCGCAGGCTGACATCGAGCACCGCGTCATACTGGTCCGGCGCGATGTCGAGGAATTTCACAGGCTGGGTGATCCCGGCATTGTTGACCAGGATATCCACCCGGCCGAACGCCTCCAGAACCGTGCGCGCCGCAACCAGGCAGGCGGCCTTGTCGGTCACGTCGCAGGCCAAGCCGATATGGCCCACGCCGGACAGGCTGCCCGCCGCATCCTTGGACGCGGCTTCCGACAGGTCCAGGATGGCGACCTTGCCGCCATGCTCGGCGAACATCCTAGCGGTGCTGAGCCCAATTCCGCGCGCGCTCGCCGCGCCCGAAATGACGGCGGTCTTGCCCGTGAGCAGCATTGGTTTCCTCCATCTTTGCCCGCAGTCTCGGCCCTCAGAGAGCACCTGACAAACGCAAAGCTTGCATCGACCGGTGAATCTTATTCAACTATGGCATGGGCCAAAGCCTGCCGTTGCCCGCGCTGCGAATTTTCCACGCGGCTGCCCGTGCTCAGTCGTTCCGCCTGGCTGCGTCGGACCTGCTGCTCACGCCCAGCGCCGTCAGCCATGCCATTCGCAAGCTGGAGCGCGAACTCGGCGCCACTTTGTTCGTGCGCACGGGCCGTGCCGTCACGCTAACCCACGAGGGAGCGGTGCTACTGGCCCATGTCGACCGCGGCTTGGACGAACTCTGGCGCGGCGTCCACGCTGTGTCTGCTCGAACGCCGGGCCTGTTGCGGCTGCACGCGGCACCGAGCTTTGCCGCGCAATGGTTGGCGCCGCGCCTGCCGCGGTTCTTGGCCGCTCACCCAGGGCTCGAAGTCCGCCTTGCCAGCGGCACGGATTACCGGCGGTTCGACGTGTTCGATGCCGACATCGTATACGGCGAGCGCCCCGCTGACGTCACCGTGTTGCCGCTTGGCTCCGAGGTGGTCACGCCGCTCTGCGCACCCGCATTGGCCGCTCAGATCGCCTCGCCGCACGACCTGCTGCGCCAAACGCTGATCGAGAGCGACAACAAACGCATCCATTGGCGAGACTGGTTCGCGGTCAATCGCCTCGCGCCCCCCAACCGCTACGGCCCCCGCTTCGACCGAAGTTTTCTGGCCATTGGAGCAGCCGTGAACGGGTTGGGGGTAGCGCTTGAGTCCCTGCTGCTGGCAGAGCGAGAACTCGCCTCCGGCAGCCTGGTGCAGCCGTTGCGCGGCAAGGCGGAGCAGGTGGTCTACACCGGCCACTGGCTGGCGCTGCCAGCCGGCCTGCAAAGCCGCAGCTTGCGCCAGTTCACGAACTGGCTACTCGCCGAACTCGGTTTGCCGCCGGTTTAACCGACCCTAGTGTGCCGGCGTCGTGGCCAGCGAACCTGCAGCCGACGGCGGCGCGGCTGAGCCGCCCTGTGGCCCCTGCTGACCGGTCGCGCTGATGCCGCTGTCGCTGTGCACCGCGGGGGAGAACGAGCTGGGAGGGGCCGCGTTGCCGGAACAGCCGGCGAGCCCGATGATGGCCAAGCTCAGCAGGGCCTTGTTAACATGAGACATGAATGCGCTCCAGATTACCGCCTGTTTAACTCCTCAGATAGTAGAGGGTTGCTCGCGGCATCGCGAGCGGCGGGTGGCGTGCCAGGCAGCTCTGGCCGCCAGCGCCGCAACAACAACGCGCTGCCCACGACGCTCGCGCTGGAGAACGCCATCGCGGCCCCTGCGGCGACCGGGCTAAGCCAGCCGCACGCTGCGAGGGGAATGCCGACCAGGTTGTAGGCGAAGGCCCAGAACAGGCCCTGCCGGATGCGGCGGTGGGTGCGCGCGGCGATGTCCAGCGCTGCTGGCACCATGGCCGGGTCGCCGCGCATCAGGGTGATGCCGGCCGCAGCCCCGGCCACATCCGTCCCCGTGGCCATTGCCAGGCCAAGGTCAGCGGCGGCGAGCGCGGCGGCGTCGTTCACACCATCGCCCACCATCGCCACCCGGCCTTGCGCGTGCAGGTCCGCAATTGCCGCCACCTTGTCCGCCGGCAGCGCCCCCGCTCGCACGTCCGCAATCCCGAGCGCATGCGCGGCAACGTCTGCCGCCCCCTGGCTGTCACCGGTCAGCAGCACGACGTGCAGCCCACGTGCACGCAACCTCGCGATGGCCGCCGCAGCACCTGGCTTGATTGCATCGCCAAACGCCAAGAGCCCAAGCAGGCGGGAGCCCTCGGCTAGGAAGGACACTGTCCGCCCCGCATGCTCCAGCTTCTCCGCCGCTGGCAGCAAGCCCTCCAACGCCACTCCGGACTCATGCATCAGCGCTGCATTGCCAAGGCGCACCAGGTGCCCCGCTACCTCGCCCGCTACACCACGCCCAGCCAGAGTGCGAATGTTGGCCGCTGGAGTGACCGGGCCAGAGGCGGTGAGCACAGCACGCGCCAGCAAGTGCTCGCTCCCCGCCTGCAGCGCCGCAGCCAAAGCCAGCACCGTCTCGGCATTCTGACCTGGCGCAGGTTGCAGCGCCACCAGTTGGGGCCGTCCAGCGGTCAGTGTTCCCGTCTTGTCGAACACCACGGTGCGGATGGCGCCCGCTTGCTCAAGGGCTGCGGGGTCTCGGATCAGGATGCCGTAGCGCGCCGCGACACCTGTGCCCACGGCAATAGCGGCCGGCGTGGCCAGCCCCAGCGCGCAGGGGCAGGCAATCACCAGCACCGCGACGGCGTTCACCGCCGCTGCCGCGAAACCGGCGCCGGCCAACATCCAGCCCAACCCGGTGAGCAAGGCCAAGGCGATCACGACGGGCACGAAGATGGCACTCACCCGGTCGACCAGGCGCTGCACCGGGGGCTTGCCCGATTGGGCGTCCTCCACCAACCGCACGATGCGTGCCAGCCGGGTCTCCGCACCGACCGCCGTCACTTCGGCCAGCAGCAGCGCTTCGCCATTCAGCGCGCCGCCCACCAGCGCGTCGCCGGGCTGCTTTGGCACCGGCAGGCTTTCCCCGGTGAGCAGACTTTCGTCGGCACTGCTGATACCCTCGCGCACCACGCAATCCGCAGCAACGCGCTCGCCGGGCTTGATCACCAGGAGGTCCCCCGCCTGCAAGGCGGCCACGGCAACCTCCTGCTCCGCACCGCCCCGCCGCACCCGGGCGCGTTCCGGCTGCAGCCGCTCAAGCGCACGAATGGCGGCCCCAGCTTGCCGCCGGGCCCGCGCCTCCAGCCACTTTCCCAGCCGCACCAGGGCGATCACCGTGGCCGACGCCTCGAAGTAGAGCTGTCCGCCGCCGCTCGCCCATTGCCATAGGCTCAGCCCGAACGCGGCGCTGGTGCCGAGCGCCACCAGCGTGTCCATGGTGCCGGTGCCGCCACGCAGCGCCTTCCAAGCGCCACGATAAAACCGCCCGCCAAACACGACTTGTACGATCGCGGCCAGCCCAAATTGCGCCCAGTCCGGCAGCGCCAGATCCAGCCCAAACGGCATCAGCAGCATCGGCAGGAAGAGCGGGGCTGCCAAAGCCAGCGCCAGCGCCGCCATGGCCGCGTCCAGCCGCGCCGCCTGCTGCTTG
Source organism: uncultured Acetobacteraceae bacterium (assembly GCA_964246785.1). Lineage (GTDB taxonomy): Bacteria > Pseudomonadota > Alphaproteobacteria > Acetobacterales > Acetobacteraceae > LMUY01. The sequence continues at coordinate 3,052 of CAXTRX010000124.1, read as the reverse complement.
GCAGATTGCTCGTTTGCCGCGCTTCGCAGGCTCTCGGGCGCGAGCGGGTAGCCCGCTGTTTGCAGCGCCTCTGCCACCCGGGCCAGATCGAACCCGGCCGCCGGAGTGACCCGAGCCCGCTCGGTGGCCAGGTTGACGCTGACTTCCGCCACGCCCGGCACAGCGGCAATCGTCCGTTCGACCCGGCGGACGCAGCCAGCGCAACTCATCCCGGTTATGCCCAAGTCCACCTTGGCCGCTGACGTTGGCCGCCTGCGCTCCAGCACACCCAAGTCCATGCTGCCCACTCCCGTGATTGGCTAACAGATGGTGCGCGACCCACCCCTCAACCAACCCTCTTCGAGAGGGAGAGGGCTTTTTCTTGCCCTCTCGCGACACTGCTCCCCAGTTTGGCAAAGGGTCACAGCGGCGACATCACCTTGGCCGATGCATCGCCAGAATGGCGTTCTGTGCTCGCCAGGATGGCGTTGTGTGATCGGACTTGGGGTTAACGCCTGACGCGGCTGTGGTAGGCAAACCGCATGCGCGTAATCGGCTTCGCCGGCTGGAGCGGCTCCGGCAAAACCACCTTGCTGGTCCGCCTTATCCCGGCGCTGACCCGGCGCGGCCTGCGCGTGTCCACCATCAAGCATGCCCATCACGCCTTCGACATCGACCAGCCTGGCAAGGACAGCTTCCGCCACCGCGAGGCGGGCGCGACCGAGGTGCTGGTTGGATCGGCCACCCGCTGGGCGTTGATGCATGAACTGCGCGGTGACCCCGAACCGAGCCTGAGCGAGTTGCTGCGGCGGATGAGCCCGGTGGACCTGGTGCTGGTGGAAGGGTTCAAGCGCGGCGAGCACAACAAGATCGAGGTGTTTCGGGAGGCCACAGGCAAGCCGCTCCTGCACCCTGACGATCCCAGCATTGTCGCGCTCGCCGCCGACCCGGTGCGTGGGTGCGCCATCCCTGCCGTCTGGCTGAACGATGTGGAGGCGGTGGCGGCCCTGGTGCTGCAGTATGCGCAGGAGTGGGATGACGGCAGGGGCCGCGAGCCAGATCCCTCACCCGAGCCCTCTCCCAACGGGAAAGGGCGCTTTTAGAAGGAGGCAACACGATGTTGGCAGTCGAAGGCAGGGTGGCGATGGTGTCCGGTGCCACCCGCGGGATTGGACGGGCGATTGTCGGGCAGTTGCTGGCCGAAGGCTGGCTTGTGTCCGCCGGCATCCGTACGCCGCGTGGCCTCACCGAAACCGACCGGCTGATCACGCACCGCTACGACGCCGAACAGCCCGGCAGCGCCGAAGCCTGGGTGGCCGCCACGCAAGGCCGCTTCGGCGCCATCCATGCCTTGGTGAACGCGGCCGGCATCAACGCCAAGGCCACCCTCACCGACCCCGACGAGACCGGGCTCGACGCGCTTTGGGCGGTGAACGTGAAGGGTCCGTTGCGGGTGATCCGCGCTGCCCTGCCGGCGCTCAAGGCCTGCGGCGAGGGGCGCGTGGTGAACGTGTCCTCGCTGTCCGGCAAGCGGGTCGGCAACGAGAACGTCGGCTACGCCATGAGCAAGTTTGCGCTCATGGCGATCACCCAGGCCGTCCGCCGCGAAGGCTGGGACAGCGGCATCCGTGCCACCTCGCTGTGCCCCGGCTTCGTCGCCACCGACATGACCGCCGCCGCCACGTTCCCGCGCGGCGCAATGACCGACCCGCAGGACCTCGCCGCCCTGGTGGCCACGGTGCTGCGCCTGCCCAATACCGCGACCGTCGGCGAGTTGCTGGTCAACTGCCGCTACGAGAGCCTGCTATAGCGCGTCAGGCGGCGACGCGCTCGTCCTGCTCCACCCGCGTCATCCAGCCATGCCGGTCATTGGTGCCGCCATAGTGGATCGCCGTGATGGCGTCATACAGCCGGCGGGTGAGCTCGCCCGTGACGCCGTCATTGATCACCAGGCTGGTGTCCCGGTAGCCGAGTTCGCCCACCGGTGAAATCACCACCGCCGTCCCGGTGCCCCACATCTCCGTCAGCGTGCCGGCTGCGTGCGCCGCCATCACCTCGTGGATCGAGACCGGCCGTTCCTCTACCGCAATCCCCCAGTCGCGCAGCAACTGCAGCACGGACCGGCGGGTGATGCCGTCCAGGATGGTGCCGCTCGATAGCGAGGGTGTCACCACCGTGTCGCCGATGCGCAGCATGATGTTCATCGAGCCGACTTCGTCGAGGAACTCGCGCTTTTGCCCATCGAGCCACAGCACTTGGCTGTAGCCGCGTTGCGCCGCATCGCGCCCGGCATACAGGCTGGCAGCATAGTTGGCAGCCGCCTTGGCCGCGCCCAATCCGCCCGGCACCGCGCGGACATGCTGGTCCGCCACCAGGATGCGGACCGGATTCAGTCCCTCCTTGTAGTAGGCGCCGACCGGGCTGAGGATCACGTAATAAAGGTAGGTGTGCGACGGATGCACGCCGAGGAACGTGTCGGTTGCGATCACCGTCGGGCGGATGTAGAGCGCCGTGCCGCGCTTGGATGGCGCCCAGTCCGCGTCCACCGCCACCAGGGCCTTGAACGATTGCTCCACTAGCGCCGGGTCGAGCGGGGGCATGCAGAGCATTTCGCAGGAGCGGTTCAGCCGCGCCGCATGGTCAGCGCCGCGGAAGATGCGGACCTGCCCGTCGCTGCCGCGGAATGCCTTTAGGCCGTCGAACACCGCCTGGGCGTAATGCAGCACGCAGCATGCCGGGTCGATGGTGAAGGGTGCATAGGGCTCGATGCGGCCGTCGTGCCAGCCGCGCGCCTCGTCGTATTCCATCTTGAGCATGTGATCGGTGAACACTTCACCGAACCGCAGCGTATCGTCGGCCACGCGCGGCTTGGGCTGGGCAGTCCGCGTTATTGGGAAGCTGTGCATGGCCCGTTCACCTCATTCGTATGCCGAATGAGCGTAAACAACCCACATCGTTCGCCGCGGGGCAAGAGGGGCAACATGCAGAGCAGCTAGGCTCGGGTCAGCCCGCTGGCCGGGGTCACGTCGGCGCTGCCGGGGAAGATCGCCGCCATGGCGCCGGGGGGCAGTCC
>CAXTRX010000123.1:0-8681 GCA_964246785.1 uncultured Acetobacteraceae bacterium | reverse complement strand
GTCCTGCGGCGCCATCCCGACAGTGCAGAACGGATACAGCACCGCACCCTCACCCACCCTCGTGTGCCCTTCTACGACGACGTGGCTGATCAGCCGCACTCCGGCGCCCAGTTCCACGTCCGGACCCACAGTGCACCAAGGGCCGATGTCCACCCCTGCGTGCAGCCGCGCGCCGTCGGCGACAATGGCGGTCGGATGGATCACCGCAGCGGGCCTAAGCGGCGGAAGTTGGCAACGGAAGGCATGGACGGAGCCGCCTTTCTGCGTGTGACAAAGCTGGTTGCGTGCAGGCTGGGTTTCCAGTCACGCACCCAATTACGGCCGTTTTGCGATCCAAGCGCGGCTAGCGCTGCGGCGGCTGCTGATCCATGATCATGGCCGAGAAGGTCGCCTCCGACACCGAGGTGCCGTCCACGGTTCCAGTGCCATGGAAGCGCCAAACGTTGCCGCGGCTGCGTTCCTTCACCACCGTCAGCCGCAGTTGGTCGCCGGGCACGACCGGACGGCGGAACTTGGCGCTGTCGATGGTCATGAAATACACCAGCTTGCCCGCGGCGTCCGGGCCCAGCGTCTCGACCACCAGCACGGCCGCCGTTTGTGCCATGCTTTCAATGATGAGCACGCCGGGCATGACTGGATGAGTGGGGAAATGGCCCTGGAAGAAGCCCTCGTTGACCGAGACGTTCTTGATGCCGACGGCTGAGCGATCCGGCACAAGGTCCACCACGCGGTCAATCATCAGCATGGGGAAGCGGTGCGGAATGGCATGCATGATGCGCGCGATGTCCAGCGCCTCGTGGCTTACGCTTGCCGGCAGGTTGGTGTCCATGCTCAGCCCTGCTCTCGCCCCCCTTTATCCTGCCTCGAGCCTTCCCCTGAGCTTCGCCCGGCGAGCTTGCGCAGCACGGCGACGTTGCGGAAGAACTCACGCACCGGCATAGCAGGCACGCCCACCACGTCGGCGCCGCCCGCTACGTCCCGCATCACGCCGGCTTGGGCGCCGATCCTGGCCTTGGCACCGATATGCAGATGCCCGGCGAGCCCTGCTTGTCCCGCAACCACCACAAAATCCTCTAAGACGGTGGACCCCGATATGCCTGCCTGCCCCGCGACAACGCAGCAGCGCCCGAGGTGGACGTTGTGCCCGATCTGCACCAGGTTGTCGAGGCGAGACCCGGCGCCGATCACCGTATCCTGAGCCGAGCCACGGTCCACCGTGCTGTTGGCGCCCACTTCCACGTCGTCCTCCAGCAGCACCCGGCCGAGCTGCGGCACGCTGACGAAGCCGGAGGGCCCCTGGGCGAAGCCAAACCCCTCTTGGCCGATGCGCGCCCCTGGATACACGTAAACCCGCGCCCCCAAGATCGCATGCGAAAGGGACGCCAAGGCGCCGACCCGGCAGTCCGGACCAAGCACCACACCCGGTCCGATCACCACGCTCGCCCCAATGCGGCAGCGCGGCCCCACGATGGCGCCCGCCGCGATGACGGCCAGCGGCCCGATTTCCGCCGTCGGGTCCACCTGCGCCGCCGGATCCACCACCGCGGCCGGATGGATGCCGGGCTGCACAGGTGGAGCCGGGTGGAACAACGCCGCCACGCCAGCCCAGCCGAGATAGGGTTCCCCTGTCACAATGGCCGCCGAGCCGGGGGGAACACGGCTGGCCAGGTCGGGGTGGATAATCACGGCGCCAGCGCGCGTCTGCGCCAGCAAGGGGGCATACTTCCGATTGTCCAGAAAGCTCACCTGGTCCGGCTCGGCGCTTTGCAGCGGTGCAACCCCGGTCAGCAGGCGTGCCGGCGCCGTCGCTGTTCCCCCGGCTGCCTCAGCGACCGCGGCGAGCGAGTGCGGACCGACGCGGGCGAAGAACCGATCATCCCCACTCACGCCGGCAGCAACCATAAGCGCGGCGGCATCGTCAATTTGGAAGTGAGTTCATGCCGGCCAGCGTTGCTGCCAACCCGCGTCGCCGGGCGATGACGGTGCATGATGGACCTGCTCTAGTGGCGAGCCGGCAACGGGCTGGAAGGCTGAGCGGAGGCCGGCGTCGGCGTGGGCGGAGCCGTAGCGGCAGACGGGGACCCGGCGGCTGGCGGCGTGTTCTGCGCCACCGGTGATACGCCGTCCGGCGCAATGGTGATGGACGGCATCACCTTGTTCATCTGCTGCGTCACTTGGTCCGTGATGTCCAACTCGTTGACGTTGAGCGCAACCTGTGCCCGGTGCAGCACCAGGTTCATGCCGCGGCTCTCCGCCACCTGCCGGATCACCGCAATCAGCGTCCGTTCGATTTGGTTCAGGGAATACTGCGCCGTCTCCTGAATGATCCGGTTGCGGTCGCGCCAGTTCTTCTGGTCGGCCGTGATGCGCTCCTGCAGTTCGCGCTCTCGCGCGCGGATCTGGTCGGGCGTCATCGTGGCGCGATCCACCGAAAGCTGCTGCTGCATGTCGTGCCAGGCGGCTTGGCCTTTCTGCGCGTCCGCCTGCAACTTCTCGCGCCGTTCAGTGATCGTCTTCTCCACCTGCTGGGAGGCAGTTGCCGCCCGCATGATCTCCGGCACGCCAAGCACGCCGATGATTGGCGCCGGCGGCGTGGTGCCCTTGGGCAGTGCCGGCAGTTCCGGCACCCGCCCGCTCGGCCACAGCGCGACCGGCGCCTGGTCAGGCTGGTCGGCATCGTTGCTGGCGACGCCAGGCAGCCCGCTCGGGATCTCGACGGACGGCGGGGGCGGCAGGGATTGCTGCACGGGCGCCGGCGGCCGCGGCGCGGGGCGGGCGACCAAGGGAGCGTTACGCTGTGCGTTCTGCGGCGGGATGAAGTAGCCCTGCGCCAGCGCCGCGCCGGGCTGCACCAGCATCGCGGCGGCGGCGAGGGCCAGGGCGCCATAGGCCGGCCTCACGGACAATCTGCGGGTGCGGGTCGATGTCATGTTGCTTACCTTAGAACCGTGTGCCGAAGCCAAACCGGAAGATTTGGGTCTGGTCGTACTTCTGCTTCACGACTGGGTCGGCCAAGTCAAGGTTGATGAGCCCAAATGGCGTCTTCCAAGACACACCGACGCCGGCGCCGACCCGCGGCGACAGACTGTTCGGATGATAGAGTTGCTGCACCACGCCGCCGGGAACGGGCTGGTCATAGATGTTGTAGGCGAACAGCGCGCCCTGCTGCTTCACCTGCGCCAGGCCACCCAGGTCCACGAAAGCCCGGCCCGACAAGCCCAAGTCCGCCGAGACCGGCAATGGGAAGTGCAGCTCGGTTGACTGCGTGTAGATCAGCCGGCCGCCCACGCTGTCGCTGCCGTAGACGATGCTGCCCTCTCCGTTCAGATTGCCCGGGCCTGGGTTCATGTCCGTCCGGGGCACGGTATGCGGCCCGGCGCCGCCCGACTGGAAGCCGCGCAGGTTGTCGCCGCCCAGGAAGAAGCGGTCGATCAGGTCCTCCTGACGCAACCCGATATTGGCCAGGTAGCCGCCGCTGGCCGAGATCGCCAAGCCCCAGTCCCGGTTGCCGGTGAACCGGTCGAACGGGATGAAATACGTGCCATCCAGCTTGTTGCGCACGTAATGCGCCGAGCCGCCCAAACCCGCCACGTCCAGCCCGTAGCGAATAATGAAGCCGCTATGCGGGTCGGCCCGGCTGTCCCGGTAGTCGAGCGAAAGCGTTTGGCCCACCTGGGACAGCAACGAGCCGCCGGCCGAGTTCAGGATGTAGAGGCTGGAGCCCGCGTTCACGTTGCTGACGTTCCGCTCGACGATCGAATACGTAAGGGCTTGGCTCAGATGCGGGTTGATCTGGTAGCCGGTGCGCAGCGACGCGCCGGTGCGCGCCTCGTCGTAGCCAGAGATGTTCTGGTTGTTGTTGTTGACGTGGAAGAGGTCGAAACCGCCCACCAGGTTGCGGTTGAGGAAATACGGATCGGTCGCCGAGAGGTCTATTTCCGAACGGCGCTGCGCCAAGGTGCCGTTCAGGGACGCGTCGATGCCGGTGCCGATCAGGTTCTTCTCCCGCAAGCCGGCGCTCGCCAGCGCGCCCGCATCGGTGGAAAAGCCGCCGCCGAAGCTCAGCTCGCCGGTCGCCTTCTCGTCCACATTCACGTTCACCACCGCCTTGTCCGCCGTGCTGCCCGGCGTCTGGGTGATGTTGACGGTGTTGAAGTAGCCCAAGTCGGTCAGCCGCTGCCGTGAACGGCGGATCGCCACCGGGTTGTAGGCGTCACCCTCCGCCACCTGCATCTCGCGGCGGATCACCTTGTCCTTGGTGCGCGTGTTGCCATCGATGTCGATCCGCTCGACATAAACCCGCGGACCTTCCGTCACGTCGAACACGAGGTCCACCGTGTGCTTCTCACGGTTGCGGGCGATCCGGGGGCGCACCAGCACGAAGTTCACCCCGCGCGCCTGGGCCGCGTCCTGCATGGCATTGACGGTGCGCTCGATGGCATCGCCGTCATAGGTCTGGCCCGTTTGCTGCTCCACAAACGGCATCAGCAACGGCCCTGGCAGTGCCGACAGGCTGGAGTTGATCGCAATCGAGGCGACGCGGTATTGCGCGCCTTCGTTCAGGGTGAAGGTGAGGAAGAAGGAAGACCGGTCCGGCGACAATTCGGCCGTCGCGTCCCTCACCTCGAAGTCGGCATAGCCGTTCTGCAGGTAGAACCGGCGTAGCAGCTCCTTGTCGTACTCAACACGGGCCGGATCGTAAGTGTCGCTGCTGGATAGGAAGCGGTACCAAACCGACTGCCGCGACTCGATGATCTCGCGCAGCCGGGTCTCACCGAACGCGTGGTTGTTGACGAAGCTGATACGGCTGACCAGGGTGGCGACGCCGTCGTTGATCTCGAACACGACATCCACGCGGTTCTGCGGCAGGCGGATGATCTTGGGCTCGACCGTGGCGCCATAGCGTCCCTTTTTGGCGTAAGCATCGAGGATCTTCTGCCGGTCGGAGCGGGCGATCTCCGGCGTGAACACCGAGCGCGGCCGCAGTTCCACCAGCGCGCGCAAGGCATCGTCGCCAAGGGCATGGTTGCCGTCGAACGCGACCCGGTTGACCAGCGGGTTTTCCACCACCTTCACGACCAACGCGGAACCATCCCGCATGATGCTGACGTCGCTGAACAGCCCGGTGGCAAACAGGGTCTTGAGGCTGCGGTCGATCAGGTCCGGATTGGCAGCATCGCCGGCCCCAACCAGCATGTAGGACAGGATGGTGCCAGACTCGATGCGCTCGTTGCCGACGATGCGGATGGCGCTGATCGCGTCACCGTTCGCGGCGGCTGGCTGGACGGCATTGGCATGGCGGCGGGGCGCCGACCGTCGAGGCGCCGTGGCCGCGTGTGGGCCAGGCTGCGAGGAACCGGGTTGGGGAGCAGTTGCGGGCGAAGCGGGCTGGTTCGGGGCCCGCGGTTCGGGCGATTGTGCGCCTACCGTAAGGTCACCGGTTATTGCTGTCAGGCAGACGGTCGTCAGCAGAACTAGGCGAATGCGCGACAACGACGGTAACCCCTCGGAGACGGTCGCTTGTTGGCAGACTCCCGGTTCCTCGCCAAGGGCCAGGCGTCAAACATTCAACTTTGATACATTGCGCTGGCTGCTCGCCAACCCGTCGTCAGGCGCTGGGCCGGCGGTTTGGGGAGCAAGCCTATGCAGCGGTCCGCGTTAGCCGATCAGCCCTGCGACCCAGCGAAACAGCCCGAAACTGGTCAGGTCGTTCCAGGTGACAAAGAGAAAGATGCAGGCAATCAGCGCCAGCCCGGCGCGGAAGCCGTATTCCTGTGCCCGCGCCGGCAGCGGCCGTCCGCGTATGGCTTCCATCGCATAGAACACCAGGTGGCCGCCATCGAGGATCGGGATCGGAAAGAGGTTGATCAGGCCGAGATTGACCGAAAGCAGGGCAATGAACGACACCAGGCTGGCGACTCCGTGCTCGGCCACCTGGCCCGACAATTGCGCAATCTTCAGCGGCCCGCCAAGCCCGGCCGTACCGCGCTGGCCCGTGATGATCTCGCCGACACCGACCAGAGTTTGCACCGCGACGCTCCAGGTGTGCACCACCCCATCCTGAGCCGCCCGAAGCGGACCAACGGGGCGCAGCGCCCCCGTGATGCCAAGCTGGCCGATATGGCCGCCTCCCCCGTCATCCATGGACGCGGGCGTGACCGGGATGGTCTGCAGCGCCCCCCCGCGCAACACAGTCACGCTCAGCGGCTTGCCTGGACTGGCCGAGACGACGTGAACGATGTCCTCGAAGCCGCTGATTTGCTGGGCATCTATCTGGGCGATCCGGTCTCCCGGCTGCAACCCGGCAGCAGCGGCGGCAGAGTCCGGCACCACCGACTGCACCACCGGCTCGCCTGGTTCGCCCTGAATGCTGAAGATGATGCTGAACAACACGGCCGCGAGCACGAAGTTCGCCACCGGGCCGGCGGCCACCACGATGGCGCGCGAACCAACCCCCTTCTCGTGGAACGTCCTGCCGGAGATCCAGCCCGCGCGAACCTCGTCTGGCACGTCCTCCGGCCGCTCCTGGCCATGCAGCTTGACATAGCCGCCAAGCGGCAGCCAGCACAGCCGCCATTCGGTGCCCACCCGGTCGGTCCAGCGGGCAATCGGCTGGCCAAAGCCAATGGAGAACGCTTCGACATGGATGCCGCGCCAGCGGGCCGCGAGGTAATGCCCCATCTCGTGGATGAACACGAGCACCCCAAGCACCACCACAAACGAGACAATGGTGCGGACCGCATCGGGCAAAAACGTCATCACGCCACATCCTTACGCCGCGGCAGGGGGTTACCGGCCGCAATCACATCCGCCGCAACTTGCCTCCCGAGCCGGTCGAGTGACAAGACGCTCTCCAACGACAAGGCTTGTGGCGCGCCAAGCCGATCCAGCACTGTTTCGACCACGCGCGCAATGTCTAGAAACCCGATCCGCCGCGCCAGAAAAGCCGCAACCGCGACCTCGTTGGCAGCATTGAGGATGGTGGGTGCCCCACCCCCTGCCCGCAAGGCATCCCGCGACAGGCGCAGCGCTGGAAACCGCTCGAGATCAGGCGCGGCGAATTCGAGCCGTGCCACGGCTGCCAGATCCAGCCGGGGCGAGTTGGTCGGCAGACGCTGCGGCCACGCCAAGGCATGGGCGATCGGGATCCGCATGTCCGGGCAGCCCAGTTGGGCCAGCACACTGCCGTCGCTGTAGGCCACCAGCCCGTGCACCACCGATTGCGGATGCACCAGCACGTCCACCCGATGCTCTGGCAGATCGAACAGCCGGGACGCCTCGATTAGCTCCAGGCCCTTGTTGAACATGGTGGCCGAGTCGATGCTGATCTTGTCCCCCATCGACCAGACCGGATGTTTGAGCGCGCGTTCCGGCGTGACGGTGGCCATTTCGGCCAGGCTTGCGGTGCGGAACGGGCCACCCGATGCCGTAAGGGTAATCCGCTCGACGGCGCGCCCGTTGCCCTCCGCCATGGCCTGGAAGATGGCGTTGTGCTCCGAATCGACCGGCAGCAGCGTCGCCCCCGCATCCCTCACCGCCTGCAGCATGACCTCGCCGGCGCAGACCAGCGCCTCCTTGTTGGCAAATGCGATGGCGCCGCCGCGGCGGATCGCGGCCAACGTGGCGGGCAGCCCGGCGGCACCCGCAATCGCCGCCATGGTCCAGTCGGCCGGCACTGACGCTGCCGCCACCACCTCTGCCTCCCCGGTTGCCGCTGCAATCCCGGTGCCCGCAAGCGCGTCCCGCAGCGCCGGGTAACAGGCTGGGTCGGCAATCACGGCGCGTTCCGCCTGAAGCGTAATCGCCTGGCGCGCCAGCGCTGCCGCGTTGCGCCCCCCCGTCAGGCAGCGCACCCGAAAAAGCTCGCGGTTGGCGGTGAGCAAATCCACGGTGCTACAGCCGACGCTGCCCGTGCTGCCGAGGATGGTGACGGTCCTCACCACCGGGCACCTTGGCTCGGCCCGGTCCCGAGCGAGAGAGCCAGGAACGCTCCGGCCACGATTGCCGCCGCCATCAGCCCATCGACCCGGTCAAGCAAGCCGCCATGGCCCGGCAGCATCCGCCCCGAATCCTTCACCTGGTAGTGCCGCTTGGCCGCGCTCTCGCCCAGGTCGCCCAGTTGGGCGGCAAGTCCAAGCACGATTGCTGCGATCACTTCCTTGCCGTTCCAGCTCCCAGACACCAAGCCGCCTCCCATGACCGCGAACAGCAAGCCGCCGACTGCCCCGCTCCAGGTCTTACCTGGCGAGACCCTTGGCGCCAAACGCGGGCCGCCGGCCGCACGGCCGATCACATAGCCGCCGATGTCACTGCACCAAACCACGGCAAACAAGAAGAAAATCGCCCAAGGCCCGGCGGCCTGGCGCCAAATCCAAAGTGAAACCATGGCGCAGGCGGCGTAGCCGACGGCAAATAGCATCGGCCTGGCATGCCACCGGCACATCTCGCCCCATTCCCATAGCACCCCGGCGGCGCATGCCAGGACCAAGGCGAAGAACAGCCGGCCGCCGAACCAGACGCAGACCAGCGCCAACGGCCCGGCGAGGGCGGCGGAGAGGATGCGCAGCCGGAGGTCCGCCCAGCGGGAGGCACCTCGAACTTCTTCTCCCTCGCCCTCTGGAAGAGGGTCGGGGTGAGGGCCACCAGGCACGTGAAAGGATGTTGGCCGAGCCCGGCCCCCC
>CAXTRX010000122.1:0-8971 GCA_964246785.1 uncultured Acetobacteraceae bacterium | reverse complement strand
AGCACTTCATGCTGCACTACAACTTCCCGCCGTATTCCGTGGGTGAAGCCGGCCGCATGGGCACGCCGGGCCGCCGCGAGATCGGGCACGGCAAGCTCGCCTGGCGCGCTATCCGCCCGCTGCTGCCAGCCAAAACCGTATTTCCCTACACGATGCGGGTGGTGAGCGAGATCACCGAGAGTAACGGCTCATCCTCCATGGCGACCGTTTGCGGCACCTCGCTCGCGCTGATGGATGCAGGCGTGCCCTTGGCGCGGCCGGTCGCCGGGATCGCCATGGGCCTGATCAAGGAGGATCGCGGTTTCGCCGTGCTGTCCGACATCCTGGGCGACGAGGACCACCTTGGCGACATGGACTTCAAGGTGGCCGGCACGGAAGTGGGCGTCACCAGCCTGCAGATGGACATCAAGATCACGTCCATCACCTTCGCCATTATGAAGACGGCGCTGGAGCAGGCGCGCGACGGCCGGGTGCATATCCTGGGCGAGATGGCGAAGGGGCTTTCGGGCGCGCGCGGCGATGTCGCGGCAACGGCGCCGCGCATCACCACCATCACCGTGCCGAAGGAGAAAATCCGCGAGGTGATCGGCACCGGCGGCAAGGTCATCCGAGAGATCGTCGAGCAGACCGGCTGCAAGATCGACATTGAGGACGACGGCACGATCAAGATTGCCGCCACCACCGAACAGGCCAGCCAGGCCGCGATCGATAAGATCCGCGGCATCGTGGCCGAGCCGGAGGTCGGCGTGATCTACAACGGCAAGGTGGTCAAAACGGCTGAATTTGGCGCCTTCGTGAACTTCCTCGGCTCGCGCGACGGGCTGGTGCATATCAGCGAGCTGGCGCAAGGCCGGGTCGGGAAGACGACGGACGTGGTGGCCGTCGGCGATGCCGTGAAGGTGAAAGTGCTGGGCTTCGACGACCGCGGCAAGATCAAGCTGTCGATGCGCGTGGTGGACCAGGAGACCGGTGCCGACATCAGCGACCAAGTGGGCTCGAAGGGTGGCCGGCCATCCCGCGAGGCTGACGCGGCTTAGCGACTACGCGTCGCTGCACCTCTTGCGCGCTAAGAGGTGCAGCGCTTCGCGGCGGTAGGCCAGAAATTTGTTGTCAGGCCACGATCTGTTCACCTTCTTGGTCTAGTTTCTAGCGCGGACAGTCCGCATATTGCAGTTTGTTTCAGCCTAGGGACGCGCTGATGAAGGCGATCAATGCAATCCGCATGGGCGGAGTGGACGTGCTGCCGCTGGTTGAGGGCGGCAAAGGCGTCATGGTGAGCGCTGGGTCATCGACCGGCCATTGGGCTCAGTGCGGCGGCGCGGGGACGTTCAGCGCCGTCAATGCGGACAGCTACGATGAGGACGGGGCATCGATCCCGCAGATTTATCAGGGCCGCACCAGGCGAGAGCGCCACGAAGAACTCATCGAATTTGCCATTCGCGGCGGCATCGCGCAGGCGCAGCAGGCGCACGAGGTTTCCGGCGGCAGAGGGCGCATCCACGCCAACATCCTATGGGAGATGGGCGGCGCCGAGCGCGTCATCACCGGCGTGCTCGAGGGCGCGCGGGGCTTGATCCATGGGCTGACCTGCGGCGCCGGCATGCCGTACCGCCTGAGCGACATCGCGGCGCGCTTCGGCGTGCATTACTACCCGATCGTCTCCTCCGCCCGCGCGTTCAATGCGTTGTGGAAGCGGGCCTACTCTAAGGCTGCGGCACTGCTCGGCGGCGTGGTTTACGAAGATCCCTGGCTCGCCGGCGGCCATAACGGCCTCACCAACGGTGAAGACCCTGAGCGGCCGGAGGATCCATTCCCGCGCGTGGTGGCGTTGCGTAAGCTGATGCGCAGCTTCGGCCTCGGCGACACACCGATCATCATGGCTGGCGGAGTTTGGTGGTTGGAAGAGTGGGAGCACTGGATTGATAACCCCGAGCTCGGGCCGATTGCGTTCCAGTTCGGCACCCGCCCGCTGCTCACGCAGGAAAGCCCTATTGGCGATGCTTGGAAGCAGAAGCTGCTGACGCTGAAAGAGGGGGACGTCTTCCTCAACAAGTTCAGCCCGACCGGCTTCTACTCGTCCGCGGTCAACAACGCCTACATCCAGGAGTTGCGGGAGCGCAGCGAGCATCAGGTGGCGTATTCCATGGAGCCGGTCGGCGAGCACACCGCGGCGTTTGGCGTGGGGCCACGGCAACGCATCGTCTATCTCACCCCGATGGACCTGGGCCGCGCCGAGCGTTGGGTGCGGCAAGGGTTCAGCGAGACGCTGCGCACGCCGGATGGCACCTTGGTGTTCGTCACCCCCGAGCGGGCGGCGGACATTCTACGGGATCAAACGGATTGCATGGGTTGCCTTAGCCAGTGCCGCTTTTCCAACTGGTCGCAGCACGAGACGGGCTACACCACGGGTAAGAAGGCTGATCCGCGCAGCTTTTGCATTCAGAAGACGCTGCAGGCGGTGCGCCAGGATGCCGGCGACCCGGCGACGATGGACAACAACCTCATGTTCAGCGGCCATAACGCCTACCGTTTTGCGCTGGACCCGTTCTACTCCAACGGTTTCATACCCTCGGTGAAGCAACTAATGGAACGCATGCTGACGGGGCGGTGACAGCTTCCTTCTAGCCCTGTCCTCTGGGAGAGGCTTGGGTGAGGGGTGACCCACTATCTTGGCCCAATGCCTGCTTGCCCTCACCCCGACCCTCTCCCAGTGGGAGAGGGAGAAGAAAACGGGAAATGCACTCTACGCCGCGGTGGGCGTCAGGGTGCGCAGCACGGCGGCGATCTGATCGGCCAACTGGCCCAACGCCGCGCTCATGGCGCTCACCAGCGCCGACGTGTCAGCCCCTGCAGGCGGAACAGTCAGTCGAACCGAGCGGGCAATTGGGTGTCGGGAGCCGCGGCGCGGCTGGATGGCCATTTGCGCCAGCAAAACCACGATGCCCGACGGGTCCAGGTCGAAGCGCTGGATGTCGACCTCTACCGTCACGTCGGCCTCCACCGAGATCGCGCCCGCATCGGTAAAAACGCTGGCCCCGGACAGCCGCTGCGACAAATCTAGCGCCAGCACCCGCCCGACCATGTCGCCTAGCGATTCGCCCCATCGCTCCCCACCACGCAGCAGCAGGCGGTTGGACGAACTGTCCCGCACGATTTCCGGTCGATCGAGGTAGCCTGCCAATCCGGGGCGGGCAAGCTTGACCGTGACTGGCGCGCCTGCTGCAGCCGTTCCGGGTACGGCGCGCAGCGTGTAGATCGCCGGGTCGGGCGATGCACAGCGGGCCAGTGCCAAGGCGCCGGGCAGCATGATGACCGAGCGGCGCCTCAACGCTCCGCGCCCTCGTTGGCGCGCCCGCGGATCAACGCCTCGGGGTGGCGATCGAGGAAGTCGGTCAGCAGCCTGATCGAGCGGGCCGCGTCGTTGAACTGCGCCAGCAACCGGCCGAGATCGCGGGCGAACTGCGAATTGCCGCCGTAGCCGGCGTCTACCGACGTGACCAGGTTGTCGGCATGCGCGAGGGTCTGCTGCAGGTCGGCGCTGACCTCAGGGAGCCGGCGGATCAACGGCGTGAGCCCGGCATCGGTATGCTTCACCAGGTCCTGCACCTCCGCCAAGGTCGTCTGCAGCGCATGCAGCGAATTCTTGGCGTCGGGTCCGCCAATCAGGCCGTTGAGCGAAGCCAGCACTTCGTCCAGATGGGCGCCAATCGAGCCAAGCGGTACCGCCTTGAGCTGGTTGGACACGCTGCTCAGCGCGTCGGTGATCCCGCTCAGCCCGCCCGCTTCGGTCGGCAGCACGACCGCGTTGCCCTCCATGGAAACCTTGGCCGGCGCCGCGTTGGTCTGGAAGTCGAGCGACACCGCCAACTGCCCGGTCAAGTAACTCAGCGTCGTGAGTTGCGCGCGCAGGCCGCGGTCCACCAGGCGCTGGCTCACCAGCAACGGCGTATCCTGCGCCGAACCGGAAATGGCGCTGAACCGCTCCGGCTGCACTTCAAGCGCCACCCGCACCCGCGCGGACGCTGTGTTGGGGTCAAACTCGAGCTTTACGTCGGTGACGCTGCCGATCTGCAGGCCAAAGAGCTGCACCGAGGAGCCTACGCTCAAGCCTGCCACCGACGTCTGATAGTACAGCACGAACGGAATGCGTTCCTTGAAGCCTGCCGCCTCGGCGTCATTCTGGTCGTCAAACAACTGGAATTGGCTATCGGGCGTGGCAGGCGGGGTGTTGCGCGTATCTTCCTGAGTGCCGAAGGCGACACCGCCGGACAGCACCGCCTGAATCGATTGCAGTTCGACATGGAGGCCCTTGCCGCCGAGTTCGACGCTCAGGCCGGAGGCGTTCCAAAATCGCGTGCCGGTGCGAACCCACTTATCGTATGGCGCGCGCACGAACACGTGCAGCGTTATCGGCCCGTTGCTCTCGGGAACGTGGTAGTCCAGCACCTCGCCCACGACGATGTCGCGGTAGAACACCGGTGAGCCGGTCGCCAGCGAGCCAAGTCGGCTGGTTCGCAGCACGAAGGTGGTTCCGGGCTCGTCGGAGCGCACGCCGGGCGGGTTTTCGAGGCCGGTGAACTGGGTTTGCGACTTCCCGTTCGGCCCGCCCGGGTCCATCTCGATGTAGCCGCCCGAGATCAGCGTCTCGAGCCCCGATATGTCGCTGGCAGATAGCCGCGGACGCACCACCCAGAACCGGGCATGGTCGGTGAGGTAAGGCGAAGCCTCGCTGGTCATTCGCACACGAACGATCACGTGGCTCATGTCTTCGGCCAGACGGATGCTGGTGACCGTGCCGAGATCGACGGCTTTGTGACGCACCTTGGTCTGGCCTGCCGTCAGCCCGTCCGCGCTTTGGAAGGTCAGCACGACCTCGGGGCCGCGCTGCGCCAGCGTGGTCAACGCGAGATACACACCGATCACCGCAGCGACGGCCGGCAGCAGCCATATGAACGAGACGCGCGACCGGCGACGCAGCTTTGCCTGTGCTGAACCTGGCTGGCTGCTTTCGGCGGGGCGCGGCGGGGCTGGGCTCGACGGCGGCTGATCGTTCATGCTGTTTCTGGGTTAGAGCCAGGCGATGGCGGCGCTGCCCGCTCAGCAGGGCCGGGTTGGGCCGCTCGCTCCGGCATCCGGCCGGCCGAGGCTGCGTCCCACATCAGCCGCGAGTCGAAGCAGGTGACGGCGAACATGGTAAGGACGACCACGCTAGCGAAGCATATCGCGCCAAGCTGGGGCGTGACAAAGGCAATGTTGCCCGCCCGCACCAGGCCCACCAGCGTCGACAGCATGAAGACATCGATCATCGACCAGCGGCCGATGAAGTCGACGATGCGATACAGCCGCGTGCGGCCGCGCAAGCGCCAGGCACTGCCGCGATGGGTCGTGTTCAGCATGATCCCCAGGCTGACCAGCTTCAGCAACGGCACCATGAGGCTGGCCACGAACACCAGCAGCGCCAGCGGCCACATACCAGCCTCCAGCAATTCGTCAGCACCCCCCAGAATGGTCGAAGTGGTTTGCTGCCCAAGCCGGACCAGGGTGAGGATTGGGAACAGGTTGGCCGGTATATACAGGATGATGCCGGCAATGAGGAATGCCCATGTGTTCAGTAGGCTGGCTGGCTTGCGTTTGTAAACGGCCGTCTGGCAACGCAGGCACCGGTCCCCTTCTTCCCCATAATGGACCCGGCAGCAGGTCAGGCAGGACATCTTCTGCGTGCCAGGGATCGGGCTGCCTGGCGGCGGAACCAGCCCGCTCCGTTCCATGTCCTCCCACACCTCACCGGTGTCCATCATGGTGTCGGCGGCAACCAAGGTGAACATAAGGGCGGCAATCGCGTAGAGCGCCTCACCGACATCGACGGTGGCGATGGCGCCGAGCCGGGTGAACGCCACGAACACGCCAAGCAGAAACACCTCGATCATCGCCCACGGACCGATGCGCTCGTACCATTTGAAGACCTGCGGCAGGAAGCCAGGCGGGTGCTCGGCGCGCAAACCAGCCAGCACCGTGATCATGATGGCGATCTTCAGCAGCGGCATGATGATGGTCGTGGTCAGCACAACCAGCGCCAGCTCCCAAGCCCCATCCAGCCAAAAGGCCACCGGAAGCGACAGCATGGTGGTTTGGCGCTGCTGGCCGGCGATGTCGACGAACAGGAACGGCGCCATTGTCGCCACGAGGTAGAGCACCAGCGAGGTGACTGCCAAAGCGAGCGCGTAGGTGGCGGAGTTGGTGCGGCGCTCGCGCAGCGTGGCGTCGCAACGCAGGCAGCTTGCCTTGGAGCGGGCGGGTATGGCGGGAATGACCTGGAACAGCCCGCATTCCGGGCACTCGCGCTCGCGGGCGAAGTTCGTTGTAGCTGCGATGGTTACGGGCATGGGCGTGTGGCAAATAGACGAGACCGCGTGGCCCCGCCAGTCCCGTACGCGGGGAAGTGTCCGGCCGGCGGAGGCGGATTGCAGCAGCGGGTTCGCGCCGGTATATCACCGCCGCGTGCCGGCGTAGCTCAGGGGTAGAGCAACTGATTCGTAATCAGTAGGTCCACAGTTCAATTCTGTGCGCCGGCACCATGAAGGCCCATTGCCTGCCGCGATTGGGTTGGCTTCTCCGCCGGGTTTCTGACACCTTGATCGTCCGGGCGGCCGCCAGACAATGCGGCGAGCCGCCTGCGGACAAGGTGCTCGACAATGGGTAAAGGCAACAAGCAGCACGGCAACCGTGAACTCAAGAAGCCAAAGGCGGATAAGAAGCTCGCGCCCGTGTCAGAGACGTTCCTGAGGCCACAGGGAGAGGTCCGCAAGCCGGGCACAAAGGCGCCGGCCAAGTAGCCACCCGGCATTGCTGCCGAACTCTGGAGCCCTCCGCTCGTCATCTCATTAGCAGGCGAGTGGCTGCTAGAATGGAGTGAGTGGAATGGTCTTGGTTCGGCGTTTGATAGCGGGGGCAGTTTGCGTCGGCGTGCTCCTGCTTGGCGGCTGCGGTTGGGCTTTGACACCCGGTAATCCAGGGCACGAACCGCCAGACGCCTGCGTCAACCCGGTGACGGGCGAAAACAATTGCGAAGCAGGTCCCGGATAGGGCGTCGCCTCTAAGCCAACGTCACCGCCTCACGCCCACCCCTTGGACAGCTTGCGCACTGCCGTCGTGGCATTGCGCTTGCCCTCGCCAGCATACTCCTCGTGATAGTCCTCAATCTTCGCCGGGTCGTACACGTAGTTCACCATGAGGGTGGCGCTCTCCTTCACCCCCTTGTCCGACGTGTCGGCGCACATGATGATCCGCTCGATACGCGCGCCGTTGCCAAGATGAAAATGCGCGACCGGGTCAAGCGCGCGCTTGTCGCCTCTCGACTCGGTCAGCAGGTAGCGGGCGGCGAGGCGGATCAAAATCGGCTCGAGAAGCTTCACCATCGCCGCATCCCGCGCCCAGCCGCGCCGCGCCAAAACGGCTGCCAGCGCGGCGGCACCGCTCGCAGGTTTTGGCTCGGCGGCAAGCGTCAATAGGGCCGCGCTCTCTTCGGGTGAGACCAGGCCTGCCTCCTCCGCCTTCAGCTTGCCGTCGAGCCAGCGGCGGAAGCCTGGAATGGGGGAGAGGGTGGCAAACGTCTTGATCGTGCGGTACTCGGATTCGAGCAGTCCCACCACGCGCTTGATCAAGTAGTTGCCGAAGCTGATCCCCGCCAGGCCGCGCTGGCAGTTGCTGATCGAGTAGAAAATTGCGGTGTCGGCCTCCTTTGGATCGAGCAACGGCGCCTTCTTGTCCAGCAGGCGCTGCACGCTGCCAGCGAGCCCCCGCACCAGCGCCACCTCGACGAAAATCAACGGCTCGGCCGGCATGCGGGGGTGAAACAGCGCGTAACAGCGGCGGTCGCTATCGAGCCGGTTCTTGAGGTCCGACCAGGAGCGGATTTCGTGCACCGCCTCATAGCCCACCAGCCGCTCCAGCAGCACGGCCGGGCTATGCCAATCAATCCGCTGCAGCTCGAGGAAGCCGATGTCGAACCAGTTGGCCAGCAGGGCTTTGAGGTCGCTGTCGAGCGCCGTCAGGTAGGCGTCGCCCTTAAGGCGGTCCAGCAAGGTGGCGCGGAGATCGACCAGGAACTTCATGCCATCGGGAATGGTGGTGAACTGGGTCAGCAGCCGCACCCGTGGCGGCTCCAGTGCGCGGCGCAAGGCGGCCGTGGCGGTGGCGCGCTCGGCCGGGTCGTTGCTGGCCTGGAGCCGCTGGTAGCGGGCGCCGAGAGTTGCCGGATCGGTATCGAACTCGGCCAAGGTCCGCAGGAATGCGGTGCGACCAGCCTCGTCCAGCAGCAGATAGGCCTGGGCGAGCTTGGCGGCACGGTTGCGGGCGCTCACGTCGCCGCCGCGGCCTTCCAGGCAAGCCCGCATTTGGGCGGCGATGCTTTGGTCGCCCTCGACCGCGACACCCGCTGCCATGTCGCGCCACACGCCGGTCAAGCGTCGGATGGCACGGTCGAACAGGCCGATCGGGGCGGTCGTCTCACTCATAGGATACAGCTTCTCCGCTGCGGGACTTGTAAGCATGAAGGCGGCTGGAGCGAAGGGGGTAGAACGGGTTCACCCCCCATTTAGCCGCCGGTTTTGCGCCGGCCATACCATGAATGACCCGCCCAATCGCCGCGGGCAAATCTTCGGCGACCAGCCCGGCCCCGAGCACCTGCCCTGCCCGCCCATGCAGCCAGGCGCCGGCGCATGCCGCCTCCCAGGGGGGCATTGCGCCGGCAAGCAGCGCGGCAATCAGGCCGGAGAGCACATCGCCCGAACCCGCCGTCGCCAACGCGGACGTGCCGGTGGCGTTGACCGCGGCGCGTCCGTCGGGGGCGGCGATCACCGTGTCCGAGCCTTTCAGCAGCACCACCGCGCCCACGCGCCGCGCGGCAGCACGGACGGTGGCGAGGCGATCGGCGCCGGGGGGGCCGAACAGCCTGGTGAACTCGCCTTCATGC
>CAXTRX010000121.1:0-9380 GCA_964246785.1 uncultured Acetobacteraceae bacterium | reverse complement strand
GTTGCGGCGCGGCAGGCTGGGCCGCGCCCCGGCGCAGCTTGGCGAGCAGGGCGTAGATGTTGGCCGCGGTGCAGCCATACTGCGCCGCGACCTCGGCCACTTTGCGATGCTCCTCGTCGACCAGCCGCAAAATCATTGGGTGATCGGTTTTGCTAATCCGCGGCATGCCTCACACTTCCACTCTATTCACCCACCCCGATTGTGGCACGTGTATCGGAACGAACCACGAACGCGGTATAAACGAGGATCGCCCTCCAGAACTAGCCTGATTTCACCGGTCGGCAGCAAAAACTCCTGTGCCGGCGACACTTCGATGTTGGCGCATTGGGCGACTCTGGCCTACCACGCCATCGTGGCGGGCTCGGTCGCGCGGCTGCGCTGCCGCCGCGGCTGGGCCCACTCCATCGTCGGCATGAAGCGGGGTGCCAGAAACTGATAGGTGTTGCTCAACAATCCACCAATCTCGCCAGCGGAGTCATCGCGGACGGCGTCCCATTGATCGAGCAGCGGTTGCCAGGCGCGCTCGCTGCGATGCAGCCAGTCGCGGTTGCTGCGGATGAAGGCACGCTGGCTTTCGGCATCGCTGAGCAGGCTGGCGACCTGCTGGGTTTGCGCGTCCACCTCGTCGAACCGGTGGCGAAGCTGCTTTTCGGCCAGCACGCCGAGTCGTCCGACCTGAGCCAGGTTCTCCGCCTGCAGCCCGGCGAGCAGGCGGGTGGGCCGAAGCCGGGCCAGCCGGAGGGTGAAGCGTTCCACCCGAAGCATCAGCCGGTCCCGCAGTGCCTCGATGAAGGATAGCTCGCGCGACATGTCCTCCAGCGTGTGCAGCACGGCCTGCCGGTCGGCGAGGCCAAGTTCCTGGGCGCAACGCCCGGCCACCGCTTCCACCTCGGCCTGCAGCGCACCGTCTTCAGCCAGGCGCAGCAGGGTGCGGACATCGCGCTGCGCCTGGGCCCAACGGCTGGACGGATTGATCCAGCACACCAAGTCCAGCGCCAGCCGGGTGGTGGCGGCGCGCAGATGGGCCAGGGTGGGCCGCCAGCTTGCGTCGCCGGTCAGCAGCTCGGGCGGGAACGGGTCGCCGGGCTGCAGCGAAAGCACGTAGTCGAGCGCGCGGTCCACCAGGTCCAGCATCCTGCCGTCATGCGTGTCGTCGCCAAGCTTGAATTCGTGGCGTAACGACTTCAGCGGTATGGAGGCTTCTCGGGCGCCAAGATTCAGCGCCATGACGGGGCAGCCGTCCTGGGTGGAGCGGTGAAACCGCACGCCACCCAGGGTGCTGAACACCCGATGGTGGAGATCGCACTGTTCTGGAAATTGTTGCGCTGGCTGGGTCATTGACTGCTGTTCCGAGACGCAGGCTAGATTATAGGACGGACATGAAGAAAGTGTTGACCGCTGAGGCGCGTAGCTGCGGTAAAGCGGGCGTAGCGGCTGACCGGGGAGTGACAAACGCTCCATATGCCGCGTCACTGGCTTGCCGGGCGCTTTGTGCTACGGCAGCTTTGCCGGCATGAGACCTGACCCGGTCGCCGTGGCGGCGGCGATCCTGCACCTGGTGGACGCGCGCGGCCCCGACAAGTCGATTTGCCCGAGCGAGGCGGCGCGCGCCCTAAGCGAAGATTGGCAAAGCCTGCTCGGCGATGTGCGCCAAGCCGCGGTGAGCCTGGCCCGTGCGGGGCGCATCGAGATCTTGCGCAAAGGCAAGCCGATTGATCCTGGCAGCGTCCGCGGCGTGGTGCGGCTTCGGGTGCGCCGCGGCGAGAGGGAGGGGTGATGCGTCGCGCCGGGCGCTTCTTCCGCAACATGTGGTATCTCTCCGCGCCCTATTTCAAGTCGGAGGAGAAATGGTCGGCTTGGGGGCTGCTGCTTCTGGTGCTTGGCGCCAACGTCCTGCTCGTGCGCATCAACGTCATCGCAAACATAAACCAAGGCATCTTCCTCAACTCGTTGCAGCAGTACAACGAGGGAATGTTTTTTGCCTCGCTGTTCACCTACGTGCCCGACCCGGATGGGCCGTTTGGCATCGTTCCCGGCGTCGTGCCGCTGTTGATCCTGCAACTGCTGATCTTTGCCAACGGCCGCTACATGCACCAGTGGCTGCAAATCCGCTGGCGCCGATGGATGACGGCCCGCTTTCAGCAGCAATGGCTGGCCAACCGCGCCTATTACCTCATGCAGCTTCAGCCGGAAACATTGGGTAACGACAACCCGGATCAGCGGATTTCCGAGGATATCAACAGCTTCGTCGGCGACGGCCTGACGCTGTTCTTGGGCTTTATCTCTAATCTCGTCTCTTTGGTGTCTTTCCTCCAAGTGCTCTGGGTGCTTTCTTTCCCGATCGTCTTGTTCGGCGTGAATATTCCAGTCTACTTGGTGTGGGTCGCCTTGCTGTATTCCGTGTTCGCCTCGGTCATGGCGCATTTGGTCGGCCGCCCATTGATCCCGCTGAACTTCATCCGTCAGCGGCTGGAAGCCGATTTCCGGTTCGCCCTGGTGCGGTTGCGAGAAAACTCCGAAGGTGTTGCCCTCTACAAGGGTGAGGCGGACGAAAGCCGCATTTTGGGCGGCCGGTTCTCGTCCATCGTCGCCAACTTTCGACGGCTGATGTCGCGCTACCGTTATCTGAACGCCTACACCTTCTTCATCTCCGCGGTGGCCGGCGTGTTCCCCTATTTCGCTGCGGCGCCACTGTATTTCACCAAAAAGATCACCTTTGGCGCGTTGGGCCGGGTGGCGGACGCGTTCGGGCAGGTGCAAGGGGCAGCCTCCTGGCTTGTGGACCAGTACTCCAGCCTGGCAGACTGGGCCGCAACGCTGGATCGTTTGGCTACCTTCCAGCGCAGCCTGGATGCACTGCGCGATGCCCCGGCCGGCGTCACGACGATGCCAACCGCCGGGCCGGACCTGCTGGTGCAAAACCTCGAGCTGGATCTGCCGAACGGCGAGCGGTTGCTAGACGCGGCCGAGCTTCGGGTGCCACGCGGCGCCAGCACGGTGATCACGGGGCGGTCGGGCAGTGGTAAATCCACCCTGTTCCGCGCTTTGGCGGGCATTTGGCCGTTTGGTCACGGCCAGGTGTCGCTGCCGGCGCGCACGATGTTCCTGCCGCAGAAAGCCTATATCCCGCTCGGCACGCTGCGCCGGGCAGTGGCCTATCCGGCCGCTCCCGAAGACTTCAGCACCGGCGAAGTAGAGCGGGCGCTGGCCGACGCCGGGCTTGCGCAACTGATCCCGGAGCTGGACGTGGACATGGCATGGGCGCAGCGCCTGTCCGGCGGTGAGCAGCAGCGCGTGGCCCTGGCACGGGTGCTGCTCTCCAAGCCGGACTGGCTGTTCCTGGACGAAGCCACCTCCGGCCTTGACCCGGCGGGAGAGGCCGAGGTTTACCGTATCTTGCGCGAACGTCTGCCTGGAACCACCCTGGTGTCGATCGCGCACCGTCCAGACGTGGCAGCCGGGCACGACCACCGGCTGGAACTCGACCGCAGCAGCAGCGGGACCACGCTGCGCCGGGTAGAGCCGATCGTGCCGGCGAAATAACTGTCGCGCGAACGTGAAGCTTGCAGCGGTGGTCCAGCGGCGCTCCGCGACCGTAACTGCAGGAATGTCTTCCAGCACAGCAGCCGCTTCGGTCGGTCCTCAAGCCGAACCGAGTGCACGGGCCCTGTTCTTCCGCCTATTCCCCTCCATCATGCTGCCGATGTTCTTGGCGGCACTCGACCAAACGATCGTCGCGACCGCCTTGCCTGCGATCGCCGGGTCGCTGGGGGAGGTCGAGCGGGTTTCCTGGGTGGTGGTGTCCTACCTGGTTGCGGCCACCATTGCGGCACCGGTCTATGGCCGGTTGGGCGACGCGCTGGGTCGGCGGCGCATGCTGTTGACGGCGCTCGGCGTGTTCCTTGCAGCCTCGGCGGCCTGCACGCTGGCGCCCAACATCCTGTTGCTGACCGCCGCCCGCGTGCTGCAGGGCCTGGGTGGGGGCGGGCTGATGACGACGTGCCAGGCGCTGGTGGGCGAGGTGGTGCCTCCGCGCGAGCGCGGCCGCTACCAGGGCTACCTCGCCTCGATCTTCGTCACCTCTTCCACCTTCGGCCCAGTGGCGGGCGGCTGGCTCACCCAGCAATTCGGTTGGCGCTCGGTGTTCCTGATCAACCTGCCGCTCGGGCTGCTTGCTGCAGTGCTGGCGTGGCGCTTGCCCCGCCGGAGCGGAACCGGCGGGCGGCTGCAGTTCGACATGCTTGGTGTGGTGCTGTTCACGCTGTTCATCGCGCCCTTGCTGCTGGCGCTGGAGCGGCTGCAGCGGTTTGATGTCGCGGCGTTGCCGAGTGTGGCCTTGCTGGCTGCGCTTTCCGTGGCCTCCCTGCTGCTTCTGCTGCGGCAAGAGCGGCGTGCGGCCAATCCGCTGTTGCCGCTCGGCTTGTTGCGTCAATCGGCCATTTGGCGCTGCGACCTGATGGCGGCCTGCGTCGGCGCCACGCTGATCGCCATGGTGACGTTCGTGCCAATCTGGCTGCAGGTGGTGCGCGGGATCGGACCGGGTCAGGTGGGGCTGATGCTGCTGCCGATGACGGCCGGGATTGCCTTGGGCGCGCTGTTCACCGGACGGATGATGGCGCGGACTGGCCGTACCGCCGTGTTCCCGTCCATTGGGCTCGCGATTGTGGTGATCATGCTGGTGAGCCTGGGCTTTGCCGCCCCACTCCTGTCCAATCGGGCTGTGCCGGTGCTGTTCACAATCTATTCGCTAAGCCTAGGCACGGCGATGCCGGTGGTGCAGCTAACCGTGCAACTCGTGGCGGGGCGAGCCAATCTGGGCGCGGCAGCGGCCTCGGTGCAGTTCTCCCGCACGGTGGGGGGTGCGTGCGGGACGGCAATCGTGGGGGCTGTATTGTTCGCCGTGCTTTCCGCCACCGATCGCAGCACGGCGGCGATGTTTTCCGACATGGTGGAGCGCGGACCAGCGGCGATGGCGGCATTGGATGCAGCGCACCAGGCCGCAATGTCGGTGGAGATCCGCGATGCGTTCCGTTCGGCTTTCCTGACCATAGCCGCGTTTGCTGGCCTCGGGCTGCTCATGGCCTGGACGATCCCGGTGCGCCGTATGTCGGATGTTTAAAGCAGGTCCGCTCTGACCTGCACAGTCAATTGCTGAACATAGGCTGTCTCACAACGATTGGCGATTTACATCTTATCAACGAGTTCCTGGTACATACGGACTGTCGTTTACAGGAAGTCCGATGGCAGGCAGTCCAGAAGGGGATGGTGTCGGCGATAACCCGCTCGTTGCCCGGTGGCTGTCTCGCTATGGGCTCGCCAACGCCTATGAGCGTTGGCGCTCGGCAGAGGACGACAAGAGGCCCGGGCTTGCCTTCATCGCGATCGCGAGCGAACCCCGTCTGCTTATGCGCCTCAGCCGTGCCGACGCTGCCACCATCGTGCGGCAGTCGCAGGCGGTCAGCGATGAGATCAAACGTGCCAAGCCGAACTTGGCGTCTTTGGCGACGACCGAAGTGGTCGCAAGCCGGATCGCGATCTGGCGCGCCTATGCCAGCAGCAACGGCGGCGCTGGCACGGGGGGACCAGACAATGGTTCGAGCCCGGAGGCCGCGAGCGCCAGCGCCAACGCCTGGAAAGTTGCGGTCGACAACTTCCCGGAATTCATGGAGGCGGCGGCTCGCCCGTTGGTCGACATGGCGCTGGAACTCGGCGGCAGCCGGCTGGCGCTGCTTGGCAAGTCCGAGCAGAAGGTGCTGGCGCTGCAGACGGTCCGATTTGCAGCACGCAATCGGCGCGGCAACCTCAAGGGACCTGCCGTGCCTGAGTCTATATCGCTCAATTGCGTGAGCGTGGTCCAGGAATGGAGCACGATCTCCGGCAACAACGCTTTGGTAGTTCCCTACAGCGATCGGCGGCACACGATCCAGCAATGCGCTCTCGCCCTGCTGTCTGACGCGACGACCAGCGTGCAGATAGCCCTGGGCCTTCCAAATGGATTATCCGCAAAGGGCTTCCAGGCTTGGGAGGCTGCGGAGGAGTTTCACGCCTACGCAGTGGTTTCCATGGCTCCGCAGTCCCTGCGCAACATGACGTTCGAGCGGGCCCATGAATGGGCCTCCGCCGCCGGCCGCCTCGCACAAGCCCATTTGGATGACCCGGCGGTGGAACTGCCCAGCATTCCCGGGTTCTGCAAGCATCTCGGTCCGAAAATGGTGCTTGCAACGGTCCGGGCGGTCACCGGGCCGGGGATCCCGCCTCGGCGGTCGGCGCCCTGAGGCAAACCGTCGTCAAGGCGGCTGTAACCCCTCCTTCAGCAAGGTCGGCTTGACGGCTGCTGAAGCCATGTATTGGATCAGGGCATGCCCGGCGGCGGAATGGGCGGCATGGGCAGAAAGGCCGGCGGCGTAGACCGTCACCTGTTGCACCGAGGGTGGAAGAAGTCCCACGGAAGTAATGCCAGGGATTGGCAGCAGTTCGGCCGCTTGCTGAAATCTTAGCTCAGCCTCCCCACGCGCCATACTTGGCAGGGCAAGCGCGGCAGCAACAAGAAGCGCGGTGCGGTTCATGCCGGATAGCGCCGACCATAGGCGGCGAATGCAAGCCGTGGCGCACCATGCGCGATGCGGACGGCCGTTAACATTGCATTGGTGTTTTGGGTGTATTGAAGGGGCCGAGTCCGTGCGGGACATGAAGAGGAACGCAGTCGATGCGCATCAATGACAAAACCCGCCGCAAGCGGATCATGGCGGCCATGCTGTTCATCGTGTTTTCAACGAGCGGTTATGCCTTGCTGCTGAATTGGACTAGCTTGGCACGGTCCGGCTCCGCTTTACTCATCCAATGACCATGATGGCTTCGGTGCACCAAACCTCCCCTTTGTCGGTCCGGCCTAAGCTGCGTTGAGCGGGGCGCTTGCTGCGCGGCTCGATGGTGCCGTCGGCCGCTTGCCTGCGGCGTACGCAGGGCCGGGCGGAGCGGTGGCCGTCTTGCGCCATGGCGAAGTGGTGGTGCGGCATGCATGGGGTTGGGCCAATGCCGAGCAGCGCATCGCGTTCACACCTGCGACGCTGTTCCGGATGTGCTCCATCACCAAGCAATTCACCTGCGCACTGCTGCTGGACACCTTTGCCGACCTGACTGGCCTCGATAGCGCCGTGGCCAGCCGGCTGCCGCATCTGCAGCAGGCGGCGCCGGGTGTGTTGCATTTGTGCCATAACCAGTCGGGATTGCGCGATTACTGGGCGGTGGCAATGCTGCATGGCTCGCCGGTAGAGGCGCCGTTTGGCGACACCGACGCGGCCCGGCTGATCGGCGGCACGCGGACGTTGCAGTTCCGGCCGGGCACGCGCTTTTCCTATTGCAATCAAAACTTTCGCTTGCTGGCCGACATCCTGCAGGAGCGCACGGGGCGCAGCTTCGCCGAACTGCTGCGTGCGCGCATTTTCGACCGAGTGGGAATGCAAAGCGCCTTTCTGGCCGCCGACACGCGCGCAATGCCGGACGGCACGGAAGGCTATGAAGGCGGCCGGGCCAGCGGGTTCCGGGTGGCGGATAACCGCATCCACTGGACTGGCGATGCCGGGCTGGGCGCCAGCCTGGACGACATGATCGCCTGGGAACGCCATATCGACGCGACCCGGGATGACCCAGGCGCACTGTATGGCCGCTTGGCCGCACCGGTGCAGTTCGCCGATACGGCAGCGGCAGAGTACGGGTTTGGTTTAAACCACCGGCCTTTGCTCGGCCGCGCGGCCACCGGGCATGGCGGCGCGCTGCGAGGCTGGCGCAGTCATCGCTGCTACCTGCCGAACGAGCGTGTATCCGTCGTGGTGCTGCTGAACCACATGTCGGACGCGTCGGCCGCGGTGACGGACATGCTGCGGGCTGTGTTCGACGAACCGCTTCTGCCTCACGCGGCCGAGGTTGCAACGCCTGCCTGGCTCGGCACTTACCAAGAGCCAGAAACCGGCTTGGCAGTGCGGATCGACATGGCCTCAGCGCAGCAGGTGCGGCTGCGCTACACGCAAGCCCCCGAGCTGCTGGACTTGCAGCCGGACGGCAGCGCGCGCGGCGGCGGCACCGTGCTGCGGCATGGGACGGGCGGACTGTGGATGGATCGCGCGCAGGACCATCAATCGTCCCGCCTGCAGCCGTTGGCCGCCGGAGCCGAGACCGACGTTGCAGGGCGCTATCACTGCGCGGAACTGAACGCGGAGCTGACGGTGGTGAACGCCGGTGGAGCGCTTTACGGCGGTTTCTCCGGCATGTTGGGCCAGGGCCGCATGGAATTGCTGGAGCCAATCGGGGCAGAATGTTGGACGCTGCCATGCCCCCGCGCGCTGGACTGGAGCCCGCCCGGCGACTGGACGCTTGCCTTCCAACGTGATGGCTCCGACCGCCCAAAGCAGGTGGAGGTTGGCTGTTGGTTGGCCCGGCGCCTGACCTACGTGCGGATGGATTAAGCCGCGGTAACCCTTGCGCGGTGGGCGCAGCGGCCAGACATGGACGGCAGCCAAGCCGATTCGCGCAGCATGGACAGGCCTGATACCACCCACCAACGACCACTGGAGAAACAGAATGGCGTCTGACATCACCCTCTACGGCTTTAACGGCTCCACCTACGTCCGCACTGTCAAGATGCTGCTGGCGGAAAAGGGCGTGTCCGGCATTATCCAGGTCCCGCTCAACGTGCTCGCCGGCGAGCCGAAGACGCCGGAGCACCTGCAGCGGCATCCATTCGGCAAGGTTCCGGTGCTGGAGCACGACGGCATGCGGATCCTTGAGACCAGCGCCATCACGCGCTACCTCAATGACGTGCTGCCCGGACCTTCCCTTATCCCAGCCACGCCGAAGGACCGGGCCAGGATGGACATGGTGATCGGCATCGCCGACTCGTATGGCTATGGTGCGTTGCTCGGTGGTGTCGCGGCCTACCACCTGTTCCCGGATTTTGTCGGCGGCAAGAACGAGGCTGCGCGGCAGGCAGGATTGGAGAACGGTCGCAAGGTGTTGGAATTTGCCATGACGACGCGGGGCAACTCACCTTACATCGCCGGCGACCTCAGCCTGGCAGACCTGTATCTGGCTCCGATTGCCGCCTACCTCGCCATGACGCCGGATCGGGATGCGCTGTTCGATGTTGCAGGCTTCGAGGATTGGTGGAGCCGCGTGCAGGCGCTGCCGAGCTTCAAGTCGACGCCACCAGACGGCGCCTGATTATTGGAGCAAAGTGATCCTGAACGGTCATACTGCTCTGGTTCTTTGTGTCTCAAGCATTATCGCCGCATGAGCGGTTCCAGTCAGGGCGGCTGGCGCTAGAGTATCTGTCTTGATCAAGCGGTTTTTGGCATCCAGGGACGCTGTTGGCGGAGCAGTGCGTT
>CAXTRX010000120.1:0-9549 GCA_964246785.1 uncultured Acetobacteraceae bacterium | reverse complement strand
ATCCTCGTCTACGCGCTGTTTACTGGCGCGGCGGCCTTCGCGCCGAATATCTGGTGCCTTGGCCTGTTCCGCTTCCTAGCCGGCATCGGCGTCGGCGGCGAATGGGCGATGGCTGGCACCTACGTCGCGGAAGCCTGGCCCGAGGACCGCCGCAAACTCGGCGCGGGCTATCTGCAAACCGGCTACTACTTCGGCTTTTTCGTCGCCGCCGGGCTGAACTTCACCGTAGGTGCGGCCTATGGCTGGCGGGCGATGTTCCTGTGCGGCCTGTTCCCCGTCATCGTCTCGCTGGTGACGCTGGTCCGGGTCAAGGAACCCAAACGCTGGGAGCAGCAGCATCGCAAGGCATCGGCCGAGCAAGGCGCGGCACAGCGGTTCTCCATGATTTTCAATCGCGACAACCGTCGCCAAACCGCCGTGATGTCAGCTCTGTTGACGGTCGCCATTATCGGCTTGTGGGCTGGCGCCGTTTACGAACCGACCGCAATCGTGTTTCTCTCGCGCCAAGCGGGCCTGCCGGCATCGCAGGCGGCCAGGATGGTGTCCTATGGCACGGGATTGCTCTCGATTGGAACGATTCTCGGCTGCATCGCGGCGCCCATGCTGGCAGAGCGCTTTGGACGGCGTCCAACCCTTGCCGCTTATTACGCCGGCATGATGGTCACCATCGCGGCGGCGTTCGGCTGGGCGTACTACCTTCCAGCCGATGCCCTTGGCGTGTTCATGGCCCTGTTGTTCGTGCTCGGGGTGTTTGGCGGCAACTTCGCTCTTTTCAGCCTCTGGCTGCCGGAGCTTTTCGTCACAAACATCCGCGGCACTGCCTTTGCTTTCTGCACTTCGGTCGGGCGCTTCATCGGTGCGGGGGTAAACTTTGGCCTGGCCGCCTTGGTTGCCGGCGTTGGCACGCTTGGCACACCGATCGCCTGGACCGCGATTGCATTTGCCTTGGGATTGATGATTATCCCCTTCGCCCGTGAAACACGCGGTCAGCCCTTGCCCGATTGAGTGAGGTCACGACGCTAAGCTTGGCTTGGAGGATGCTGATGCCTCAACGACAAAGCCGGCCAAAGCGCGCTGCCAATCGCCGGGTCGTGCCTGACCAGGGCTTTACGCTGTTCGAAGTGCTGGTCGCCTTCCTGATCGCAGCCATGGCAGTGGCAACCGTCGTGCACGTCACCTCCAGTGCCGCCGCCGCCGCCCGCGTTGCCGGTCGCTACGACGAGGCGGTCTCCCGTGCCCAGTCGTATCTTGCGCTATCGAGCGGCCTGCCTCTGATCGAGAGCGATCGCCAGGGTGACGAAGTGGACGGTTTGCACTGGCATGTCGTCATCAAAGCGGTAGCCACTGCGCACCCAAGCCTGCGGACGGGTGCCAATCCGGCCGCCTTGCTCACTCTCTATCGTATCATTGTGGCGGTGTCCTGGCGGGAGGACGGCGGCAACCGCGTGGTCCAACTTTCCAGCGCACGCCTTGGCCCCGTCGCGTGAGTTCCCGGCTGTCGGCACAGGCCGGATTTACTTTACTTGAACTCCTGGTGGCCTTGGTTGTGCTGGGCTTTGTCATCTCGGGTTTGGCCGGCGGCACTCAACTCGCCGTGGCGTCGATCCGCGCCCAGACACGATTCCTCCAGCAACATCAGGACCTGCAGCCCGTCGACCAACTCATGCGCCGCCTCATTGCCGACATGGTGCTGCCCGGCGATGCCCGGCAGGCTGGGCTGGCCGGCAAGGGTCAAAGCCTGACCTGCATCACCAAGCTTCCTGGCATCAACGGTTCGGTCATCCGGGTCGACGCTTTGGTGGCGGTGGATGCCGAGCATCGGCTGGTTTTACAATGGCTGCCCCACGTGCACGCGCAACGTCTGGCGCCGCGCGCGGCGCCCGCGACCGAAATCCTGCTGGCGCGGGTGCGCCAAATCGAATTCAGCTACCTGTCTCCTGCTGGCGATGGCTGGCTCTCCACTTGGAGCCGCACCGACCTTCCCGCGCTGATCCGCGTAGAACTCGTCTTCCCGCCCGGGGACCCGCGTCGGTGGCCGCCAATGATTGCCGCGACGCTTCAGCAAAATCGGCCCAATGAGGGACTAAGTGGCTGACCGGCAGGATCGCGGCTTCGCGCTGCTGATCGTCCTATGGTGGACAGTCTTCCTGGCGCTCCTTGGCACCGGGCTTGCGGGAGCCGGACGGCTGGAGGCAAGGCGGTCTGCCAATCTACGGGATGCAGCGGTGGCCGAGGCGGCGGCGGAGGGAGCCTTGCAAGAGGCGGCGTTCCACTTGCTCGCAAACGGCGAGGCTAGGTGGACCGCGGACGGTGCGACCCACACCCTGCCGCTGACAGGCGGCAGCGCTTCCATCGAGATCTCCGATGAAGCGGCTAAGATCGGCCTCAACCAGGCAACTGCCGGGTTGCTCGCGGCGCTGATGAGCTTGTTGGGCGACGACCATCAGCAGGCGGCAAGCCTTGCCGACGCGATCCTGGGCTGGCGGACGCCGGGCTCGGGAACTGGCGTGTCGGGCGCGAAAGCGATGGCCTACGCCCAGGCCGGCTCGCCCTATGCTCCTCCAGAGAGCGATTTTGAGACGCTCGATGAACTTGGCCTGGTGAAGGGCATGCGGCCAGATCTGCTGCAACGCCTGACACCATACCTCTCGGTCTATCAAACCGGTGATCCGGATCTCACCAATGCCGCCGCGGTTGTCCGCACTGCTTGGGCACAATCGGGCGACATCGGGGCTACTGAAACCGACCGCCTTGGATTGCAGAGCGAAGCCCGGCCCATCGTCACGGTGGACGTGCGGGTGCTCATGGCGTCTGGAGTTCACGCGGCTCATCGCACGGTGATTCTGCTTGCCGAACACGGATCGCGCCGGCCGTTCCAGATCCTGGATCGAAACCAATAGGACAGGCCTTGGCAACAAAGGTGGTGAATTTGATGTTTTCATAATGCTTACTGTTGACCACCATCGCCAACAAGCTATGGTGCAGCCTAACGCCGGTTACATCTAGTGTAGCTGCAATATAATCAGAGGAGGATCGAGAATGTTACGCCCGTATGACAGACGACGGTTTGGTTTATTGGCAGCAACCGCGATGGCGTTGACCATTGGATTGCATGTCCTTCCAAGCTATGCTGCCTCGCCAAGCTTAGCCGGCGATATCGACGCGCTTCTAGCGTCGACCGGCCGTGTGAGCTTTCCGCGCCTGGCAACGGTAAAGATTCCAGGCAAACCGCTGGTGTCGTTTGACTTCGGTTTCGTCGACCCGGTCCTGCCGATCTATTACGTCGCCGACCGCACCAACGGCGGAGTGGACCTGATTGATACCAACACGAGCACTTACGTCACCCGGATCACTGGCTTTTCCGGTGCCCCGCTCAACCCGGATGGTTCGCCTAACAATGGACAGTCTGGCCCTAACAGCGTGCAGCCGACGACGCCGGGCGAGATTTGGGCGACCAACGGTGACAGCTCGGTCAAGGTTGTCGACCTGTTCACGCACAAGATTATCGACAGCATCTCCACGGTCTTGCCTGGCCAGACCGCGTTGCAAGACCTGCGGGCCGACGGCCTTTCGTGGGACCCGGACGACCAGGTCATGGTGGTGCAGAACGGCGACGCGGAACCGCCGTACATCACCTTCATCTCGACCAATCCATCTGACCGGCGCGTGCTAGGCCACTTCATTTTCACGGCCGCGACCGATATCGAGGCCTCCGTCTACGATCGAGAGACTGGCATGTTTTACCTCAACATCGCCGAGATCGGGACCGATCCAAATGCCGGCGCCCTGTCCGTCATCAATCCGCGCACCCTCACCGAGGTGAAGGAATATCCAATCACCGGATGCAACGGGGCAGGTATCGCGCTTGCGCCGGGGCAGAAGCTGCTGATTGGCTGTTCGCTGAACAACTACACTCCTATTGTGAGTGCGCGCGACGGCAGCGTCCTCGCCAGCATTCCACAGGTGGGTGGTGCCGACCAGGTGGCCTATGCCAACGGCTTTTTCTATGACGCCGCGCGCACCAACTCAGCAGCCAATGGCGGCGCATCGCTCAGCGTGATCGACGCCATCACCAACAAGTTCGTCGCGAATATTCCCAGCAACGTGAGCGCCCACGTGATCTCGGCCGACCCACGCACCACTCACGTCTTCGTGCCGACGTCTGCCATTCCGAATGACCCAGAGTGCAGCGCGAGCTGCGTCGAGGTATTCGCGCCGAAGTTCAATTGACGCAAATAGCTTATTAGAGAAGGTCCGCTTCTGGTAGGCGAACCGAACTTGCTCTAACTCTTTGTTTGAGAGGCGGATTCACGCTTCAGGTCGCTTCAACCTGAAGCGATCAGGCTCTAGCACCAAACCGCTGATTGCCGATGCACTTGACAGATGCGATGAGGACTGTCTGTGCATCGGCGATCAGTTGAGCAAGCTGGAGCCTAAAACGTCGCAGCCTGTATTGGCGTGTGACCCGGCGGGCACGCGCTGGTGGCCGATACAGGTCGGCGCGGCGTTCACCATGCTCTGCGACAGCGCGCCGTGATTGATGGCGGTTTAGTGGCTCGATGGGGCCGACCTGATGCTGGGCACCGCTCGCCTGTTCAGCGCCTTCCTAGCCTCCAGACCACCGCCTGCCAAGCGCCCGCTGCCTGGTTCGCGGCTATGCCGCAGACTGCAGCGCCAATTAAGGGAGCACGCGTGACATAGGGTGCCCCCCTATGCTAAGGCTCCGGGTGTGACCCATACCGTTCGAGAGCAGCAGAAACTGTTGGCCCGTGTCCGGCGCATTAAGGGCCAAGTCGACGCGATCGAGCGCGCGGTGGAAAGCGAGGCCGGCTGCGAGCAGGTCATGCACCTGATCGCGGGCGTGCGCGGTGCGATGGCTGGGCTGATGGCCGAGGTCGTCGAGGACCATGTCCGCACGCATTTGGTCGACCCGGCGACGCATCCTGGCGTGCTCAACGCAGAAGCGGCCGAGCAACTGCTCGAGGTTATCCGGACCTATTGGAAATGAGGCGCTGACATGAACGGCACGGTCTCACCGGGCGTCCTGCCCGGGCATAGCCACGTCTTTCTCGGTACGGGTCATGAGACGGCCGAACGCCGGACCTGGTGGGTGATCGCGCTTTGCGGCGCCATGATGGTGCTGGAGATCGGCGGCGGCCTTGCCTTCGGGTCCATCGCCCTGGTCACGGACGGTTTGCATATGAGCACACACGCGGGGGCGTTGCTGCTGGCAGCCTTGGCGTATCGATACGCCCGGAAATACGCCGACGATGCCCGATTCAGTTTCGGCACTGGCAAGCTTGGCGACCTGGCCGGGTTCACCAGCGCCATCGTGCTGGCGATGATCGCGTTGCTGATCGGCTACGAGGCAGTCAGCCGGCTGTTCGCGCCTGTGCCCATCCGCTTTGCCGAGGCAATCCCCATTGCGGCGCTTGGTTTGGCTGTGAACGTGGCCAGCGTCTGGCTGCTGAGCGGCAGCGGCCACCACCACCACGGGCACAGCCATGGCCATGATCACGCCGGCCACAATGAGGAGCACAACGTTATCACTCCGGACGGTACGCTGCGGCTGAGCATTGTCGAAGACGGTGTGCCGCCCGTGTTCCGGCTACGCCCTTCGCCTGAGCGCGCCATCGCGGCTGGCGTGACGATCGAGACGGTGCGGCCAGACGGCGCACGTCAGGTTTTCGCCATGCTGGATCATGGCGGCTGGCTTGAGAGTGCTGCGACGATCCCCGAGCCACACCAGTTCACCGCCCATGTGCGGCTCGGGGGCGGCGACTATCCCGTCGTCTTTATGGAAACCGAGCATAGCGCCGGCGCCGCGCACCAGGACAACAACATGCGAGCGGCGGTCATTCACGTCCTGGCCGACGCGGCCGTGTCGGTGCTCGTCATCATCGGGCTGGTGCTGGCCCGTGCCTTCGGCTGGCTGTGGATGGACCCGCTCGCTGGGATTATCGGCGCCGGGGTCATCGCGGCGTGGTCGTACGGGCTGGTTCGAGACACCGGCGCGATCCTGCTCGACATGGTGCCGAACCGGCGCATGATGGACGGGGTGCGGCAGGTGATTGAGGCAGAAGGCGACACATTGGCCGACCTGCACCTATGGCGGCTTGGGCCGGGACATCTTGGCGCCATCGTCGCTATCGCGGCGGCGCAGACCACAAGAGGACCGGATTACTACCGCCACTTGCTCGCCCAGTTTCCGGCTTTGTCCCATGTCACCATTGAGGTGCAACCGCCATGCGGCTGACGCTCCGCTGCCCCGTTCCGCGGGCCGCGCCCACGCCGGGGCAAGCGTTCGGGCAGGGGTGTTCAAGGTTGCTGATCAGACTGCCAAGTCTCCGCCTGCTCCGGGGCGAGCTGCCCCGTTCCAGATACGTCCAGCCATTTCGGTAGTGCTAACAGACCGGCATCGATAAACAGTGGCAAGGCCGGCAGTTGTTCGGCGTAGATGCGCTGCATGTCCGCGTAGGCGGCTAATTGGTGGGCTGGGTCAAGGTCGGTCTCCACGGAAGCGATGTCCGCGTCGAACTGCGTGTTGTGAAATGCCGCATAATTGGCGCCGCTCCAATTATTGTCTGCCGTGGGGATTTGATCGGTGCCCAGCGTCCGGCGTGGGCTCACGCCAGGATGGTCAGTCCAATTGTAAAGCATCAGGCCGCTATATGAACGATGCTTGGCAGTGGTGCCGAACAGCGTGCGCGACGGCTCGAAGCGCAGGGTCGCTTCCACTCCAATCTGCCGCCACCCGCTTTGGATAACCGCCATCTCAAGTTCCCGATAGCGCACGCCTGCGGTGGAGAGCAACTCGAACGCTAAACGCTTCCCCGCAGCGTCACGACACACACCGTCCGGTCCAGGCGTCCAGCCCGCCTCTGCCAGCAGCTTGCGCGCGGCCGCCGGGTCATACGGCACTGTCGGTATATTGGGGTCATAATGCTCGTCCCGCGGGCTGACGAAGCTGTTTGGCACCAGGTCCATGCCGCCGAACAGCTTCGTGTTCAAGGTCTGGCGGTCGATGGCCATCAACAGAGCGCGCCGGACGCGTACGTCTTGTAGGATAGGATTAGCCTTTTGCACGTCAATGTGGGTGTAGGTTCGGCTCGGGGGGAAAGTGAGATAGCTAAACCGGTTCGGCTCGCGGCTTTTCAGCGCCGACGCTTGGTCAAGCGTCAGATAACTGTCCACGTCGATGTCGCCGGACAGCAGGTTGGCCTGCAGCGCCGCCGTGTCGCCCAAAAAGCGGAGCACGATGTGCTTGAAGCCTGCCTTTAGGTTGTCGGTCGCTGGTATGCCGGGCCAGTAGGGATTGGGCTCCAGCACCACCTGCGAGCCGACATCGTATTTCGTGATCAGGTAGGGGCCATTCCATAGCCCTGGATTGGTCGGGTCGTGGTTGTACTCGGTGGTGTTGATGTAGTCGCCGGCGGTGTGGGCGCGCGCGTAGACCGGGCCTTCAACGTGCTCCGGTAAGAGTTGGTCCCATTGCGCATAGGACGCGATGGCCTTTGGCAAGTGGAGCACGACCGTGCGATCATCGACCACGCGCGCGCTGTCGGCGCGGCTCCAGGCATTGACGTTGCTGAACCCGGCGCCTGGATCCTGGGCGACGTGCACGGTGAACGCCACGTCATTGGCCGTCACCGGCTGCCCGTCGCCCCATTTTAGTTCGGGCAGCAGCTTGATCGTCACTTCCAAGCCTTTGCTTCCGCCCGGCTCGTCCACGATCTTGGCGAGCCCGTTATCCAGGGATGGCACATCGGTGCACAATAGGCAGATCAGCCGATCCTTCACGTAAGCGGTGATGGCTCGCTGCCCGAAACCGACAACGTAGCTCTTGATGGACAACGCATCGATCAGGGGGTGCAGGCTGGCGGGAAACTCGCCAATTCCGATCACGAGGTCATCCTTGGCGGCGACGGGCACGACGCTTGCGGCCAATATTGCGAAAGCAGCAAGACAAGCGCGCATTGGCATCAACAATCCCCCAGTCGGCAGCGGTGCGGCCAAATACTCATAGGCTCGAGCAAACTTCGTCAGTCATGTGAGATCGTTCCGTGCCGCCGCGACGTGTTGCCGCAGTCGCGGCAATGAGTGCTGAAGCGATCGGACCGGCATCGCAAGATCTTCTTTGGACGCCGACGGTCCAGGAGGTTACGGTCAGGGTGGATCACCAGGTGGATGTTG
Source organism: uncultured Acetobacteraceae bacterium (assembly GCA_964246785.1). GTDB lineage: Bacteria > Pseudomonadota > Alphaproteobacteria > Acetobacterales > Acetobacteraceae > LMUY01. The sequence goes on along the minus strand of CAXTRX010000120.1, from coordinate 1,356 downwards.
GATGGTATTAACCAGCCAGGAGTTCCATTCGATTGCGGGCACGACTTCCGTAGCGCAGGTCAGGTCGACGGTTCCTCCAGTATTTATACCAACAGCGTCGAGACTAGTGGGATCCAGAGGCACCTCTATGTTCCCGTCAAGCTTATCGCCGTCAGACCATAAGGTGTATTGATGAAAGAAGGTTTGTGCGCTGCCACGATGCTCTGGCCGCCCGGTCCACTGCACCATCTTGCCGCCTTCGGTCACCGGCGCGAGGATGAGGTAGCCGCCCTCATAAAAGCTGACCCATGGCGTGCCATCAGGCCTGCGGAAGAAGATCGCTTTGGCCTCATATCTCACGCCGTACCAGGGATGATTTCTTATCCCCTGCTTCACGACCTTCCCCGTGCAGGTTCTTTGCAGCATCTCATTCAAAATCGGCGAATGAACCGGAGCGTTGGTGATTGTGAATGGCGCTTTTGACGCCACAGGAGCGTACTCGGCGGCCACCGGCTGATCGTGCCGGTGCGCCAGGACGTAATGCAATGCAATATGGAGCTCTGCCCGCGGTGCGCCCTCTGAAAACGGCCGCACGAACACTCCAGCAAACGCCGCGACCGCCGCTGTGTCAATCGAGTTCGATCCCGAGGCTTCAAACACATCGACCGTCGCAATCCTCCCGTCAGGAAGGATGCCTAAGTGCACGTCGACGTTGCCCCTCTCATCGTTGTTCGACGCGTGCTTGGGATAGTAGCCGTGCACGTCCCACCAGGCCTGCAGTTGCCGCATCAGATCGCGGCGGCCTGCGTCCGGCTCGCTCGGGTTTGTTATGCTGAAGTCCTGCGACATGGCACGCGAGTAGCCGGCAGCCACAGGCGCTAGAACAAAGGCCGCAGCAATGGCGGCTAAAGCGACCGACAACCCCATTGCTTGGTTCTCCTGTCTCTCGGACCGATAGCAGCCTCAGCTTAAGCCAGGCGACAGATCGTAGCATTACAGGTTGTAATGAATAGATGTCCAGGGGTTTCTGGGTTGCGCTCGTCAGCCGCCGCTGTCCGCCGGGCGATAGTGCAACGTCACCACGACATTAGCCGGCTGCGCGGGCGTGCCCGGCGGGAACGGGGGCAGATGGGCGTCGCGAAACACTGCCAACGCTGCCATGTCGAGCACGCTTGAGCCCGACCCTTGCACCATTTCGGTCGACGTACCCTCGTTGGTCTGCGACGCTTCTTTCGGATAGACCGAATGCTGGTCCCACCATTGCTTGAGCTTGCCCATCCACGCGGCACCATTGCTTGCACCATCCGCGTGGCTTGCGGTGTCCTGCCCGTCGGTCGCGTGCGCAGGCGCTCCCGGCGGGCTGACCGGACCGCCGGC
>CAXTRX010000119.1:0-9570 GCA_964246785.1 uncultured Acetobacteraceae bacterium | reverse complement strand
ACTCGCCAACGCCGGCCTCACCGCCCGCGACATCGTCCACACCGCAGTGACCGCAATGGCCGCAGCAGGCGCCAAAGCAGCCGGGCTGCGGGCCTAGCCACACTCGGCGAGCACCACGGTCGGAAGGCGGCAGCGCGCCACTTCCAGTGTGCGCGCTATCCTGCAAGGTCTATTGACAGGGTAGGAGCCGCGCGCGGGCCGCAGTTGGCCCAAGCCGCGACCTGCGCTATTTCCCTGGGATGGGAGCCGCACATGAATGAAATGACCCGCCCAAACACCTTACGCTCGGGCCCCGACGAGCGCGGACGCTTCGGCAGCTTCGGCGGCCGGTTCGTGGCTGAGACGCTGATGCCGCTCGTGCTGTCGGTGGAGGCCGCTTACGACGCGGCCAAGCGCGACCCGGCGTTCCAGCAGGAGCTCGACCGATACCTGCGCGACTATGTCGGCCGTCCCAGTCCGCTATGGTTTGCCGAACGGCTGACCCGGCAGCTTGGCGGCGCCCGCGTCTACTTCAAGCGCGACGAGCTGAACCACACTGGCTCGCACAAGATCAACAACTGTATGGGCCAGATCCTGCTTGCCAACCGGATGGGCAAGACGCGCATCATTGCCGAGACCGGAGCCGGGCAGCATGGCGTGGCGACCGCCACGGTCTGCGCGCTGTTTGGCCTGCCATGCACCATCTACATGGGCGCGACCGACGTCGAGCGGCAGAAGCCCAACGTGTTCCGGATGAAGCTGCTTGGCGCCGAGGTGGTGCCGGTTGACTCGGGCGCGGGCACGCTGAAGGACGCGATGAACGAAGCCATGCGCGACTGGGTCGCCAACGTGGCGGACACCTATTATTTGATCGGCACGGTGGCCGGGCCGCACCCTTATCCGACGATGGTGCGCGATTTCCAGTCGGTGATCGGTATCGAGGCGCGGGCTCAATTGCATGCCGCTGAGGGCCGCCTGCCGCACACGGTGGTTGCAGCGATCGGGGGCGGCTCCAACGCTATGGGGTTATTCCACCCGTTCCTGGATGACCAGGACGTCCGCCTGGTCGGCGTGGAAGCGGCAGGGCGCGGCCTTGACAGCGGGGAGCATGCCGCCAGCCTGTCGCGCGGGCGGCCCGGCGTGTTGCATGGCAACCGCACCTACCTGCTGCAGACCGCGGATGGCCAGATCGACGAGGCGCACAGCATCAGCGCCGGGTTGGACTACCCTGGCATCGGACCCGAACATGCCTGGCTGCACGAGATCGGCCGCGTGGACTACGTCGCCGCCACCGACCAGGAGGCACTTGACGCATTCCAGCTTTGCACCCGCACGGAGGGGATCATTCCCGCGCTGGAGCCAGCCCATGCGCTTGCCCATGTCGCCAAGATCGCGCCTGCCATGGCGCCCGACGACATCATCCTGATGAATTTATGCGGCCGTGGCGACAAGGACATCTTCTCTGTGGCCGAGCATCTTGGGGTCAAGCTTTGATGGCTGTTCAAGCGGGGGCACTTCAGAGCCTTCTCCCTCTGGGAGAGGGTTGGGTGAGGGGCCTGTTCCTCCAGGGCGGCCTAGTGAGTGGCTCCGGCCCCCTCACCCTGACCCTCTCCCAAAGGGAGAGAGCTTAGAATGGAGGGCCCCGGGCGCATCGCGGCCCGCTTTGCCGCCCTGCGGGCCGAGCATCGCGGCGCCCTCATCACGTTCCTCGAGGCCTACGACCCCGATCGTGACACCGCCATGGCGATCCTGCGCGGCATGCCCGAAGCGGGGGCCGACCTCATCGAAATCGGCATGCCGTTCACCGACCCAATGGCCGACGGCCCCACCATCCAGGCGGCCGGGCTGCGCGGGCTCAAGGCTGGCGCCACGGTGGCGGGCACGCTGGCCATGATCGCCGAGTTCCGCGCCGAAGACCGCCAAACGCCTGTTATCCTCATGGGTTACCTCAACCCCATCCTCTCCTTCGGCCCCGAACGCTTCTGCACCGAGGCCGCCGCCGCCGGGGTGGACGGGTTGATCGTGGTCGACCTGCCAAGCGAGGAGTCTGACTGGCTGGACGGCCCGGCCGACGCTCACGGGCTCGACATGATCCGCCTGGTCGCACCCACCACGCATGACGAACGGCTGCCGCAAGTGCTGCGCGGCTGTTCGGGCTTCGTCTATTACGTCAGCATCACCGGCATCACCGGGACGCGGGCCGCCACCGCGGAGCATCTGGCCGAAGCCATCCCGCGGCTCCGGCGTGCCACCGACCTGCCGATTGCCGTGGGCTTCGGCATCCGCAGCCCGGCGCAGGCGGCGCAGAGCGTGGCAGTGGCCGACGCGGTGGTGGTCGCCTCCGCCCTGATCGACACCCTGGCGGCCAGCCTGGACAGCGAAGGGCGCCCCTCTGGCGCAACCGTAAGCCGGGTGCTGGACCAGGTGCGCGGCCTCGCCGAGGGTGTCCGCAGCGCCACGGCACGCGCCCTGGAGCCGGCCACATGAGCTGGCTCACCGAGATTGTGCGACCGAAAATCCGCTCCTGGCTGGGCCAGGAAGTGCGAGAGGTGCCGGAGAACCTATGGCTGCAATGCCCGGCCTGCCAGCAGATGGTGTTCCGCAAGGACCTCGAGCGCAGCCTCAAGGTCTGCCCGCATTGCAGCCACCACATGCGGCCCACTGCCCTCGAGCGCCTCAGCTACACGTTCGACGGCGGCCAGTATTCGCGGATCGAACTCCCTAAGGCCGCCATTGACCCGCTCCGCTTCCGCGATAGCAAGCGCTTCAGCGACCGGCTGCGCGAGGCGCGGGAGGAAACCGGCCTGGAGGAGGCCATTGTCGTGGCCCATGGCACGGTGGGCGGCCAGAAAGCCGTGGTTGCGGCCATGGCGTTCGAGTTCCTGGTCGGCTCCATGGGTCCGGCGGTTGGCGAAGGCATCGTCTCCGCCGCCCGCCTCGCCGTGCTGCAGGAAGCGGCACTGGTCATCTTCACCGCGTCCGGGGGCGCGCGGATGCAGGAAGGTACGCTCAGCTTGATGCAGATGCCCCGCACGATCATTGCCATGCGGATGGTCAAGGAGGCCGGGCTGCCCTACATCGCCGTGTTGACCGATCCCACCACCGGCGGGGTCACCGCGTCCTTCGCCATGCTGGGGGACGTGCAGATTGCCGAACCCGGCGCCCTGATCGGCTTTGCCGGCGCCCGCGTGATTGAACAAACCATCCGCGAGACCTTGCCCGAAGGCTTCCAGCGCGCCGAATACCTCCATGCTCACGGCATGATCGACATGGTGGTTTCGCGGGGCGAGCTGCCGGAGGTGCTCGGCCGCTTGATCGGCCTGTTGCGCGGCGTGCGCGCCGAAGTATCAGCCGCCGCCTGACCCGGATGGCCGTCTCCCTGCAAACCGTTCCCGACGACGAGGCCGATAGCCGGCTCGACCGCTTCCTGCGCCGCCGCTATCCGGCGCTGACCCAGGGCGCGATGCAAAAGCTCTGCCGCACCGGCCAAATCCGCGTCGATGGCCACCGGGTGGACGCATCCGCCCGCTTGGCGCCGGGCCAGGCGGTGCGCGTGCCACCGCTGCCTGCCTCCCCGGAGAAGCCGATTGCCGCCGTCAACCCGGCGGAAGCGCGCGAACTCGAGCGCATGGTGCTGCATCGCGACGAGCAGATCATCGTGCTGAACAAGCCGTCGGGGTTGGCCAGCCAGGGCGGACCCGGCATCGCCCGCCATCTGGACGGCATGCTGGATGCCCTGCGCGACGGCGGCGACCGTCCCCGCCTGGTGCATCGGCTGGATCGTGACACCTCGGGCGTGATCGTGCTTGCCCGGACGGCAGGCGTTGCGGCCAAGCTTGCCGCCGCGTTCCGCAGCCGCGACGTGGAAAAGACCTACTGGGCCGTGGTGGTAGGCCGGCCGAACCCGGAAGAGGGCCAGATCGACCAGCCACTCAAGCGCGTCACCAGCGCGTTTGGCGAGCGCACCATTGCGGCCGACCGTCGCGACAAGGACGGCCAGCGCGCCTACACCAACTACCGCACGCTCGACACCGCCAGCCGCAAGCTCGCCTGGTTGGAGCTGCAGCCGCTCACTGGCCGCACCCATCAGCTCCGCGTGCACTGCGTGAGCCTGGGCACGCCGATTGTGGGCGACGAGAAATATGCCGAGCCGCGCGACAACGGCAGCGGCGGCTCGTTTGTAGAGGGCCTGGCCGACCGGCTGCACCTGCATGCCCGCACGCTCACCTTGCCCCATCCCGCAGGCGGCAGCCTGACCGTCACCGCCGAGCTGCCGCCGCACATGCGTGACACCTTTGCCACCATGGGCTTTCACGCTCCCGCCACTGCGGCCGTGGTGTGGCAGGGGCGTCACCCTAAGTAGCGTGGCGCAGGAACCGGAGCAGTGATGGTGAAACGCTGGCTGTTTGCGCTGGTGGCCTTGGGCGTGCTGGCGGCAAGCGCGGGGGTGGCGGCAACCGCCTTGCTGCGCTCGGGCTCGCTCAAGGCCCATATTGAGCAGGCGGCGTTCCGCGCCACGGGGCGGCGGCTGACCATCGCCGGCAAGGTCCGGCCGCTTTGGGGCTTCACGCCGGGCATCTCAATCACCAACCTGGCTTTGGCAAACCTGCCAGGAGGCAGCCGCCCCGAGATGGCCACCGTGAAGCGGGTGGAGGCGCGCCTGGCCTTGGTGCCGCTGCTGCGTGGCCAGGTCGAGATCATCGCCGCCACGCTGGTGCAGCCCGATATCCTGCTGGAGCGGGATGCGGCTGGAACGGCCAATTGGGTGTTCCGCTCGCCCCCGTCGGGCCCGCGATCCGCTGCGCCCGCGTTGCACCGCCACCGTCGCTTCACAAGCATTGACACGTTGCGGCTGCAGGGTGCGCATATCACCGCGCGGGAGCTGCCGCCGGGTCGCACGGAGGTGCTGGACCTGCCGGAGCTAAGCGTGAACCTTGCAGCCGACCCGGTGCGGCTTGGGGTCGATGGTCAGTTGAACGGCACTGCCGTAAACGGCGAGCTGGTGCTTGGGCGCCATCCCGCCGGCACAGCCTATCCTTTGAACCTCACGCTCGCCGCCGCTGGTGCGACCGTGGCTGCCGACGTCGCTTACGACCCGGCAGCCGATGCGGTGGCCGGCAAGGTGGTCGCGACTGCCGCGGACACGGCCACGCTCGAGCCGTTGCTGGCTGTTCGGCTGCCCAAGCTGCAGGGCCTGCACGTGACCGTAACCGTGCCGCCAATGCCGCTAGCGAAGTTCCCGAGCCAAGCCGTGCAGATCGAAGCGTCCGGGGCGCTGCCAGCGGGCCCTTGGCACGTCAGCGCCAGCGTCATGCCGGCCGGCCCCGCGCTGGCGATACGCGGGCTGCAGGCGGCCAGCCCAATGGGAGACGTCTCGGGCGACGTGGCTTACACGTCCAGTCCGCGGCCCACTTTGCGCGGCACGCTGGTGTCCAACCGCCTGGACGCCAATGCGGTGGGCAATCTCCTCACACCCCGCAAGACACCCGCCAGTCCCGCTCCCGCCCAGGCTGAGGGGGCTACGGCGCCGCCCTCGCCCGGCGTGCAGTATCTCATCCCTGATACGCCCCTGCCCTGGCCCGTGCTGCGCTCGGCCGACGCCGACCTGCAACTCTCCATCGGGACGCTTCATGCTGGCGGCGCCGACTACCACAACGCCACCGGGCACCTTGCCTTAAGCGACGGCGCACTCACCCTGTCCCCATTCTCGCTCGTGGCCCCCGAGGGTCCGGTTGCGCTATCCGCCACCGCGAGCGCACAGACCGAGCCGCACCCGGTCGCAGTCACGCTGCGCTCGCCTGGTTTTGCCATCGGCACGCTGCTGCTGGCGCTTCGGCTGCCGCCGGGTTCCGTTGGTTCGGCCGAGATGGACATCGCCCTGCAAGCCTCCGGCGACACACCGCGCGCCCTGGCCGCCGACCTGACCGGGCATGCCGGCATTGCGCTGGTGGATGGTGCAATTGCCAATGCCGACCTGGCGGCCGCGCTCGGAGACACGCTGAAGCCGGCCGGGCTTGGGCTTGATCTCGGCGGCCAAAGCGCGGTGCGTTGCCTCGCCATGCGTCTGAATGCGCAATCCGGCCAAGTCGCTCTCGCCGCCTTCAAGCTCGACACGGCACGGCTGCTGCTGGATGCCAGCGGCACGGCGAACCTGGGCAGCGAGACGCTTGCACTTCAACTGCGGCCTTTGGTGCGTTTGGGCAACACCGGCGTGGCTGCGCCGTTGCGGCTGGATGGCACGCTGCTGCATCCGGTTGTGGCCATGGAGTCGCCTAGCGGCGAAGCTGGCCGTTCGGGCATCAGCATCGGTGGCCCATCAAACCCGCCGGACGATTGCGCCGCCGCGTTGACGGCCGCGCGCGACGGTCGGGAGGGCCCTATGCCCACCGCTGTCGCACTTAAGTCGATGAAGCCTGCCGACCTGTTGCGTAGCCTCCTGCGGTGAGGCGGGTGTGGACGCAGACGCGTCCGGTCTCCTCGCCAGATGGGTGGGGCGTGCAGCTTGATGGCAAGCCGTTGCGCCTGCCGGACGGACCACCCTTGCTGGTGCCGCGCGTCGCGCTGGCCGAAGCGGTGGCGCACGAATGGCAGCGTGCCGGGGCCGAAAGCGGAGAGATGGACTACACCGACGTCCCGCTGACTCGCCTGGCAGGCACCGCACAGCTCCGCATTGTGCCCGACCCGGCGCCTGTCGCCGCCGCAATTGCCGCCTACGGCGAAACCGACCTGCTGTGCTACCGGGCCGACACCCCGCCGACCCTGGTGGAGCGGCAGCACCGTGCCTGGCATCCCTGGTTGGATTGGGCTCAAAACGAGCTCGGCGCAGCTCTCACCGTTACAGAGGGAGTCATGTTCGTGCCGCAACATCCGGCTGCGCTCGCCGCGCTGCACCGGGCGGTGATGGCCGAGAACGGCTGGGTGTTGGCAGGCTTAGGGATCGTTGTGCCGGCGTTGGGCAGCCTGGTGCTCGGACTTGCTGTTGCTCGGGGGGCCTTGGCTGCGCCCGAGGCCGCTGGGCTCGCCCGCGTGGACGAGACCTTTCAGGCCGAGCTATGGGGCACCGACCCGCAAGCCGAGCAACGCCGGGCTCATGTGGACGCCGAGATCCTGCAAGCCGCTGCGTACATGGAGCTGGTGCGGTGAGGGCAAAGCAGTTGGTGATCACCGGCCGCGTGCAGGGCGTGGGCTATCGCGACTGGATCGTGGCTGAAGCGGTCCGCCTTGGGGTTGATGGCTGGGTGCGAAACCGGGCGGATGGCTCGGTGGAGGCGCTGGTGTATGGCGACATCGCTGCGGTGGAGGAGTTGTTGCGCTTGTGCCGCCGTGGGCCGCGCATGGCTGCGGTCAGCCGCATCACCGAGAGCTGGGCCGAGCCGCCGGATGCACCAGGCTTTGTGCGGCGGGTGTAAAGCGGGCGCCAGCCCATCTGGCGGAAGGCTCTGTCCCTTCGGGAACGGCTTAAGTAAGGAGCGCTGCCATCCTGCGCGCGGCATACCGTGTGATGCTGTTTGATGGCCGTATTGCAGGCTCTACCTGCTGAGGGTGGGAGTTGGCTGTTAGGTGGCCGTTAAAGGTTCATCCATGTTCTGGTCGTACGATGGGGCTTCAAGCAGCACCTCCTGTAAGGAAGCCACATTTGTTCGGGATACGATTTGGCTACAGAAGCCGACTTGGCTCTAAAGGCGGCCCCAAAGCGACGCTTGATGCGCTCGGACGATCGTTGGCCATCATCGAATTCAGCCCGACCGGAACCATCCTTTCGGCGAACGAGAATTTCTGCGAGGCAATGGGCTACAGCCTGCCGGAGATCAAAGGCCAGCATCACAGAATATTTGTTGAACCCGATACCGCGCGCAGTGCTGAGTATAGCGCGTTTTGGGAGAGGCTTGGCCGTGGCGAGTTCGAGTCCCAGGAGTACAAGCGGATTGCAAAGGGCGGGCGAGAAGTCTGGATTCAGGCGTCCTACAACCCGGTGAAGAATGCAAAAGGTGTGGTGCAAAAAGTCGTCAAGGTAGCGACGGTTGTCACCGCCGAGAAACTGCGCAATGCGGAATTCGAGGGTAAGATCAACGCTATCTCGCTTGTGCAGGCGATCGTTGAGTTTACCTCGGATGGCGAAGTGCTGTGCGCCAACAACAACTTCCTAAACTTGCTAGGCTATCGCCTGGACGAGATCAAAGGCCAGCATCATCGCCTGTTTGTTGAGCCCGCTTACGCTGCTTCGCCCGAATACCAGGCGTTTTGGAACAGCTTGAAGAGCGGCAGCTTTGTCAACGCGTCGTTTCGGCGGCTTGGCAAGGGTGGTAAGGAGGTCTGGATCCAGGCGTCCTACAACCCGATCTTCGACCTGAATGGCAAGGTCATAAAGGTCGTGAAGTTTGCCACTGACATTACCGACCTCATCCACATCGGCGAGGGTCTGACGAGGCTTGCTGCCGGCAACCTCGATCGCTCAATCGAGGAGCCGTTTGGACCCGCGTTTGCAAAGTTGCGCACGGATTTCAACGTCGCTCATGACAATCTGCAGTCAACCCTCGTCCGCATTGCCGAGGGCGCCCAAGCAATCCAATTGGGAACGCAGGAAATTTCGTCGGCTTCGGACGATCTTTCGCGGCGCACCGAACAGCAGGCGGCAAGTTTGGAGCAGACTGCGGCAGCGCTCGACCAGATCACTGCGACTGTCAAGACGACGTCTGAGGGGGCCGTTCATGCTCAGGCGATGGTGGCAAGCGCCAAGTCCGATGCCGAGCAGGCGGGACAAATCGTCAGTCAAGCGGTTGCGGCTATGAGCACCATCGAGCAATCGTCAATGCAAGTGAGCCAGATCATTGGCGTGATCGACGAGATTGCATTCCAAACGAACCTGTTGGCTTTGAACGCCGGCGTAGAAGCAGCACGGGCCGGGGACGCTGGCCGCGGCTTTGCCGTTGTTGCATCGGAAGTGCGGGCGCTGGCGCAGCGCTCGGCTGGGGCCGCCAAGGAAATCAAGGCGCTGATTTCGGCTTCGGGGCAGCAGGTGAAGGCAGGCGTGGACCTCGTGAACGAAAGCGGCAAGGCGTTGGGGCGGATCGTGGTTAAAGTCGCTGACATCAATGCCACTGTCGGCCAAATCACGCACAGTACCAAGGAGCAGGCGACGGCACTACACGAGGTGAACTCCGCGATAAACCAGATGGACCAAGTGACCCAGCAAAATGCGGCGATGGTCGAGCAATCGACCGCGGCCACTCACTCGTTGTCGCAAGAGACCACGCAACTCTCCAGCTTGGTCGGAAAGTTCCAGCTTGGCGATGCTCCGGGTGAACCGGCGAGTCACCAAGCTTTACACAAAATTCCAGCACAAAGCCTGCAACACGCGCCTAGCCAGATGCCGCCGGCCAAGCGGCCGAAGCCACCGCACGCTCCCGTCAAACAGCGGGTAAACGCCGCACCCATGCCAACGAACGAGGAGAGCTGGGCGGAGTTTTAGCCCTTTGACGGGGTGCCGGGCAATCGATGCGGTCTGCACGACACCCGGTCTCGGCGTCAACCACCCTTAGACCCGTTTCAACTCGAGTGTCCGCTGGGAGCGGACGTTGAAACGGGTCTAGC
>CAXTRX010000118.1:0-9571 GCA_964246785.1 uncultured Acetobacteraceae bacterium | reverse complement strand
CACGCAGGTCCAGCAACTGCAGGGACACCCGCACTGCGCCGCCGACGTGCTGCACCCGGCCATCCACCAGCAAATCCAGGCCGAACGTCTGGCGCAACAGGGTTTCGTCACGGCTGCCAAATTGTGCCATGGAGCTTGCGGAAACGAGCTGGATCCAGCCGAACCGCCCCAGTGCGGCGGTGATTTCCTCGGCCAGGTTGTGCGACAATTGAGCGAATTCGGCACCAGCACTGAGCCGCAACGGGAGCACGCCAAGCTTGGCGCCGACCGGCCTTGCGCCGCGTGTCCGCAAACCGGGAGCCAGCGTCGCGTCCAGGGTGGTTTCGGCGGGCGCGCCGCCACGGATTTCCACGATCAAGCGAGTGGTTTCGGGCGACGGGCTGGCGCTCAGGAGGTCAGCCAGTGCTGCCCGGCATTGTTCGAAGCTTTGTATTGCCAGGCCGCGCTCACCCAAGGCGGTGTATGCCAGCATCAAGGCCCGCCATGCGCCCTCATGCGCTTTGTCGAAGGCCAGCACCTGCTTGGCGGCCAAGATCACCCGGTCCGGGTCGCTCCGGTCGCGCAACACGGCTTCAGCCACGCTGCGCGCCTTGTCGTGGATGCGCTCGCGTTCCGCGGCAAGCCAGGTGTCGAACATTGGGTCAAGCTCGTCAAAGCCGTCCAGCACCTCGGCGTTCAGCAAGGCCAAAGCGGCTGGCTCAGCCACCGAGGCGCGTAGGACACAGTCCACATCAGTCCAGATGAGATCGGCATTGACGGCAAGGCGGTCGCGTGAGGGCAACAGGATGTCGGCATGGATCGGCTGCAGCGCCTCCACCAGGCGGTGAACTTCCTGCCGCAGCGAGGCGCGGGCCGACTCTTCCGGGCGTTTGGACCAGAGCAGTTCGGCAAGGCGCGTGCGGGCCATCGGGCGGGCCCCGGCCAGTGCCAGAATGGCAAGCAGCGCGCGGGTCTTGCGGCCGAGCGGGAGCACGCTTTCGGACGTCACCGCCCCGGCTCCCATCTGCCCCATCCGCCGGAGCCGCACCCGTGGCCCCGTGCCAATGGGCGGCTCAGCGGCCCCGCTGCGCCTTCGAACCCCAGCGGCTGCGTCGGTCTCGGGCTGGGTAGCGCTCAACGGCCATTCCAGCCGGTGCTGGTCACGGCTGGAGCATCACCTAGCCAACTGCACATCGCTTGCGGATTAAGCTGCTTGCCACGAGACCGGACGAGAGTTTGCTCGCGGGCGCGTTGGACCGGAGCAGGCTCTGCTCGGCTGCGGCGCCCTGGGCGATGGCGTTGTGGACCAAACATGAGGCAATTGCGGTCGATCATCTGTCCGGGGACGAGTACTACGCGCATTCGGCGCTGCGCTTCAAGTCAATCCTGGTGGGTGCGTCGCCAGGCAGCCATATTCGGCGGTACTGTGCAGCGGCGCGGTAAGTACTGCAATTGTATGCACAGACCAGCTTGGCGGCGTTGACACGGCGGCGGCGCGAGCGCGCTTTGGACCGGGCGATCTGCTTTCACCCTTGCTAGTTGAATACAATCATGATCTTTGTGCTGGAGGAGCGGTGAGCTTTCCAAGCGAAACATCGGCGGGCCTTTCGTGGAGGCTGACGCCGGAGATCCATCCCAATGGTCCGAGCTGCGTTTTCGACTCACTACGACACGGTAACGGCGGTGACTGCCTGCTGCGACGACTTGGGTGACTTCAAACCAGTGTTCTTACTGGTGTTCTGTGGCGGCAAGCATAATCCCGCTCCCGTGCTCGCAACGATACGGGGACGCTGGGGTGACATCCCGATCGTGGGCGGTTCGGCCGCCGGGGTGATTGGCTGTAATCGGTATGGCTATAGCGGGCTCGAGTTCGGCGTCTTGGCCTTTGACGCCGACAGCTTGCGCCCACAGGTCTATCTCACTCGCGGTTTGCTGGAGGGTGAGGTCGAAGCCGGCGCGGCGCTCGGACGGGAAGTGGCCGCTGCTGCCTCGGACAACGCTGTTGTCGTACTGTTGTTCGACAGCCTCGCCTCAACCACACCGCGCCGGTTGCATTATGCCAGTGCTATCGTGGAAGGTTTCAACGCTGGATTGCAGGGCAAGCGGGTCAACCTAATCGGCGGAGGGATGTTGACGGACCTTAACATATCGGACGGTTGGATTTTCGATGGCGTTGAGGCATGCAAGCACACGGCTGTGGCTCTGGTGTTTCCACCGGCGATCGATGCGCAGACGGTGATCCTACACGGGTGCCGGCCAGTGAGCAGCTTCATGGAAATCACCCGCATCGATGGAGCCGTCGTGTATGAACTCGATGGCGAGCCGGCGCTGACCGTGCTGGAGCGAATGCTGGGTTTGCGCATTGGCAGCACAGATGGCAGTGGCTTGTCGCTGATCGCGACGCTGGGCGAAAAACACGGTGACCCGTTTGCCGAATACGATGAGAATTCATACGTTAACCGGCTGATTCTCATGGCTGATCGAGCCAGCGGCGCAATCACCTTGTTCGAACCTGACTTTAAACGTGGAACCAAAGTGCAAATCATGGCACGGGACAATGCACTCATGCTCGAGTCGGTGCGGCAAGGCGCCGCTGCCATGGTGGCTGAGACGCGCGGACGGGATGCACTCTTCGGGCTTTATATCGACTGCGCCGGCCGGGCGAGCGGCCGCAGCGGGGCTTCGATGGAGGAGGCCGAGTTGCTGATGCAGCATTTCGACCCCGTGCTGCCGCTGCTTGGCTTTTACTCCGGAGTGGAAATTGCCCCCGTGCAGGGGATCAGCCGCCCGCTCGATTGGACTGGCGTCCTCACCGTCGTGACACATAGAAAATGATAGCCAATCGCGATGGCATGGGCAGCCCTGTTGAGCGGGAACTGCAGTATTATCGTCGTGAATGCAACGAGCTCGGCGCACGGCTGCTGCGCCTGCAGGAAGAGCAAAGCCAGGCGTTCTTGGAAGCGCGCCGTAGCCGCACGGTCGTGCGCCTGGTGCGAGAAGCCTATCGCTTGGCCGAGCCCACCCAGGAGACCGACGACATCGGCGGCTCCCTGCTGCAGATCATCATTGAGAACGCACTCTGTGACCGTGCCGCCTTGCTGCGCGAGGAGCCTGCTGGCAGCGGCCGCTTTCTGCTCGCTCACGCCATCGCCGGGACCGGCCGAGAAATCAACGAGATCGTGGCGATCAACAATGCGCCCGACTTCTACTTCACCAGCTCACTGCGGTTCGACCGGCCGCCGCCGGGCCTGCTGGACGTGCTGCGGTTGCCGTATATTCTGTGGGCCTATGACAAGTCGAGTGGATACGCGTTGGTCCTCGGCAATCGCTCCGAGGGGAACATAACGCGCCCGTTCGAGTCCGGCGACCAAGAGCTGATTGAGGCCGCATTGTCGGTCTATCTGGATGTGATCTACCGCAAACATGCCGAGCGGCGGTTGCGCCAGGCCAAGCAGTCGATTGAAGAGGCAAGCCGGACCCAATCCGAGTTCCTCAAGACCTTGTCTGCAGGCCTGCAGCCGCCAATCGAACGCATCGAGCGCATGGTGCACGCATGCACCAACTACGCCGAGGCCGCTGGCGATGGTCTGCTACAGCAAGCCACCGCCGAACTGGCGCAAAGTTCGCGCGAACTCGTGTTGCTGGCCAACGACGCGCGTCTGCTGGCGAGCTCGGGAGAGGAGCGGCTGCCACTGGACATGCAGTGGCTCGACCTCGGCGGCATCGTGCGCAGCGTCTACCGGGTGGCATACCCGATCAGCGTGCGTGGCAATATCGACCTTACGGTCCAACTGCCCACACGCACCATCTCGATATGTGTCGACCGAGACGGCATGCACATGGCGCTCAAGACGATCGTAAGCGCATCCCTTGCGCGCGCGGTCGAGGGCTCTGAGGTCAAGATCACTGCGGCACGCCGCAGTGACGGTGATGTCGAGCTCCTGGTCAGTGTCATGGATGAGGCAGTCTCGTCGTACTTGGTCAACCTATCGCCGCGTGCCGCCTCCAGTGACGAACCGAGTTTACTGCTTGGGCCTGGCACCGAGCGGATGCTGACCGCTCGGCGAGTGGTGGAAGCGCACGATGCCGTCTTGCTCAACGAGCGACGTACCAGCACCAGCAGTCAAACGCGTATCATCCTGCCGGCCAAAATCGCCCGTGACGAGATGATTGGATCCTAGTGTCCCGGATCTGAAGTTCGTCAAACGCTAGAGCACGACCCCACTCGCATGACTGATCCGGCTCCCGCCGTTGGGACCACCCCGGGATGAGGGCGCAAGCCGCCACATCACCGCGTCACGACGCCGACGACCTCGCGCCTCGACCCTCTCCCGTAAAGAACAGGAGAGGGAGACCCGAGTGCGCCAGTGCTGACCAGGGAGAGGCTCTGGCTAGATTTGCGTCCCGGGGGGCAGGCGCGAAAGGCTGATCAGCGTGGCATCGATGGCCTGAAACAAGCCCCAGGTGTCATGGTAGCCCGCCTTTGACGTCAAGCTCGCCTCCCGGTCGTTTTGGCGAGCCTGAATGTAGCTGGTCCAGCGTCGGCTAGCAGGCTTGCGGTGGTGGAAGTCATGACACGGCGCATCCCCCACCAGGATCACCAAACGCACTGGCAGTTGGATCACGAGCATCGAGATCCACCACCCGAGCCATTGCGCGAAACCAGCCAGCGTTATGGCGGAAGCGGCTGGAGGCATGGAGCCCGCAAACACGCCGCCGGTCGCATGGCTGGCGAGGTCGCGGCCACGAACACGGATGATGTCAAGATCGGGAAAACTGTGTTCGCAAAGTATTCTACCGACCGTAGCAATTTGCAACAACACTGTGACTGGAACAACCCAGAGTAGTAAATACATTTGTCCGTGGCCGGTGATGGTCGCGGCCAGGGCACTACCGGCCCAGAATGTTACGCCCACAGCGGTATCGATGCGGCGCGGTGAACCCCAAGCCGCTCGAATACGACGATACGTAAAGCGAGCGTGAAAGATTGGAGAAACTATGTGCAGCAAGACTCGCATTCTTAGCGTGTTGATCGGCTCTCCTGCTTTCAGTTGGCAGGTTTGAAAGACAAAGTCGGCGAACTCGTCTTCGTCGGTCAGCAGCTTGTTGTGACTGTGATGTAGCATATGCTCATGCCGGTAGCTGTCAAAGTGCTTGAAGAGCAGGATGACTGATATCAAACGGCCAACAAGAATATTGATCTCTCGTTTGCCAAAAACTGTCAGGTGCGAACAATGATGAAAGACAACCACCTGAAATAAGCCGAGGCCGGCAGTTACAAGCAGCATGGCAAGCATGAGAAAAGCAACTGATCGAGGCGCGATTAGTAATCCCATCAAGAAACCACTTAGAACCTGAAGGTGAGCAAATCCGACAAAGATCAAGGGTGAACGCTCCTTCACTGCGTCTCCTGGTAGAGGTTGCGCCGTCAGCCAGGTCAGGAACGGTTGCATCACTTGGGGTAACCTGTTGTACATCGCTGTTCGTGGACTTATATGCACAGAGTCTTGGCTGATCCGCGAACTCGGCGCCAATGATGCAAGTGTTGTAGAGTAACCCATCGAACTCCTCCGGAGTGAAAGCGGGCGCGCCATCACGCCCGCCGTTAAGTATGGCGTCTGATTGCGTAAAAGCAGAATCTGTAAAGTATGAATCAGGTCAGTACTACTACTCAGAGCGTCATCGCAGCAGTATTAAACCGTTAAAGCCGCATCTTTCTAAATCGAGTTCTCCAGCGCTTTGCCACATAAATGCGACTGTCCGTCTTTAATTACTCAGTCCTTACGAAAATCCGCTAACATAAGATCAGGGAAGGAAGCTTTTTCGATCTTGCGAAAACGAAAAAATTTCGTGCCCTTCGTCTGCAACAACCGGTGGCCCTGCATCAACAGGGCGCGTTTGACGATCCGAGCTCGGAAAGGTGCAGCCGGCTGGAACGCCGGAACCGCGAACTGCACTCGTGTCCCGTACCTGAAATCAGTGCAGCTTCACATCGATCGTGGACAATCGAAAACAAACACGGAGTGGCCTGCCCATCCCTGAAAGCCGCATGCGGACATCAGCGGCAGGACACTAGACAGGAAGGTTCACCAGTGCCCTGATCGCGGCCGAGGTCGCAACGCGCCAACCGCAACGCGCCGAACCGCCGGACCAGGATACCAGACGCTTTCGGAGGGAGTCATATGCAGAACAGCGCCGACGTTTGGCACCGGGTCGAAGCCAAGCAGCAAGCCTTCATCGCCCTGAGCGACCGGATTTGGGAAACGCCGGAACTCAACTATCAAGAGGTCCGTTCCGCGGCCGACCACGCGGCCCTGCTCAAGGCACAGGGCTTTCGCGTAAGCACGGGGCTATCCGGAATGCCAACGGCGGTCATGGGCGAAGCCGGCGAGGGCGGCCCAGTCATCGCTATACTTGGCGAGTTCGACGCCTTGCCCGAGTTGAGCCAGGAAGCGGGCGTGGCCGAGCACCGTCCGCTCGCCGACGGCGGCGCCGGCCATGCGTGCGGCCACAATCTGCTGGGCGCCGGCGCCATGCTCGCAGCGGCCGCAGTGAAAGACTGGCTTGCTGCCCAAGGCATCCCCGGCCGCGTGCGCTATTACGGGTGCCCGGCGGAAGAGGGTGGCGCTGCGAAAACGTTCATGGTGCGTGACGGTGTGTTCGACGATGTGGATGTCGCCATCTCCTGGCATCCAGCGCCGTTCTCCGGCGGGAACGTGGCTGAATCCCTTGCCATATCGCTGATCGACTTCAGCTTCGCCGGCCGCGCGTCCCATGCCGCGGCAGCGCCGCATCTCGGCCGGTCAGCGCTTGACGCGGCCGAGTTGATGAACGTCGGCGTGAACTACCTGCGCGAACACATGCCGAGCGATGCCCGTATCCATTACGCCTACCTGAACGCCGGCGGCATCGCCCCCAACGTCGTCCAATCGGCGGCCAAGCTGCGCTACCTCGTCCGGGCGGCCGAACTCCCCACATTATGGCCGCTGGTGGAGCGGGTGAAGCAGGTGGCGGAGGGCGCCGCGCTGATGACAGAGACGACAGTGACGAGCAGCGTCGTCAGCGCCATGAGCAACCTGCTGCCGAACACCCCGCTGGAGCGGGCCATGTTCGCCAATTTCGAGCGGCTCGGCCCGCCCGAGTTCGATGCCGCGGACCGCGCGTTCGCGGAACAGATACGCGCCACGCTCACACGCGACGACATCGTTTCCGCCCATAGCCGTTTCGGCCTGCCAGTGACCGATGCGCCGCTATGCGACCGCTTGGTTCCGCTCGAGGCGCGTGGAGCCAAGATGGTTGGCTCCACCGACGTGGGCGATGTCAGTTGGGCGGTGCCCACGGTGCAAGCGCGCGGGGCCACCTATGCCGTTGGAACGCCGGGTCACTCATGGCAACTGACGGCGCAAGGCAAAACTCCGGCGGCGCACAAGGGCATGGTCCATGTCGCCAAGGTGATGGCCGCCACCGCGGCCGATGTCTTGTCCGACCCGGCGTTGCTCGCCCAAGCCAAGGCCGATCACGCCGGGCGGCTGGCGCAGACGCCTTTTGTGTCCCCGCTGCCCGAGGGTCTCGCCCCGGCTCTGACGATGTAGTGGTGCGAGGCGCCGGGGGGAAACTTCGCGAGCGGCACACCGTTCGCGCTGTCATGCTAGATCAACCAAAACACCCGGACGCCGAGGCATTGCCGCACCCAACCGAGCGGCATGGGGGTGAACACGGCATCCCGCCGAACCTGCCGGACGAGCAACCCACCGGCACGCCTTCGGATGACCGTCATCAAACGGAAATCACGCCGACCAAGGATCAGAACGGCCGGCACGCCGACGAGTGACCTTAGCTACTTCCTGTTTGGCGGCTTCACGTCCGGTAACGGCAACGCGGTGGTGGACTTGACCCGTTCCATGCTCATCCGGCTTTTGACGTTCTTGGGCGAGACCGCGGTGATCAGCCGCTTATAGAAATCGTCATAGGCTGCGAGGTCCGTGGTGACCACCCGCAGCATGTAGTCGACATCCCCCGCCATGCGGTGTGCTTCCATCACCTCCGGCATGCCCTGAATTGCGGCGGCAAATTGCTCAAGCCAGGCTGGGGAATGGTCACCGGCTTCGATGGCGACGAACACCGTCAGGCCCAAGCCCACGCGTTCGGGTGCCACAAGCGCCACCCGGCGCATGATCAGGCCGTCGGCTTCCAATCGCTGAATCCGCTTCCAACAGGGGGTGGGGGACAGGCCAACGTGTTCGGCCAGTTGGGCGATTGAAAGCGTGCAATCCTCTTGCAGCAGCCCAAGCAGCTTACGGTCGATACGGTCCAACCCAGGCGCCCGGCGGTTGCGTCGTTTAGCGGTTGCGCAGGAATGGATTGCTCGCCCGCTCCACCCCGAACGAGGAGCCGGGGCCGTGGCCGCAAAGGAAGCTGATATCGTCCCCGAGCGGCAGCAGCTTAGTCTTAATGCTGGCAAGCAGGTCTTCCGTATTGCCGTAGGGAAAGTCCGTGCGGCCAACGGAGCCGCGGAACAGCACATCGCCCACCAGGGCGAACCGCCCGGCCTTGTTGATGAACACCACATGTCCCGGCGTGTGCCCTGGGCAGTGCAATACATCGAACTCAGCGCCGGCGATTTCAATCGTGTCGCCTTCCTGCAGCCAGCGGTCGGGGGTCACGTTCTGGCCCCCCTCGACACCAAATCGCGCGCTCGCCTCGGCAAGCCCATCAAGCAGGAACTTGTCGCGGGCGTCGGGTCCTTCGATCGGGATGCCACCCAGCAGGGCCTTGAGTGCCGCGGCGCCGGCGGCATGGTCGAAATGCCCGTGGGTCAGCGCGATGCGATCGACCGTCACCCCGAGCGTGCGGACTTGCTCGGCGATGTGCTCGCTATCGCCGCCGGGGTCGATCACGGCGCCATGCATCGTCGTCTCGTCCCACAGCAGCGTGCAGTTTTGCTGGATCGGCGTGACGGGAATGACGGCGATCTTCATGGACAGTTCTCCGAACTAACCTTCGTTATCGCGAGGAGCGCGTGCGACGTGGCGATCCAGGGCGGCGTGCACGGTGCGGCAAGCCTGGATTGCCGCGGCGAAGGCGCCTCGCAATGACGTCTAGATAGGCTCACGCCACCGGCCAGACAAACGTCAGCTCGTGCTTGTTGTGCAGCAGGTGCATCAGGCGCGCCTGCGGAATGGCGGCGAACGGCGCAACGGCCGCGTGGTCGGTTTGTCCCTGAAGCTTGATCGTGCAGACGATATGGCGGGCGAACGCACTAGCAATCCACTGTTGCACCAGGGCGAGCAGCGGGCCCGGATACGC
This sequence comes from uncultured Acetobacteraceae bacterium, assembly GCA_964246785.1. Taxonomy (GTDB): domain Bacteria; phylum Pseudomonadota; class Alphaproteobacteria; order Acetobacterales; family Acetobacteraceae; genus LMUY01. Next base: position 286 of record CAXTRX010000118.1, on the reverse strand, counting down.
CACCACGTCGCTGAATAGCCAGTCGACTGGCGTCGGATCAATGGCGAAGGCGTTGGCGGCCAATGTCGTCACGCCAGGCATGGCGGCCACCGCTGCGTCAAGCGGCGCGCGGTCCACGGCGAGAACGCTGGCACCGAGCCCGGCGATGGCCCAGGTCCAGCCGCCAGGTGCGGCGCCGAGATCGATGCAGCGGTCCCCTGGCCGCGGCCAGGCGCCAAGCCGCGTGCAGGCTTCCCATAGCTTGAGGTAGGCGCGGCTGGGCGGGCCGGCGCGGTCCTCCTCGAAT
>CAXTRX010000117.1:0-9671 GCA_964246785.1 uncultured Acetobacteraceae bacterium | reverse complement strand
GCCGCAGCGAGGCAATCACGCCCGCCCGCAGCATCAGGTTGCGGTGCAGCTTGTCGCGCCGCAAGTCCAGGTAGCGATACCGCAGCCGCAGCTCCTCCGAGGTCGCCGCCTCCCCCGCCACCGGGAACGGCAGCACCGCAGCCGGCGATTGCAGCGTCAGCGACTGGGCCCGCAGCTCCACCTCGCCCGTCGGCAGCCGCGGGTTCACCGTGCCCGCCTCGCGCCGCACCACCTCGCCCGTGACGGTGACCACGCTCTCCACCCGCAGCGCGTCGGCCTCGGCAAACACCGCCGAGCCGGCCGGGAACACCACCTGCGTCAACCCGTAGTGGTCGCGCAGGTCGATGAACAGCAGCCCGCCATGGTCGCGCTTGCTATGCACCCAGCCAGACAGGCGCGCTTCGGCCCCAGCGTCCGACGCTCGCAGGGCGGCACAGGTGTGGCTACGATAGAGATGCATGGATAATTGTCCGGCGGCTGGCGCGAGCGGGTGACGAAACGCCGGCGGCTGGTCGGCGCCGCGGCGCCGGCGGCTGGTGGGCGCGACAGGGATTGAACCTGTGACCCCTGCCATGTCAAGGCAGTGCTCTACCGCTGAGCTACGCGCCCATGCCCCGGCCGCACTCCCTAACACCGGGCTCCTTCGTCACGCAAGCGGCCGTCCTCGGTGATTGAGGTGACACGGCGGCAGCGGCGGGCTTCAATGGCGCATGGACATGCCCACAGCCGCTGCCGGCACCTCGGCGGACGAAGTGACCAACCCGCCTTACGTCATCCTCCGGCCGGCGCAGCAAACCGTGCCCTTGGTGGTGGCCTCGCCGCATTCCGGGCGCAGCTACGCGGCGGCGTTCCTCCAGGCGGCCCGGCTTGGCCCGCTCGACTTGCGACGCAGCGAGGACACCTTCGTGGAAGAACTGTTCGTCGCCGCCATCGACCATGGGGCACCTATGCTTTGCGCCCAGTTCCCGCGCGCCTACTGCGACCCCAACCGGGAGGCCTGGGAACTTGACCCGGCGATGTTTGCCGACCCGCTGCCCGACTGGGTCAACACCACCAGCCCGCGTGTGGGCGCCGGGCTCGGCACAATCGCACGCGTGGTCACCTCCGGTGAGGCCATCTATCGCGGCAAGCTGCGCTTTGTCGACGCGCAGCAGCGGGTGAGCGCCTGCTGGCAGCCGTATCACGACGCGCTGGCCAGCCTGATTGCGCAAACCCGCACTCAGTTCGGCGCTTGCCTGCTCATCGACTGTCATTCGATGCCGGCAGGTACTGGCCGCTCTGCCGAACCGCAAGTCGTGCTGGGCGACGCCCACGGCACCGCTTGCATGTCCCGCATCACCAACCTGGCTGAAAGCATCTTGTCCGACTACGGCTACCATGTCCGCCGCAATGACCCATACGCCGGGGGCTACGTGACCCGCCACTATGGGCGGCCACGCGAGCGCGTTCATGCCCTACAAGTTGAGGTGGCGAGACGCCTCTACATGAACGAAGCCACGCTCGAGAAGTCGGCTGGCTTCAACTTGCTGCAAGAGCAGCTTGGCCGCTTCGTTGGCAGCCTTGCAGAAGAATTGCCGCGGCTGCTGTAGGTTTGCACGCCAAAAAAGAGGCGGTGCCTTGCAGCACCGCCAAGTTTAGGGAGGAAACGTCCAAGAAACAGCAAGGGAACACCTCGCTGCGGATCAGTTTGTAAAACAGCGACGGACGCTTTGCAAGAGCTTTTTTGCAGTGCAGCAAAAAAGCTCCGGCGCGCTGCCAGAGGGCGCCTGGAAACCCTTTGGCAACCATTTGGCGGCATCCTACGGCGGCAATGGTCCGCATCGGTCTCCTGCTCGCATTTGCCGTGGCCTGGTCGCTGCCAGCGCCCTGCCGTCCGCTTCCTGCGGCGACGATCCCAGCCGCATCGGCGCTTTGCCGGGCCGCAATCTTGCAGGCGGAGCGCATGGCCCATGTGCCGGACCGTCTGCTGGACGCGATTGCCATGGTCGAGAGCGGCCGGCGGGATCCGGTGAGCGGCGCTGTCTACCCTTGGCCCTGGACGATCAATGTCGAAGGCGTGGGCCACTTCTACGAGACCAAGGCGGAGGCGATCGCCGCCGTGCAAGGCTTCCAAGCCGCCGGCGCGCGCTCAATCGACGTCGGTTGCATGCAGGTCAGCCTACTGTATCACGCAGATGCCTTCGCCAACCTGGACCAAGCGTTTGACCCGACCGTCAACGCGGCTTACGGCGCCCGTTTTTTGGTCCAGTTGTTCGATCAAACCAACGCCTGGCCGCTTGCCGCCGCCGCTTACCACTCCTTCACGCCAGATCTGGGCGCAGAATATGCCCGGCGCGTGCTGGCCGCTTGGGGCATCCCGGAGCTTCCAGTCACCAGCCAATCGATCACCAGCAGACCGGAGGCTTCCACCCAGGCTGCTTTCGGCCCCGGATCAGGCAGTGGCATAACAGCGTTCAGCATATCACGCCCGCCAATGCCTTCGGTGACCATGCCCACAGGGCCCATGTCAACTGGGCCCACGCCCACGGGGTCGCTGCCCACCGTCATAGAGCCTGGCCGCGCGGCCACCGTGCTGCCCACCGGTCGCGAGGCAGTCCGGATGCTGCCAATGCCTGGGGTGGCGAAGGCGACTGGCGTTTCGGGCCGCGGGCTGGATGCATACCGGGCAATGCCTGTCGCGATGGCGATCCGTCTGCCGCCGCATGCGTCATAAGCGGCTGAAGATAGCGGTTTTACCGCGCCCGAACCGATCTCCGCCCTCTTGGCAGCGTTTTTGCCGATGCAGGCCCAATTACTGGTGCATCCCCAATTGGGACCTGATAGTTGCTCAAGGCAGCGTTGGTGGTCGGGAGTAGCTATGCTGAGGAGAGCTCTGCTCGCAACGGCCTTGGCGTTGGCCGCAGTCGTAAGTCTACCAGCAGCCCGCGCCCAGCAAGATCCGGTCCCGGTCAGCGTTGGACGTGCCACCCGCGCCGATGTTCCCATTTTAGAGCGCGGCATTGGTAACGTGCAGCCGTTCCAATCCGTTCTCGTCCGGGCCCGCGTGGATGGCACGATTGAGCAACTCGCGTTTGCCGAGGGCCAGAACGTCAAGCCAGGCGATCTCCTGGCCATCGTGGACGCGCGCCCATATCAAGCAGCGCTTGATCAGGCTGCCGCCAAGAAGGCGTCGGACGTGGCACAGCTTGGTAACGCGCGCAAAGACCTTGCCCGCTATTCTGACCTGGCGCGTAGTGACTTCGCCTCCCGCCAAAGCGTGGATACGCAAAGCTCATCGGTTTCGCAGTTCAGCGCCAATATCGAGGCCGACGACGCCGCGATTGCAGCCGCCAAGCTCAACCTCGAGTTCACCCGCATCGTCGCACCGATCCAGGGCCGCGTTGGCCTGCGGCTGGTCGACCCCGGCAACCTGGTCCACGCCAACGACGCGACCGGCATTGTCGTTATCAACCAAATCCGCCCCATCGCCCTGCTGTTCACCCTGCCGCAAGACCATTTCCCGGCCGTTCAAGATGCCATGCGCGCCGCCGACGCGGCTTCGCTGCCGGTCGCTGCCTTCACCGGAGACGAAAAGCGCCAACTCGGCATGGGCACGCTGCTGACGGTCGACAATGCCATCGACGCCAGCACAGGCACCATCAAGCTCAAGGCAATGTTCCCGAACACTGACGACCGGCTTTGGCCGGGTCAGTTCGTGAATGCTCATTTGCAGCTTTCCATCGCCCGTAAGGTCATAACGGTGCCCTCAGCGGCGATTCTACACGGCGTCAACGGCTTGTATGTTTATGCCGTCAACACGGGCAACGTCGCCACGGTTCGGCCAGTTGAGATTGGCCAGGATGACGGTACGACAACGATTGTGACGGCAGGGTTGACAGATGGCGACGTTGTCGTCACCGCCGGCCAGTCCCGGCTGACGGATGGCACGCAGGTTGCTTTCGACAAGCAGGCCGATGCCAGTCCAGCGGCGGCAGGCGCAGCATCGCCTACGCATGGCTAGGTTCATGCGGGTGGTCAGGTCAGGACAAATCGACAAGCCATGAGCATCTCAACACCTTTTATTCGTCGGCCGGTCGCCACCTCGCTGCTCATGGCTGCCGTTGTTCTGATGGGTATTGCGGCCTATCCGCTGCTTCCCGTGGCGCCGCTGCCACGGGTGGATTTCCCGACCGTTGCCGTCAGCGCCAGTTTGCCAGGCGCCAGCCCCGAAACGATGGCCTCTACCGTCGCGCAGCCGCTGGAGCGGCAATTTTCGCAGATTTCCGGCGTCTCCCAGCTCACCTCGGTGAGTGTGTTGGGTTCCACCCAGGTGACCGTGCAATTCGATCTGGACCGCAACATCGATGCCGCCGCCGGTGATGTGCTGGCAGCCATCAATGCCGCCGGCGGGCAGTTGCCGAAAACGCTGCCAAGTCCGCCCACCTACCGCAAGGTGAACCCGGCGGACAGCCCGATCCTCATTCTTGCCGTGCAATCCGACACGCTGCCGCTGATCGAGGTCGACGACTGGGCGGATAACATCCTGAGCCAGCAGATCTCGCAGATTTCGGGCGTGTCGCAGGTCTCCATTGGCGGCGAGCAGAAGCGCTCGGTCCATATCCAGGTCGATCCGGCCCGGCTGGCCGCGATGGGCATGACGCTGGAGGACGTCCGCAACACGCTCACCAATGTCACCGTGGATAGCGCAAAGGGCAGTATCGACGGTCCGCGCCAAAGTTATGCCCTTTACGACAACGACCAGTTGACCGAGGCGAGACAATACCGAGACACGATCATCGCCTACCGCAACGGCGCGCCGATCCGGGTGAGCGATATCGGGGTAGCGGTCGATGGCCCGGAGAATAGCCGCTTGGCAGGCTGGCAGAACGGCCACCGCGGCATCCAGCTCCTGATCTTCAAGCAACCCGGCGCGAACGTGATCGACACTGTGGCCCATATCCGGGCCGCATTGCCCCGCCTGGCCGCGGCAATCCCCCCTGCCGTCCATGTCATGACCGTGATGGACCGCACCCTCACGATACAAGCTTCCGTCAAGGACGTACAGTTCACCCTACTGCTGTCCATTGCTCTGGTCGTGATGGTTATTTTCGTCTTCCTGCGCAGCTTCTGGGCTACCGTGATCCCGAGCGTGACCGTGCCGCTCGCTCTCGTCGGCACCTTCGCAGTGATGTATTTGCTAGGCTACAGCCTGGACAACCTGTCGCTTATGGCGCTCACCATTGCGGTTGGCTTCGTGGTCGACGACGCAATCGTCATGCTCGAGAACATCTATCGGTATGTGGAAGAAGGCATGAAGCCGATGGACGCCGCACTGCGCGGCGCGGGGGAGATCGGCTTCACCATCATATCGATCAGCGTGTCGCTCATCGCCGTGTTCATTCCCCTTCTGCTGATGGGCGGCATCGTAGGCCGTCTGTTCCGCGAGTTCGCGATGACGGTGAGTATCGCCGTTGTTGTCTCGGGCGTTGTCTCTTTGACGCTGACGCCGATGATGTGCTCGCGCTTCCTGCGCAACCATCATGGCAGTCACGGCCGCTTCTACCGCGTGGTAGAGGCGATGTTCGACAGCCTAGTGGGCTTCTACAGCCGAACCCTGGACGTGGCGTTGCGCTTCCGCCTCATCACCCTTTGCATCTTTCTGGGTACGGTCGGCGTGACGGGCTATTTGTTCGCCATCATTCCAAAAGGGTTTTTCCCCCTCCAGGACACCGGAATAATCGTTTGCATCACGCAGGGGTCGCAAGACATCTCGTTTACGGAGATGGCGCAACGGCAAATGGCACTCGCTAAAATTGTCGGCGATGATCCCGACGTGGCCTCATATTCCTCCTCGATCGGCGCCGGCTTGGGCGGGCAGACCGAGAACAATGGACGGCTTTACATCAGCTTGAAGCCTTGGGACGAGCGGCAAGCAAACGCGCAGCAGATCATCGCCCGGCTCTCCGATAAAGCTCATGCTGTTCCGGGTGCGCAATTGTTCATGCAGGCCGGGCAAGACATCAATATTGGCGGCCGCCTTTCCAAAACCCAGTATCAGTTCACGTTGCAGGATGCCAACATTAGCGAGCTGTATCAGTGGGCGCCGAAAGTGCTGGATAAGCTGCACAGCATCCCAGCCTTGCGAGACGTTGCGACCGACCAGCAGATGGCGGGAACCACCGCGACGCTCACGATCGACCGCGATGCAGCGTCCCGCTTCGGCATAACGCCGCAAATGGTCGACGATACCTTGTATGACGCTTTTGGCCAGCGTCAGGTCACCCAGTATTTCACCCAGATCAACTCCTACCACCTCATCTTGGAGGTGCCGCCGGGCCTGCAGGGTGACAAGGACACGCTGAGCAAGCTCTACCTAAAATCTGCTTCCGGGCAGGCGGTGCCGTTGAGCGCGTTCGTCAAGATCGACACAAAAGCCGTGGCACCCCTCTCGGTGTCGCACCAGAGCCAGTTTCCGTCCGTGACGCTGTCGTTCAACCTCTCAGCGGGTGCGGCGCTCGGGGATGCCGTCAACGCAATCCAATCCGCGATGGCAACGCTGAGGACGCCGGCTTCCCTCACCGGCACGTTCCAGGGCACCGCCCAAGCCTTCCAGTCCTCGCTCAGTTCCGAACCCTACTTGATCGCGGCCGCGCTGATTGCCGTCTACATCATCCTCGGCATCCTGTACGAGAGCTACATCCTGCCGCTGACGATCCTGTCCACCCTTCCGTCCGCTGGTGTCGGCGCCCTGTTGATGCTGCTCATCGGCCATTATGATTTGTCGATCATCGCCATGATCGGCATCATCCTGCTGATCGGTATCGTGAAAAAGAACGGCATCATGATGGTGGACTTCGCCATTTCCGCCGAGCGACGTGATGGCGAAACCCCGTTGAATGCCATTCGCCAGGCCTGCCTGCTACGCTTTCGCCCCATTCTCATGACGACGATGGCAGCCCTGCTGAGCGGCCTGCCCCTTATGCTTGGCAGTGGCGCCGGGTCCGAACTGCGTAAGCCGCTTGGTTTCGCAATGGTGGGCGGCCTGCTACTGAGCCAAATCCTGACGCTGTATACGACCCCCGTCATCTACCTTTATCTCGACAAGCTGCAGCATGTGCTGACGCCGCGTCGCTCAACCCGCCTGCCGACCCTGGCCGGTAAAATGGGCGCTACGGCGGACTAAAGCCCTATCAGGGCGACCGTAAACGGTCACCGCGCCCAAGCTCTTTGTTTGAGCGGGCATCTTCCCCACCTGACTGATTTCAGTGAGTGTGGATCTGCTCTCATCGCTCAGGCAATGGCGGCAACGAGTTCTGCGGCCTCAACGCCGGCAAGAAACGCGCCGCCCACCGTGCCTGCCAGGCCGTCGGTGCGGGTGGCTTCGCCGGCGAACACCAGCCTTCCTCCGGGCAACGGCGTGCCAAGCACCGACCTGGCCTTGCTGCCCCCCGGGCGGGCATAGGCGTAGGAGCCTCTGAACCACGGATCGCTTGCCCAGCGCGTCACGACAGCGCCGGGCCGGAACGCGGCGTCCGCGCGGGAGCCAAACATGGCGCGGAATTGCTCCCGGGTGAACGCTTCGGCGGCGCCGGTGTGGTCGAGGTCGGCCGAATGACGACCGCCATGGAAGCAAATGACGTGATCCTGTCCATGCGGCCACGCAACCGTCGTCATGGCGGGGGCGTCGATAGCGGGGACGAATTGGTCCAGTCCACAGGAAGCTGGCAGATCAAGCCGGTCGGCTCCGGCTGCTCGCAGCGCAACTTTGTTGAGCACCCCCATCGGCAGACTATGAATAGCATCTAGGACAATGGCGGGCAGCCCGGGCTGAAAGGCAATCTGCTCGGCCGCCAACACGCCGGTGGATACTGTGATGATGCAAGCGTCGGCTCGAATTGTGCCGGCAGGGGTTTGCACCGCCACGCCGTGCTCCCCCCAGTTCACAGCCAGCGCCGGACTGCCCAAGTGAACCGGCCCGGCGGGCGGCAGGAGGTGCCGCAAAACGAACGCGCCCAAGCCACCCGGAACCTCCAGATTGGCACCGTGCAGCACGTTGGCATGCCAGTCGCGCAAGCTGAGGGACTGGGCATCGGCGGCGGCAATGGTCGGCGCTTCCCAATTCAGCACGGAAGCCAGCCATGGCATGTCGCCGACGGGTGCGGCAGCTTCCGCTAAACTCACGTCCGCGGCGCCACGTGCTGCTCGAGCACGCTTGCCGAACGCCGCCTCTGCCGCCGCATAATCAGCCAGTTCCGCCGCTGTCGCAAAGCGGCCTCCCACCCGCGTGCGCTCGACCCGCTCGGCCGCCGTGGTGATTGTGGGCTCGCCGGCCTGCCGGGCCAAGGTTGCCAAAGGGTTGCGGTCTGCTGCATGCAGCCAGGTTGCGCCATGGTCAAACGGAGCTTGCAGCAACAGCGGAACGGTTGTGTAGGCGCGTCCGCCAACCCGGCTCGAGCCTTCAATCACGGTCACCGCCGCCCCGCGCCGCCGCAAGGCCGCCGCAGCCGCCAGCCCTGCCACGCCCGCCCCAACCACGACGACGCAGCTCATGCGAGCCGGCCCGAGCCGAAACATATTTGGCATACCACGTGCACATGCGGCCTGGTCTGCAACGCCATCATGATTGTGCTCCATTCACGCACGAGACTTACCTGGCCTGCTCACGCACGACATTTCCCTGGCCTGCTCACGCACGACACTTACCCAGCTTGCTCACGCAAGACACCCGCAAGCCTCACGGCAAGCTCGCCTGACGACAGGAGCACTCATGTTTTTCCCCGGTTTTACCCTGCACACGACGAAAGTGCCCGGCGGAACCGTCCGCTACCGCATGGGAGGCTCTGGTCCGCCGCTGCTGCTGCTCCATGGCAATCCACAAACGCACGCGATGTGGCACCATGTTGGCCCGGTGCTAGCCCGTCGTTTCACGGTGGTGTGCCCCGATCTGCGCGGCTACGGCGGCAGCGAGAAGCCGCCCGCCACGCCCGACCACGCCCCCTACGCCAAAACCGAGATGGCGCGTGACGTGGCAGACCTCATGACCCAACTGGGCCACGCCAGCTTTGCGGTCGGATCGCATGACCGAGGTGCCCGGGTGGCGCATCGCCTCGCGCTGGACGCGCCCGAACGCGTAACGAAGCTAGCGGTGATGGACATCGTGCCCACCATCGAACATTTTGAACGCGCAGACATGTCGTTTGCCCTGGGCTATTACCACTGGTTCTGGTTCGCCCAGCCGCATCCCTTCCCGGAGGACCTGATCAGCCAAGCCCCCGACACGTGGTTTGCCGCGCATACTGGTCACGGCGCCGGCATACCCAGCTTCTTTGCGCCGGAGGCGTTGGCGGACTACCTGGCTGCCGCGCATGACCCGGCAGCGCTGGTTGGAATGTGCGAGGACTATCGTGCTGCCTGCACAATCGACCTTGTGGACGACCGGATCAGCCGCTCCGAGGGGTGCCAGGTGCAATGCCCGGTGTTGGTTCTGTGGGGCGGCAAGGGCCGGATCGGCGGCTGGTATGACCCGGTGGCGATTTGGCGCGACTATTGCTCAGGCGACGTCCAAGGTGCCGCGGTCCACAGCGGCCACTACCTGGCCGAGGAAGCGCCCGACGAGGTGATCGCGCATTTCGAGCGGTTCTTCTGAGTCACACCCCATTTCCGCCCCGCCCCCAATCCGTCAGCACCACAAT
>CAXTRX010000116.1:6055-9726 GCA_964246785.1 uncultured Acetobacteraceae bacterium | reverse complement strand
GGTCCAACAGCATCGCTTCGATTAATCGTTCCTTCAGCGACCCCTGGCATCTTCGTTTCCACTGACGACCCGCTTTCCTGAGCCGGGTGGGTTCAGAGGGTTTCGCTCCACCGGGGGCGATAAGCGGAGGGTATGCGAGCCATGTCGAACTCTGTCGGTTCCCCACGGCTCCTGCTGGTTTTCGCAGTTGCGGCTCTGGTGATGATGGGTGCGGAAGGGGCTGTCCTAAACCAGATCAGCATCGTCGAGCCTGTCGCAGCTCACGGCCAATCGGCAGCGGCCACACAGCTTGGCTTGCTAGGTGGCGGGCTGATGGCCGTGCTGACGGGTGCCGCAGCATGCAGGGTGCTCCAGACCTTCAGTTTGCCACGCCGCGTGGGTGGCAAGATTGCCGCAATGGCCCGCGCAACCGTGGAGCAGGCCTGACATGGCCCGTCGTGCGCCCAAACAGACCGTAGCGCCGGTCAAGCTCGCTGAAAACCTGGACCTGCCAGCGGCCGCTCCGTTGCTCGCAGACCTGCTGGCGCGGCGCGGGCGTGACGTGACCATCGACGCGAGCGGGTCTCAGCGGCTTGGCGGGCAGTGCCTGCAGGTCCTGTTGGCAGCGCGTGCCACGTGGTCTGAGGACGGCCACGGCTTTCGGGTCATTGGCGCGTCAGCCGAATTTGCCGAGGCTGCGGCGTTGCTCGGCGCCGCAGACCTCGTTTCGCCCGGCGGCGCATAGGAGAACCCGGTGAGTAAGCTCGTCCTGACTGTCGATGATTCGCGAACCATGCGGGACATGCTCCATCTCGCGCTGTCGCAGGCTGGCTACCGCGTGATCCAGGCGGTCGACGGCATGGATGGTCTGGCGGTGCTCGAGGGTGAGAACCCGGACATCATTGTGACTGACATCAACATGCCGCGGATGGATGGCTTCGGCTTCATCGAGCACGTCCGCAAGGATGGCCGGCACCGGGCGACCCCCATCCTGGTGCTGACCACCGAAAGCGATGCCGAGAAGAAGCTGCGGGCGCGTAAGGCCGGCGCGACCGGCTGGATCGTCAAGCCGTTCCACCCGGCCAAGCTCGTCGATGCCCTGCGCCGCGTGGCGGCCTAGTTCGGATGACGCCAATGGACCCGATGGACGCGATCAAGCAGACCTTCTTCCAGGAATGCGAGGAGCAATTAGCCGAGCTCGAAGCCGGGCTGCTGGCGATGGACGGCGGCGAGAACGACAACGAGACTGTCAACGCGGTCTTCCGCGCAGTGCACTCGATCAAGGGCGGGGCGGGGGCGTTCAGCCTGGACAGCCTGGTCCGCTTCGCGCACGTCTTTGAGACGTGTCTCGACAAGATCCGCTCTGATCGCCTGGTGGCCGATGGGCCAGTATTGAAGATACTCCTGCGCGCAGCCGATTTGCTGGCCGACCTGGTTCGTGCAGCCCGTGATGGCGCACCGGTGGATGCGGCCCGCAGCGAAGCGTTGGGTCAGGAGCTGAGTGCGCTCGAAGGGGCGGCGACGCCGGTTGCAGCGGCCCCGGTCATCGATGATGACGGGATGGACGGCCTGTTGTTCAGCGCCGTGCCAATCGCGATCGAGCCGGCAATCACGACCGATGCGTGGCTGGTTCGCTTTCGTCCGCTGCCGGCGCTCTACGCCAAGGCCAATGATGCAGCGCTCCTGCTGCGGGAGCTGCGTCGGCTTGGCAGCACCGAGGTGACGCTGGACACCACCGACTTGCCAGGCTTGGCCGAGCTCGATCCCGAGGGCGCCTATCTCGGCTGGGCGGTGCTATTGAACACGACTGAAAACGAAGCGGTCATTCGCGAAGTATTCGAATTCGTGGATGGCGATTGCACGCTGGAAGTCAGTCCCGCAATGGTGGCGCCCGTCAATGCGCCGCTACCCGCTGGCCGGGACATCGCAGCCCTTCTTCCCGAGACGAGCGCGCAGCCCGGTGAGACCCCTCTGCCCACGCCTCGTACGGCCGAGTCGGCCGCGCGACGCGACGAGCCGGTAGCGGCGCCCACGCCTACGATCCGGGTGGATCTGGACCGCGTGGATCGGCTGATCGACCTTGTCGGCGAATTGGTGATCAACCAGGCCATGATGGCTCAGCGCGTGCTTGAGGCCGGAGAGGCGCGCACCTCCAAAATAGCGTTGGCCTTGGGCGACCTGGAGCAGCTTACCCGCGAAATCCAGGACAGCGTGATGGCCATCCGCGCACAGCCGGTAAAATCGGTGTTCCAGCGCTTGCCCCGGCTCGCGCGTGAAGTTGCCGCGATGACCGGCAAGCAGGTCCGCCTGGTGACCGAAGGTGAAGCCACCGAGGTCGATAAAACCGTCATCGAGCATCTAGGCGATCCGCTGACCCACATGATCCGCAACGCCATCGATCATGGGCTGGAGCGGCCGGAACAACGACTAGCGGCAGGCAAGCCGGCGGAGGGCTTGGTCCGGCTTGCAGCACTGCATCGCTCCGGCCGGATCGTGATCGAAATCTCCGATGACGGTGCTGGCATCAACCGGGCGCGTGTTCGTGAGAGTGCGATCGAAAAAGGCCTCATCGCCGCCGACGCCACAATGACCGACGAGGAGATCGACAACCTCATCTTCATGCCTGGCTTCTCGACCGCGGCAACCGTGTCCGACATCTCGGGGCGCGGCGTGGGCATGGACGTCGTGCGGCGGTCTATCCAGGCGCTTGGCGGCCGGATCACCATCAACTCACGGCCCGGCCAGGGCTCGACCTTCACCATGAGCTTGCCACTCACGCTGGCCGTTTTGGACGGCATGGTGACGACAGTCGAGGGGCAGACATTGGTCGTTCCGCTGACCGCCATCATCGAGACGCTGCAGCCGCGCCCAGCGGATGTGCACAGCTTGGGCGATGGAGCGCGGGTGATCGCCATTCGTGGCAGCTACTTGCCGCTGGTCGATGTCGGCGTTTGCCTCGGCTATCGCTACGAGCCCGCACCCGCGGCGACCAGTGTGGCATTGCTGATCGAGGGCGAGGGCGGCACGCGCGCGGCGCTGCTCGTGGATGCCATCCAAGGCCAGCGCCAAGTCGTCATCAAGAGCCTCGAAGCCAATTACCGCCATGTTCCAGGCGTGGCGGCTGCCACCATCCTCGGCGACGGACGCGTGGCGCTGATCCTGGATATCGACGCCATCGTCGCCGCATCCCGCCAGGACGGGTCACTCTTCATCAAAGGTCCAGCCTATGCATGACCCCGCCGCCAGAACCGGGCAAAGCCGCGAGCTGATTTCCTTCCGAATCGGTGAGCAGGAATTCTGCGTTGACATCATGGCTGTGCGGGAGATCCGAGGGTGGACTCCCGCCACCGCGCTTCCGCACTCGCCGAGCTTCTTGCGTGGTGTCATCAATTTGCGGGGCGCCGTGCTGCCGATCGTCGACTTGGCGGCTCGCCTCGGCCTGGTTGCGACCGAAACGACGCAGCGTCACGTCATCATCGTGGCCCAAATTCATCGTCAGACGGTGGGGCTGCTGGTCGATGCAGTCTCTGACATCCTGACGGTGAGTGACGACATCGTACAGCCCCCGCCAGATGTCGCATCCGTCATGGTGCGTGATTTCGTCCAAGGATTGCTGGCGATCGACGGACGGATGATCAGCCTGATCTCGCTGGCGCATATTCTGCCTGACTCGGAGCTGGAGGCAGCATGAC
>CAXTRX010000116.1:0-6045 GCA_964246785.1 uncultured Acetobacteraceae bacterium | reverse complement strand
CCGCTGACGCAAATCTGCGGGAGCGTCAGCCGGGTCTTGTCGAGGGTGAGTTCCTGCTGACGGCAGCAGATTTTTCCACTTTGGCGGGCATGCTGCACAAGGACGCGGGCATCTCACTGCCGCCGTCAAAAGCGACTCTGCTTTACTCGCGTTTGGCCAAGCGGCTGCGGACGCTCGGCCTGACGGACTTTCGGCAGTATTGCGAGCTACTCGCCGATCCGGCGCAAGTCCAAGAGCGCGGGTGCATGTTGGCGGCGCTCACCACGAATGTTACTCGGTTCTTTCGCGAACCGCATCATTTCGAGCATCTGCGGACCAAGCTGTTGCCTCCCCTATTGACGGCAGCTCAGAAAGGCGGCCGCGTGCGGATATGGTCGTCCGCTTGCTCCAGCGGCCAGGAGCCGTATTCGATCGCGCTGACTATTCTCGATCTGCTGCCGGATGCCGCGCGGCACGACATACGCGTGCTCGCAACTGACATTGATCCCAATATGGTGGCGGCCGGACGCGTTGGGCAATATGGCGATGAAGCGCTGTCCGCGGTGCCGCCCATGATGCGCCAGCGCTGGTTTCGCGCCTGTCCAGACGGGATGGAGGCGGGCGCTGAGTTGCGCCGCTTGGTGGGGTTTAGGGAACTAAACCTGGTCGGCGAGTGGCCAATGCGGGGTCGGTTCGATGCGATTATGTGTCGCAACGTAATGATCTACTTCGCCGAAGACACCCAGGCGCGGGTCTGCGCACGCTTCATGCCGCTGCTATTACCGGGAGGGGCCCTCTATATCGGCCATTCCGAGCGACTGAGTGGTCCAGCCGTCGAAGCTTTTGAAACCGACGGCATCACCACCTACCGCCGGAGGGGCACGCCGTGATCCGGGTCGTTGTCGTTGACGATTCAATCACGATGCGCGCGATCATCGTGGATGCACTGCGCCGCGACCCTGGCATCGTGGTCGTGGGTGAGGCTGGTGACCCGGTGCAGGCCCGAGCAGCGATCAAGGAGCTCAATCCCGATGTTCTGACCCTTGACATCGAAATGCCGAAAATGAGCGGACTAGATTTTCTCGAACGGATCATGCGGTTGCGTCCGATGCCGGTGGTGATGGTGTCCAGCCTTACCAGTCGAGGCGCAGAAGCGACCTTGCGCGCGCTTGAACTCGGCGCGTTCGACTGTGTGGCTAAACCACAAAGCGCCAATCGCGAGGGTTTCGATCGTTTGGTTCCGATGGTGCGCGCCGCGGCGGGCGCGCGCGTCCGTTCCATCAATGCTGCCCCACCACGCGCTACGCCTCCCGCGACTGGCTTCCATCCAGATGGCCGCCTACTGGCAATCGGTTCCTCGACAGGTGGCGTTGAAGCGTTGTTGACGATCCTCTCCGACTTCCCTGCCAATTGCCCGCCGACCGTCATCACCCAGCACATGCCAGCAAGCTTCACCAGTAGTTTCGCCCAGAGACTGGATCGTACGTGCGCGGCGGAGGTGCGAGAGGCATCCGATGGCGCGCCGCTTGCGCCCGGCCGGGTGTATTTGGCGCCCGGTGGCCATACCCATCTGGAAGTCAGCGGCAATGGCCCGTGGCGCTGTAAGCTACAGACCGAAGGTGCGGTAAACGGGCATCGGCCTTCGGTGGACGTTCTGTTCGCCTCCGTTGCGCGTGCCGCCGGCGCACGCGCTCTCGGTGTGATCTTGACCGGCATGGGTCGTGACGGCGCTCGCGGATTGCTGGCCATGCGTCAGGCCGGCGCGCGAACACTGGGCCAAGATGAGGCGAGTAGCGTGGTTTACGGCATGCCGCGCACCGCATTCGAATTGCAGGCGGTCCAGAAGCAAGCCTCGCTCGGCGCCATGGCCGGCGAGATCCTCGACGCGTGCCACAGCCGATCTGGAGGACGATGATGCCAGCCGCAGCAACCTTGAAAATACTCATCGTCGACGATCAGCAATCCATGCGGATGCTCATCCGTGGAGGGCTGCAGCAACTTGGTTTCAAGACGTTTGAAGACGCAGCAGACGGCGAGGCCGCTTTACGCGTGTTGGTTGGCTTCCCGGCAAACCTCATCATCAGCGACTTCAACATGCCAAAGCTTGACGGGTTGGGCTTGCTGCGCGGCGTGCGGCTATACCCCGCAACGGCCAAGACAGCGTTCATCATGCTGACCGGCCGCGGCGACAAGGAACTCGTGCAGCGCGCAGTGCAGTTCGGGGTCAACAACTTCCTCGTCAAACCCTTCACGGTGGCCACGCTGCGGGAGAAGATCGAGGCGGTCTTCGGGGCCTTGTCATGAACGGCGGCATGGCCGGGGGGTTAGCGCCCCCTTCAGAGCGTCGGGTGAACATCGTCGCGGGAGAATTCTACGTCACCGATGACGATGGGATTTACCTTACCACAATTCTCGGATCCTGCGTTGCAGCATGCCTCACCGATCCGATGGCGCGGGTAGGGGGCATGAATCATTTCCTGCTGCCTGGTGGTGATATGATTGGGAATGCCACTCAGCAGGGTGCGCATCCCATGGATCTGCTCCTTCAAGGACTTTTATTGCGGGGTGCTCGCCGGGAGCGTCTGCAAGCTAAGCTGTTTGGTGGTGCCCGGATGCTCGATGGCTTGAGCGACGTCGGGCGCTGCAACGCGGAGTTCGCCGAGGAATTTATCAGACGCGAGCGGATCGCATTCACAGGTGGCAGCCTACGTGGCGAGCAAGGACGCCGGGTGGAATTTTGGCCTATCACCGGGCGGGTGCGCCAATTGACGCTCGGACGCGCCGAAGGGGGTGAGTATGCGCCCGATCGCCCTGGTCAGGCCGTTCATGGTGTGCCCGGCGCCCTTGGATCGCTCTGATGACTTCGTCAGCTAAGGGCTCACAGCGGCCAGCATTGGAACCAGTCCTGGATGCACTTGGCCGAGAACTCGCACGCATGGCTGATGTGGCGGTGCGTCTACAAGGCCTGCCCAATTTATCGACCGAGAGCATCCAGGCCTCCCAAGCTCAGATCGTGCAAGACATCCAGGCATTGGATGGGCTCACGCAAAGCTTGTTCGCGCTGGCCGATTTTGTCAGTGCCTTGGCGCCGACAGTGACCGCACAGAGTTCCTGCGATCTCAAATCAGCGCTCAACCTGGTGACTTTGTCGGATGTCGCCCGGCGGCTTGACTCAGACGCCGGCCCCGATCCGGAGCACGAAGCGGGTGCGCTGGAGCTATTCGGCGACGATTTATGAGCCTCTCGCCTGAGCTTGACCAGCGGTTGTATTTCGGCAGCTTGTCAGTTTTGGCGCTTGAAAGTAATCTACTCGAACTCGATCTTCTTGCCCAAGTGCTGAGTGGCTTTCGCGTTCGTAATCTGGTTCGTTTCACCGAGGCGGGAGCAGCACTGTCTCACTCGGAGCGGCAACCTGCAGATTTACTGTTTGTCGGCACTGCGGCGGACAGTATGGATGAATTCGAGTTCATTCGGCGGCTCCGGCGTTCATCAGATACGATGACGCGCGTGTCGCCGATCATTTTATTGAGCGGCCATACCCAGCGGGCGAATGTCCTGCGGGCACGTGATTGTGGTGCAAGCTTTGTTGTGGCCAAGCCAATCACTCCGAAAATCCTATATTCGCGCGTTGTCTGGCTCGCGAGAGATCGCCGCTCGATGATCGACGTGGAAAGCTATGCTGGCCCCGATCGACGCTTTCACAATCTTGGTCCTCCACCCGGTATGGATGGGCGGCGTTCCGCTGATCTGTCGCTGAAGATTGGTGATGCCGTCGAAGACAATATGTCACAGAGCGAAATCGACGCACTCCTCAGCCCTAAGGCTGTCGCGCGTTGAACACGCCAAATCTGCCCCTCCAAACCAAGCGACTGTCAGCCTTTGTTGATCGGCCGGGCGGTGTCACCGAAGACGAGGCGGTGGCCGGCGCGACGGCAAATCTCGAGGCGTTGCGCGGCCGTACATTGGGTGCGTTGACGGAGCTTATCCAACAAATGCAAGAATTGGGGAGCGCATTTGAAACCACCAAAGACTCGGCTAAGCTGGACCAACTCTACGTGCTGTCCAATAGCACTATGAACATAGCCGGGATTTTTGGTCTGAACTGTCTTTCGGCTGTGGCCTATAGCTTATGCGACCTTATTGACCGCCTTAGAACCTGCGAGAGCTCGAATATGGTTGCCATTCAAATCCATTTGGACAGTTTGCGCTTGTTGCAGACTACTGAGCCGCCCCGAGGGGAGGCGATGGCAATCCAGGCAGCGCTACGCCAACTCGTGGGACGAGTGGCCGAGATTTCAGCCTGACGCTACCTTAAGCCGAAGAGACATAGCTAACCCGTGGCCTGCAATCCGCAGTCTAATTTATCGTTCACCGCGGTCGATTGCACAAAGCCGCGTTCACCTGATCCCGAGAGCTGCCGGTCACTGGAAGCACTCGGTTGGCCGGAACGCACCGGCCTTTGTAGCGCTCGCACGGCCTCAGTAAAGGGCTTCACGCAGAGCGCCGCAAACGAGTTGTAATTACTCTGTTCTGCCGGTTGCAAGCCAATTTGGAAGCTCTCGCTGGGCAGACTCTCTGTAAAGGTACCATAAGCCCGATCCCAACAGGCAAGAAAGCTGCCAAAATTCTGGGGCACGCCCTCGCGTTTATGATGGACGTGATGCTGAAGTGGACTCATGAGATATCGTTCGACTTTACCAAACGACAGCGGAATGTGGGAATGCCGTAAGACCTCGAAACTCAAAATATTGAACAGCCCATAACTTAAAACGCCAAACATCGCATTCTCGCCGGGCACGAGAGAGAACACATAGCTGAGCACCCCTGCAGCAGTCGCAATAACAACCGCATTGGGGATGATACGGATTGCGTCCTCAACGACGTGAGCGCGTTTAGCGCCGAGTGGCGTCAGCAGCAACGAAGAATGATGAACCTTGTGAAAAGCCCATAGAAAATCATAGCGATGCATGATCACGTGAGACGCAAACTCGCCAAAGTCGCGCAGGCCGAGATACACCAGAATCAACACAATCTGCGCAGGCCAGTGGGCTGGGTTTTGCGCGTGGACACCAAACAAGGC
The DNA here is from genome assembly GCA_964246785.1 of uncultured Acetobacteraceae bacterium. Lineage (GTDB taxonomy): Bacteria > Pseudomonadota > Alphaproteobacteria > Acetobacterales > Acetobacteraceae > LMUY01. The sequence continues at coordinate 986 of CAXTRX010000116.1, read as the reverse complement.
AGTCATGATTCCATAGGCACTCGTCATGGCAACAGCCGCCGCAGCCACGGCGGCAGCAAATAACCACAAATTCGATACCCGACTAAGCAGGAAGAAATACGCATCGAACCGAACGCTTTGCATTGTCCACAACTTCCGCGGAAGGCAGTAGCGCACGAAATCACCAAACGCGAACTGCTTAGCGCCCCCGATCTCGATCCGGTAGGTCATCCAAGCGCCAACCAGTCCAGTTAGAAGCCGCAGCGCCATCAGCACCGCCGCGTAGGTCTGCAGGTAGTGGACGATCAGGTGAGACGACATCGCTTCCTCTTCGGTTCGACTTTCAGGAGTGCCACGCCTAAAGCGGTCGACAAACACATTGCGCCCGGAAACGCCAACGTCTCCGGCTCCGTCCGGCAGCCCCAACATAAGAAGCAGCCCATACAGCGAGTAGATCAGTGATCCATGGCCCTCCCCTGACGCCAGGCGGCGACGCCAATTGATCCCGATCGCGGCTCAAAGACTACCAACTCACGTTCCTAGCTTGGATGCAGGTTCAAACCGTAAACGAGCGATAGCCGATGAGGCCAAGGTTTGGACACAAAGAAGTATGGCGCTCGCGCTTAATAAACGATCGATTAACGTCAATTTACTAGGTAAGTAAGGTTTACGTCCATTTGTCGACTGCTTGAGCTTATCCTTTTCAAGCGATGCGGCGCGATGAGCAAACTTCGGCATCGAGATTGACAAGCGCTGATCAGTGCTCCAAGACTTCGTCATCAAGGGTTGAGGATTGTTCAGATCAGTGCGGATGGCAGCCGAATGAGGTCACGACAAAGAACTCTGAGGCTATTCGTCTGATAAGTTAGCGCGAGTAGTGATGTGACCGTTTATCCTGCTATCACCTGAGCGTTGCGACATTATCATGATGCCCTTGCAATGGAGACCGTCGACGATGTCCACGGAAATTAGATGCCGGCATCCCGTTTCTTAGCTATTCTCGGTGG
>CAXTRX010000115.1:0-9891 GCA_964246785.1 uncultured Acetobacteraceae bacterium | reverse complement strand
GACACCCACAGCCTCCACCCTCAGCCCCGGAGGGACAACCTCCATAGCAACGACAGCTAGCGGCGCTCCGCCAAGAGCCTGGAGAAACTCGCCAGTCCCGCTCCGCCGGCAAAACAGGCGGCCAGCACCAGCGCCAGCCGCGGCCCATTGACCGCCGAGATGCCGAAGCACAATGCCACCAGGGCCGCGCCGGTGGACTGGCCCAGCAGGCGTGAGGTCGCCACAATGCCGCTTGCCGAACCACTGCGCTCGGGCGGCGCGGAGGACATGATCGCGCGCAGGTTGGGTGACTGAAACAAGCCGAAGCCGCCGCCACAAATCATCATCCGCCAGACGATATTGGCGCTACTGGGATGCGCCGGCAGCCCCGCCATCAACGTCAAACCCAGGCAAAGCACCGCCATCCCGATGCCGCCGAGGATTGCGGGTGGATAACGGTCCGACAGCGGGCCCGCCACTGGCGCCAACAGGCCCGTAACCACCGGCCAGGGCGTGAGCAGCAGGCCTGTTTCGACCGCTGTTCGACCAAGCGTTGACTGGAAATAGAAGGGCAGGGCGACGAAAGCCAAACCCTGGGCGGCGAACGAGCACATTGCGGTGGCCGAGGACAGCGCGAACAGGGGGCGGCGATACAGGTCCACCGGCAGCATCGGCGCCGTGAGCCCCAATTGGCGCCAGACCAGGACGGCCCCGGCCAGCAGCGCTGCGACCAACACGGCCGCCGTCGTTCCCGGCCCGGCGCTGTGCGCGCCTTCGCCAATGCCAAAGATCAGCAGGCTGAACGTCCCCGCGTTGAGCAGAGCGCTGGGAACGTCAAACCGGTGCAGCGCGCGCGGCGTGGCCGGTAGCGCGCTGGTGGCCAAAGCCAAGGCCGCGATGCCGAGCGGCACGTTGAGCGCGAACAACCATGGCCACGAGGCCACAGAGAGCACGCCCGCCGCCACCGTCGGCCCCAACGCGGTCGAAACGCCAACCGTGAGCGCATTGAAGCCCAGGCCGCGGCCCAGTTGGTTGCCCGGATAGATGAAGCGGATCAGCGCCGTGTTGACGCTCATGATGCCGGACGCGCCAATGCCCTGCAGGATGCGCGCGGCGGTGAGCGTCGGGATGGACCAGCTCAACGCGCAAGCCAACGACGCCACAGTGAACAACGCCAGCCCAAAGGAATAGACCCGCGAGTAGCCGATGATCTCTCCCAGCGAGGCAAACGGCAGCAACGTGGCGACCAGGGCCAGCTGGTAGGCGTTCACCACCCAGATCGAGTTCGCCGGGCTGGCATGCAGGTCCGCGGCGATGGTGGGCAGCACGGCATTGGCAATCGAGGTGTCGAGCGAGGCCATGCCGACGGACACGACCACCGTGGCAACAGCCCATCGGCGGCGAACCGGCGGAAGGCCGCCCAGGAGGATTGCTGCAGTCATGCCGGCCGCACTAATCGGCGGCGATCAGCTTCACGCGTTTGCCAGCGACGCCCAACGCAACCCGGCCCCGCTTGAGCGCCAGGGCGTCCTCGCCGAACACGGTGCGCCGCCAACCGGTCATGGCCGCGATGTCGGGGGTCTCCTCCACCGCCAAGCGGTCGATGTCATCGGAGGAGGCCACCAGTTTCGGTGCCACGTCATGGGCCTCGCACTTGGCAGCCAGCAGCACCTTGAGCAGCGCCACCAGCGCCGGGGACGGGCGCGGACCGTCACGCAGGCGCGGCGCCTCGGGCAGTGCGTCCTCGTCGAGCGCCACGGCGGCAGCGATGGCGGAGAGCAGGCTGGCGCCCGATTTGCCTTCGGCAAAGCCCCGCGTCAGTCCACGGCACCGGGCTAATGCCTCGGTGGTTGCCGGCGCCGTCGCCGCGACCTCAAGCAAGCTTTCATCGCGCAAAAGACGTTGGCGCGGGATGTTGACCCGCTGCGCCTCCCGCTCCCGCCAAGCCGCAACCGCGCGCAGCACCCCCAGCATCCGGCGATTGCCGGTGCGCGGGCGCAACCGCTCCCACATCGCATCCGGGTCGGCGCGATAGGTGGCCGGCCGTGCCAGCACCTCCATTTCTTCCACCACCCAGCTTGCCCGGCCTTCCCGCTCCAGACGCTCACGCAGCCGTAGGTAGGCGGTATGGAGGTATGTCACGTCGGCGGCGGCGTAGCTGACCTGCGCCGGGGAGAGCGGCCGGACCGCCCAATCGCTGAAGCGATGCGCCTTGTCGATGTTGGCGCCCACCAGGGCCGAGATCAGCGCGTCGTAGCCCACCTGGTCGCCGAACCCAGCCACCATGGCGGCGATCTGGGTGTCGAACACGGGGTTCGGCACCGCGCCGAAGAGTTCGAGGAAGATCTCGATGTCCTGCCGGGCGGCATGGAACACCTTGAGGGTGGTTTCGTCGCGCAGCAGGGCACCCAACGGAGCCAGGTCGAGGCCCGGCGCCATCGCGTCGATCACGGCGTTTTCCGCCGCGCCCCCGAGCTGCACCACGCAGAGTTCGGGATAATAGGTCCGTTCACGCATGAACTCGGTGTCGATGGTGATGAAGTCTTCGGTGCGCAACCGCTCACACAAGGTGGCAAGGCTTTCGGTCGTGGTCACCAGGCTGGGCGTGGGATAGTCCTGAGGCTTCGGCATCCCGATGTTATCGCCCGCGGCGGGCAGAGCCGTCAAAGCCTTAGCCCAGACGTGCTCTCAACAGGCGTCGGACGGGACTGGCCAAGCTTACAGCGCGCCGTGGATCCGCAGCAGCCCGAAGGCGGCGATGGTCATCGCGTCCAGCAGCCGCCCATCCCGGATCATAACTTCTACTTCGGCCACCGGGATCGCGCGGGCGACCATGCCCTGTTCGCTCGGCTCGCGTTCATGTGGGCCCTGCTGCAGCCCGGTCGCCAGGAAAACGTGGCCCAGTTGGTTGCAGTAGCCGGGGCCCTGCAGGAAGGCGCCGACCCGTTCGATGCGCAATGCGCTCAGCCCCGTCTCTTCGCGCAGCTCCACTGCGGCCACCTCGCTGGGCGGCGTGTCCGGCTTGTCTTCAAGCGTGCCCATCGGCATTTCCCATAGGCGGCGGCCCACAGGGTAACGGTATTGCTCCACCAGGGTGAGGCAACCAGCCGCCAATGCGGCAACCACAACGAAATCTGGCCGCTCCACCACGCCGTAGAGCCCCTCGGACCCGTCTGCCCGCCGGACCGTGTCCTCGCGCAACCGCATCCAGCGGTTTTGATAGGCGATCCGGCTGGTCAAGGGGACGATCTCGGGCAACGTCGCGGTCATGCGGGCTCCGTTGAGGTGGCATCATGCGGGTGGCAGCGCGTTCGTATGCTAAACGGGTTAACAGATCCTGACCGGCGGCGCTGTCACATCAGATTCATCGTCTTGTCACAAACCCGACGCCTGATTTGCCTAGGTTGCCGGCGGCTTTGGCGGAGTCGGTCGCCATGCCGGCGCCCCATTCAATGTCTTAGGAGGCTTCATGCAGTTCTCACGCGCGGCGTTCGCCATCGCGTTCACCGGCTTGTCTCTCGGCGCCTCCCTTGCCGTCCAGGCGCAACAAATCACTGGTGCGGGCAGCACATTTGGAGCGCCGATCTATTCGAAATGGGGTGAGGCCGCCAAGGCTGCCATCAGCGTCGAGCTGAACTACCAGGCGATCGGGTCGGGCGGCGGGCTGAACCAAATCGTCAACCGCACGGTCGATTTCGGCGCCTCTGATGCGCCCGTTGCGCCGGACAAGCTGCAATCGGCCCATTTGCTGCAGTTCCCAACCGTGATGGGCGCCGTCGTGCCGATCGTCAATATTCCCAACGTCAAGGAGGACGAACTCAAGCTCACCGGTGAGATCCTGGCGGACATCTATGCCGGCAAGATCGTGAAGTGGAACGATCCCAAGCTCATGGAGCTGAACAAGGGCGTGGCATTGCCCAACCTGGCAATCGCCCCGGTGTACCGGGCGGATGCCTCGGGCACCTCGTTCGTCTGGACGTCCTATTTATCGGCGGCCAATCCGGAATGGAAATCGGCCGTGGGCGCGAGCACCAGCGTGAAGTGGCCAGCCGGCGCGGGCGCCAAGGGCAATGACGGCGTGGCCGCGACCGTGGGTCATACCCGCGGCGGGATTGGCTATGTCGAGAACGCATTTGCCACCCAGAACCACCTGGTCACGGTGCAGCTGCGCAACAAAGCCGGCAACTTCGTCAAGCCGACCATAGCGGCGTTCCAAGCGGCAGCCAGCGCCGCGGATTGGGCGGCAGTGTCGGACTTTGCCGTGAGCCTGATCAACCTGGATGGTGCGGCGGTTTGGCCGATCGTCTCGCCCACCTTCATCCTGCTCCCCGAGGACCCGAAGGACCCGAAGCAGAGCGCCAACGCGATCAAGTTCTTCGATTGGGCGTTCAAGAACGGCAACCCGATCGCGGCGCAACTGGACTACATTCCGTTGCCCGAGACGGTGCAAAACAACGTCCGCGCGGTTTGGCACAAGGACGTGACGTTCGAGGGCAAGCCCGTCTATTAAGCCACGTTGGCAGGGCCCGCAGGTCTGCCAAACCTTCCCGCTTCACGGAGTTTTCGTGCAACAGGCGCTCGCAGCAACCCCGCAAACCCAGCCGCCGCGCGCTCCAGCGCGGCGCCGCGCCAGGCCGGGCCGATCAACCGGCGACCGTGTCTTTGCCGGTCTCGCCACCGGGTCTGGCGTGTTGGTGTTGGTTTTGCTCGGCGCGATCATCATCGTGTTGTTCCTGGGCGGGCTGAAAGCGTTCCACGCGTTCGGCCTAGGCTTCCTGTCCAGCGCCGACTGGGATCCGGTGCAGGACATCTACGGTGCCGCCGTGCCGGTCTACGGCACCCTAGTGACCGCGTTGCTGGCGCTCATCGTCGCTGTGCCGCTCGCGTTCGGGATCGCTTTCTTCCTGACCGAACTGGCACCGGAATGGCTGCGGCGGCCAATCGGCACGGCAATCGAGCTGCTCGCCGCCGTGCCCTCCATCATCTTCGGCATGTGGGGCTTCTTCGTCATCGTCCCGATCATGGCGGAGTACATCCAGCCCTGGGTCATCGACACATTCGGCGACTTGCCGGTCATCGGCGTGCTGTTTTCCGGCGCACCGTTCGGCACCGGGCTGCTCACCGCCGCGCTGATCCTGGCGGTCATGATCATCCCCTTCATCGCGGCCACCATGCGCGACGTGTTCAAGACCGTGCCGGCGATGTTCAAGGAATCGGCGTATGGCATTGGCTGCACGCGCTGGGAGGTGATGCGCTCCATCGTGCTGCCGTACACCCGCACCTCCGTGGTGGGCGGCATCATGCTGGGCTTAGGCCGAGCCTTGGGGGAGACCATGGCGGTTACCTTCGTCATCGGCAACACCAACCGCATTTCCCCCTCGCTGTTTGCGCCCGGCAACACCATCGCATCGTTGGTGGCGCTGGAGTTCCCTGAGTCGCCGGCTGGCAGCCTCAAGCTTTCCGCGTTGATGGCGCTGGGCTTCATTCTGTTCGTGATTTCCTTCATCGTGCTGGCGATTTCCCGGCTGCTGCTGCGGCCGCGTGCCAAGGTCTGACCCGCCATGAGCGTGACCACTGCGGCCGCAATCCCGAGCCGAACCGTTGACCATTCGCGGGCGATGCGCCTGGCTCGCCGCCGCCGCCTGTCCGACCGCATCGTGGCCGCGCTCTGCGTGCTGGCGACCCTGATCGGCCTGCTGTTGCTTGCCTCCATCCTGTTCACGCTGATCTCGCGCGGTTTCGCGGGTATCTCGCTGGGCGCGCTGGTGAAGAACACCGCGCCGGCTGGGTCGAATGGCGGGCTGGCCAACGCCATTGTGGGAACCATCCTGCAGACCGCCGTGGCAACCGTGATCGGCACACCGATCGGCCTCATGGTGGGCACATATTTGTCCGAGTATTCCGGCGCATCGGTGCTCGGCAACGCGGTCCGCTTCGTGTCCGACGTGTTGCTTTCCGCACCGTCGATCTTGATCGGCCTGTTCATCTACCAGCTCGTGGTGCTGCCTTCGGGCGGCTTTTCCGGCATTTCCGGCTGCATCGCCCTGGCGGTGATCGTGATCCCGATCGTGGTGCGCACGACGGAGGATATGCTGCGGCTGATCCCGGTCACGTTGCGGGAGGCCGCGGTGGCGTTGGGCGCGCCGAAATGGAAGGCGATCACCAGGATCTGCTACCCGGCCGCGCTGGATGGCATCCTGACCGGCGTGCTGCTCGCCATTGCGCGCATCGCCGGCGAAACGGCGCCGCTGCTGTTCACCAGCTTGGGCAACCTCAATGCGACATTCGACATCCACCACCCGGCCAGCTTGATCACGGCGTTCGGCACGGCGATGTCGAGCCTGCCGGTGACGATCTACCAATATGCCGGATCGGCCTACGACGACCTGGTGCAACTTTCCTGGGTCGCAGCCATGCTGATCACCGTGGGCGTGCTTCTGCTTAATATTTTGGCTCGGCTTGCCATTCGCCGACGCTGACCCGCCGCCGGGTGTAAAGGGACGCTATGAGTATGACCGATGGAACCACGGCCCAAGCGCAGGCCAGCCTGGTGCAAACGCGACCCGGCGCGCCGCTCAACTCGACCCGCATCGCGATCGAGGAGCTGAGCTTCTTCTACGGCAGCAACAAGGCGCTGAAAGGCATCACGCTCAACCTGCCGGAAAAGCAGGTGACGGGGATGATCGGGCCTTCGGGCTGCGGCAAGTCCACGCTGCTGCGCGTGCTCAATCGCATGTACGACCTTTACCCGGGGCAACGCGCCGAGGGACACGTGATGATGGACGGCATGAACATCCTCGACTCCTCGGTCGACCTGAACAGGCTGCGCAGCCGCATCGGCATGGTGTTTCAGAAGCCGACGCCGTTTCCGATGTCGATCTACGACAACATCGCGTTCGGCGTGAAGCTGCACGAGCGGCTGAGCCGGCCGGAGATGGACGAGCGGGTCGAGTGGTCGCTCACCCGCGCGGCGCTGTGGCCCGAGGTGAAGGACCGGCTGAAGAGCTCCGCCGGCGGGCTTTCGGGCGGGCAGCAGCAACGCCTGTGCATCGCGCGGACGATCGCCACCCACCCCGAGGTGATCCTGCTGGACGAGCCCACCAGCGCGCTCGACCCGATCAGCACCTTGCGGGTGGAGGAGTTGATCGACGAGCTGAAGCGGGATTTCACCATCGCAATCGTGACCCACAACATGCAGCAGGCCGCCCGCTGCGCTGACCAGGTCGCGTTCTTCTACCTGGGCGAGCTGGTGGAAGTGGCGCCAGCGGTCCAGATGTTTACCGCGCCGAAGCAAAAGCGCACACAAGAGTACATCACTGGACGGTTTGGCTGAGGATTACCCCGCATGGTTGATGCAGCGCCTGAACACATCGTCCGCTCCTACACGCAGCAACTCGCAGTCTTGCGCGACCGCATCACGCAGATGGGCGGGATGGTGGAGGCGCAAGTGGCCGCCGCCGCCGCCGCCGTCGTGCGCCAGGACAGCGCCGCCGCCACCCAGGCCGTCGAGCAGGATCCGGCGGTGGACGCGCTCGAGCGGGACATCGAGGCGCAGGTGATCAGCATGCTCGCGCTGCGTCAGCCCATGGCGCAGGACCTGCGGCAGATTGTCTCCGCCCTCAAGATTACCGCGGCGTTGGAGCGGATCGGCGACTATGCCTCCAACGCGGCCAAGCGCTCCATCGTGCTGCAGCAGTTTTCGCTGCCGTTCAGCCTCTCCGGCATCGCCAACATGACCCGGCTGGTGCAGGAAAACCTGAAGCTGATTGTGGACGCGGTGAGTGAGAACGACGAAACCAAAGCGCTGCAGGTCTGGCGCGCCGACCAGGCGGTGGACGATATCTACAACGCGATTTTCCGCGAGCTGGTCACGTACATGATGGAAGACCCGCGCAACATCACCCCTTGCACCCATTTGCTGTTCATCGCCAAGAACCTCGAGCGCATCGGGGACCATACCACCAACATTGCCGAGACGGTGCACTATACCGTGACAGGTGAGGTGCTGCCGGAAAGCCGGCCCAAGGGTGACACCTCCGCCTACTCGGTGGTTCGCCCGCGCGACTGATCGACTTCAGCCGAGGAGACTGACATGCGGGAAGCCAGTATGGCGGAAATGATGTCGAGCCAAGCCAAGCCGCTGGTGCTGGTGGTGGAGGACGAGGCGGCGCTGGCCACCATGCTGCGCTACAACCTGGAAAAGCAGGGCTTCCGCGTCGATGAGGCGGTGGACGGGCAAGAGGCGCTGACCCGCATCGCCGAGGCACCGCCCGACATGGTGCTGCTCGACTGGATGCTGCCGGTGATGAGCGGCATCGAGGTGTGCCGGCAAATCCGCCGCCGGCCGAACACCCGGGATTTGCCGGTGATCATGGTCACTGCCCGCACTGAGGATGGCGATGCCGTGCGCGGGCTGAACACCGGCGCGGATGACTACATCACCAAGCCGTTCAACATGGATGCGTTGCTGGCCCGCATGCGCGCGCTGCTGCGCCGGGCTGGTGCGATGCCGGCGAAGGGGCGGCTGGAGTTCCACGACATCGTCATGGACCTGTCGGCGCACCGGGTGCATCGCAATGGCCGCGCGATCCACTTAGGGCCGACCGAATTCCGGTTGCTGGAGTTCTTTATGCAGCACCCCCGCCGGGTGTTTTCGCGCGAGGAGCTGCTGGACGCGGTTTGGGGGCCCGATATCCATGTCGAGCCGCGCACGGTGGACGTGCATATCCGCCGGCTGCGCAAGTCGGTGAACGGTTTGGATGAGGTCGATCTGGTGCGGACAGTGCGGGCCGCAGGCTACGCGCTGGACACTTAGAGAATCTGCTCTGCGCCACCACCGAGAGCCCTCTCCCATGGGGAGAGGGCACAGAAAGAAAGGCAACCGTAGACGAATGGCGTTCACCTGCACCATCCCCGCCGTCCCCACCTTGCAACAGGACGACGCGGCCGTGCGCATCACCCGCTGGGACTTCGAACCCGGCGCGGTCACCGGCTGGCATGAGCACGGCTGGCCCTATTTCGTCGTGATGTTGATGGCGGGCACGTTGCGGGTTCATGATGGCACCACCATCACCGACGTGCCGCTCGCCCATGGCCAGTCCTATCAGCGCCCGGCCGGCATCAAGCACGACGTGATGAACGGCTCGGCGCACCCGATTGCGTTCGTGGAGATCGAGCTGAAGCAGGCGGGTAAACTCGCTACTGCGGCTGGCTGACCACCTGCCGCAGCGTATCGATCGGCAGCCACGTCCCGTCCCGCTCGAAATACCAGAATGTCCAGCCATTGCAGGACGGCGCGTTCTGCACCAGCGCTCCCACCTTGTGGATCGAGCCCTGATGCACGCCGCTGGTCAGCGTGCCGTCGGCGTTGACCGTCGCCGTCACGCGCCGGGTCCGGTCGCGCAGCTCGGTGCCAGGGGCCACGATGCCGCGCTCGACAAACGTGCCGAACGAAATCCTGGGCACATCGCGGCGCGACGCGGCGGTGGCCAAGCCAACCAGCGGCGCCGCCTTCTCGCGGTGCAAGCGCCCGAGTGCGGCCTCCGCATAGGCCGGGTGCCGTTCGATGCCGATGAAGTGCCGCCCCAGCCGCTTGGCCACCACCGCCGTCGTGCCCGTGCCCAAGAACGGGTCCAGCACGATGTCGTCTGGCGCGGTCGAGGCGAGCAGAACGCGATGCAGCAGCGACTCGGGCTTCTGCGTCGGGTGCAGCTTGAGGCCGTGCTGGTTGCGCAGCCGTTCCGGCCCGGTGCATAGCGGCAACAGCCAGTCGCTGCGCATCTGCAGGTCGTCGTTCAGCGCCTTCATGGCGTGGTAGTTGAACTTGTAGCGGCTGTCCCGCCCGCGCGCCGCCCAGATCAGCGTCTCGTGCGCGTTGGTGAAGCGGCGGCCGCGGAAGTTGGGCATCGGGTT
>CAXTRX010000114.1:0-9915 GCA_964246785.1 uncultured Acetobacteraceae bacterium | reverse complement strand
CCAGTGTCGGCAATCACCAGGCGGTGCCGGAAGGTGGTTCACTCGCACCGGTTACCTACATGCCGCCAGACATCGCAGATTTCTATCCAATCGAGCTGACCTTCTCATAGTTCAAGCGCCTTCTCCGCAACACTGCCGATTGCACCGTTAAGGACCTCTGGGCGACAATCGGCCGCTTGCTCAGGCGCTTCATCTCGCAGCAATGCGCAAATCTACATCCGCTTCTGCGACTCCGCACAGCTAACGCGATAAGTGTCTGGCATCGCGCAATGCCGGCCCCTCCACGCCGACCAGCCACGCCAACCCAGCACGCGTCCCACCCTCCAGCGCGTTCGAAACCGCTACCATGCGTGCCACCCCTGTGTGCCCGACTGATGAGATGCCCGCTTGCGCAGCTCATTAGCACCCAGATCATCGTCGATCGCAACACGGACGCCATTCATCATCGCCCTGCCTTGACAAGTCAGGCGGAACCGAACCAGAGCCGCACGTGCCGCAACGAACCACACCAGCGGCGACAAAGGGGCGGCACTATGTGCGTTGCAAATGGAGTTACCGAGTTAGATGGCCGGAGGTTTGGATTACAGCCGCCAGCATTGTTTTTAGTTCCGCGTCTATATCGGCCGCGTTGTTGGCGGCATAGGCCATTGATGGCGAACTAGCGCAAGCCTGTAGCTGTGGTTGGATTTGCGATTGGATAGGTGCCACATAGGTGTTGTAAAATGCATTACTGGTGAGCGGCAAATAAGGTGTATACAACGTTAGAATTGTCACACCCTGAGCCTTTAACACCGCGCAAGCAGTCGTATCGACTGGGCCGATGTGGCGGTCGCTACCACTATACTGGTCTACCAAGCCGTCGGTCACAATGAACAGAAATTTCTGTGACGCTGCCTGCGAACTGCCGTTGCCAGACGAGCCGACGACCTGACCGAGGCTGCTCATTGCGGCCGCAAAATACGTCTCCGGACAGTTGCTGCTACAATCGTTTATATCGGGTGCGATCTGTCCGAGCGCAGCGGATGCACCAGTGATATTGCTACTCAGCGGATAAATGGCGCTGTATTTTTGGCTAAAGGTCGACAGCCCTAGGCGGAAGGCCGCCTGATGGTTCAGTGCCGCTATATTGGTGATCAAGTTGCCCACTGCGGCCTGTAGCACGTCAATGCGAAGGGTCACGCGGTTGCGTCGTGCTAGGGCCAGATAGTCGTCCCCGGTTGGCGACCAGTGGCAGGCGAAAGCGCAACCGACGCCTTTCTCCACGTTGCCCGGCAGGGTTCCACTCGGTGTGTAAGCTGCGGTTAGCGCTTCTAAATTGCTAATGTCGGCCTGGGTCGCCGCAATAGTCATGGAGGACGATACGTCCATCAACACTTGAATGTCGACATAGGGGTTCACCGACAGGCTAGACGCCGAGACGCCGTTTAGCATGAAACTGCCAAACCCAACCACGTTAGCGAGATAGGTTTGATAGGCACCCTGATACGTCACGGTCGCGGTAAATAGACTGCCGGATTGCGTCACCACCACCGCCACCGGCTTGATGACCACGTTCAACTGCACGCCTGCCATCGCGGCAAATCGCTGCACCGCGGCCGTTTGCGCTGTGCCCGCCGGGTTCTGACCTCCGGCTAGGTATTGGTTCGAGGCTACAGTGGTGGCCAGAAGAGCCGCCGCATCCGCCGCCGCGTCCAACCGCGCCCGGGCCGAAGCAACATTGCCGAAGTCAATTGCGAGCGCTACCAGTGCCGTTAACGGCAGAGCGAGCAGTGCCGTTAGCATTGCCACGTTGCCTTGCCGCGCGCGCCATAGCCTCACGATGCTGGACACGCAACAGAGGGCCCTGGAAACACGCCGGTCAGCGTAACCCCGTTGTTAATCCGCGGCGAAATGGAGGCAGAGCGCATGAACGTTAGCGGCGCGACGAAGACGTTGGTGAACGCCGGCACAAATACGCCGCTGACGTCCGCCAACAAGATGGACGTCGGTCCGTAATCTCCTGTGGGTAGAGTGCCAAGCATGACCGGGGAGCTGTTTGGCGTCTGCGCTAGAGTGCCGCACGGGCGCATCTGGGCTTGTCCAGATGGATTGGCTACACTCCACGTCACATGGGCGGAATAACCGTCAGGACCGGTCGTGAAACCGACTGAGGACAGCGTGATTGCAAAGGTGCCTGGCAGTGGGCTGAGCCGCCAATTTGGAAACACCGCGAACGGTGCTGTGGTCGCCTGCCATGCTTGCTTTCCGGTCAGGATGTTGAGGCTGCTGGCCTGGACCGCCATGGTGGACGCGATGGTCGCGGTCGCCGCTGCGGCCACTGTCAGCCGCTGAATCATTAAGATGGCGCGAGACAAGTCCACCACGCCGAACAGCATGATCAACAGCAACGGCGCCACAAGGGCGAACTCAACCCCAGCCAGACCGCGCCGCGAACGCAACAGGCTCAGCATCCGCCCGCACCGGTGAACGGTGCACCCGACGGATTTTCGTTTGCAAAGGCGGCAGCCGACACAATAGTGTTGCCGCTTGTGCCAGGCGACGTGCCGACTGCTGCATAAAAAGACCCTAATAGGGGCGCCTGATACACTGCACGAGCGTACATCAACTGTCCCGGCTGCCCAACACAAAATGCCGTTGGTGGGACAAGTGTTGTGACTACGGCGGCGCTGTAGTAATCAGTGACCGGTTGCACCGATACAATCACGGTATCACATGACGCAAAGACGACGAACGCTGGGCAGAACACATTTCCGGTAAAGTCTGCCGCCGTCGTCGTAGCTGGTACGAGGCCCAATTGAACCTGCCGCACCGCATGCTGTAGAGAATAATCCAATGCAAATTGCAGATATAGGTCAAAAGCCACGGCCAAGCTGCCGATCAGCAGAGCAACGAAAGGCAAGCAGACCAGCGCGAACTCCAGCGCGGCCGCACCAGTTCGCTCTTTTGTCAGCTTAGCAAGTGAGCAGCGCATGTCGCATCATAACCGTTCAAGATTAATCAAGCCTTACCCTCACGGAACTGCCTGTAATGCGGCCATGCCCGCAAGCGCTATTGGGACCTGTTCCGACGACAAGTCCGCTCGAAGTAGCGCCTCTGCGCCGGTGCGGTCGCCTGACAGGGCGAGAGCAGTGGCCAAGTCCTGCCGCACGCGGCGAGGTGCGGACGGGCTGGCTGCTAGCGGCCGCAGCACTGCCACTCCCTGCGCTGGATCACCTGACAGCGCTAACGACAAGCCTAGATTAACGCGAGCGGCATCAAGGTCGGGCGCTGCCTTCAGCGCGGCCTTGTAGGCCTTCTGCGCGTCCGCATGGTGTCCTTGCAGGTCACGAGCGATCCCCAAATCGGTTAGGATGCTCGGGTCGTCCAGCTTCGTGGCCAAGGCTGCTTCGAACGCTGCCTCGGCCTCGTTGGCTCTACCATCCTGCAGCAGCACCCGACCCAGGCCAAACTGCGCAGCCGATGTGCCCGGCGACAAGCGCGCGGCCCGCTGGAAGCTCGCTTCCGCTTTAGACAGCTCCCCCATCTCGCCGAGCGCCTGGCCCTCGATCAGCAGCGCCCCGCAGTCGTCTCGGTTAGAGGCAAGCTGACGCCGGGCAATGGACAGCGCGGTCGCGGGCACGCCGCCTGCCAGTGCCGCGGCGGCGACATCCAGGCTTGGCGGCTTGTTCGATAGCCGATCCGGACGTGAGGCACAAGCAGCGGTTAGCAAGAGGACAAGTATACATAGAACACGCATTTTGCGATCTCCGTTCGGGTCAATTGCGCAACGACGAAATTACCTTGATCATGGCCGGGCCGCCAACGACGGCAAACACGGTAGGCAGGATGAAAACGATCATCGGAACAGTGAGCAGTACCGGCAACCGGGCGGCACGCGCCTCAAACTGGTTAAGCATTTCACTCCGCATCTCAGTGGAGAGCGTGCGTAGCGCTTGTGATAACGGCGTGCCGTAGTGCATGGTCTGCACCAGGGTAGCACCTAGGCGCTTGAGGCTTTCGAGCCCCGTGCGGGCACCCATATTGTGTAGAGCAGTTCCGCGGTCGGATAGGATGCGCAGTTCGCTTGCCGTCTGCTGCAATTCCTCTGCGACAGCGGGGTGACCATAGGCGAGTTCCGCGGCGACGCGGTTGATCGCTGGCTCAAGTCCCAGTCCAGCCTCGGAGCAGATGACCATCATATCCAATGCGTCCGGCAAGCCGCGGTCAAGCCGCTTGAGAAAGCGGGCTCGCATTGACTTCACCACGTAGTCCGGGCCTAATAGACCCACAATCCCGCCAATTGCCGTCGCTCCCGTGTGAACCATGCCCGACACTCCCAGCGCGGCGAGACCAAACCAAGCTAGCGCCGAAACCCCCACCAGCATAAAAAGCTTGCTGCCGACGAAAAGGCTTAGACCGTTGCCACCCCGGAACCCGGCGGCAGCAAGCGTCAACTCAAGCTCCGCCACTGTCTTGTCAGACAATAGCCCACTGCGGGCCAGACCCGCCCCGACTGCCGCCACCAGCCGCAATGGGCCGACATCCGCTGCCGCGCGCGATGGCCGCGCTAGCCCGGCCGCAGCCTGCACGACGACGATGCGCGCTGCTAAGCGATCCTGTGCGTTGATCAAACGCAGGAGCAGAAGTCCGCCGACTGAGCAGGCCAGGCCGAGTAGCCCGGTGATCAGCAGCAACCGGTTCACGTGAGGCTCGCGCGGATCATCAACCGCATCGACCAGATGCCTACAGCGAGCCAAAGCACGGTGACTCCGAACAGGGTTTGTCCGTTGCCTTGCTCAAACAGAGCGCCGATGTAGCTGGGGTTCAACACCGCCAGCGCCAGCCCAGCAAACACCGGCAGCGCCGTCAGCACGCCCGCGCTGGTGCGTGCCTCCGCCGCAAGCGCGTAGCCACGAGATTTCAGCGCCACACGTTTGCGGACGACTTCAGCCAAGTTCTCCAACGTCTCGGTAAGACCGCCTCCCGTCTGGCTCTGCAAGGCCAGCGCAGTGGCAAAAAAACGGTATTCCGGTAGGCGATTGCGCGCTGCCATCTCGCGCAACGCATCCTCAAGTGGAGTGCCCACTCCAACCTGATCGTAGAGCCGGCTAAACTCGGTCGAGGTCGGCGCTGCCGCGTTCTGCGCCACCGTGTGCAACGCCTCTGTCACTGTGACGCCGACCCGCACCGCACGGACGATGGTTGCCAGCGCGTCTGGGAACTGCCGGTAGAGCAATGCTGTGCGTTTGGCATCGTCGCCGCGATAGACCGCCCGGGTGACGCCCAGCGCCACTACGGGGAGTAGCAGCCAGGCAAATGCGCCGATCAAGCCATGCAGAAGCCAATGCGCCACATAACCGGGCAGCAGTGACAATGGCATCACGAGAGCGGGTCGAAACCTGTATTCGTCGCGGCGGAACGGGTCCATCCCAATCAGTGCCTTGCCACGCCGTTTTAGCGTGTCAGCCGGGAGAATGAGCGATAGGCGCGCGGCGAGCGCAACGGGCGTGTCAGCCGGGCGATATGGCCCAGTGACGTGGCTCCGCCGGTCGTAGACCTTCCGCATTCGCTCCTGCGCCCGCAGCAGCAACATCCCGGCCGCAGAGAATGCAATGAGAAGAACGCTCGCACCAAGCAGCAGTGCCGGTAGATTAAGGTAGGTCAGGCCTGACACCGTTCTGCCTCTTCCAAGGTTGCGGCCCAAACCCGGTCAAGGCCAAAATACGCGAGCCGCTCGTTGAACGATGGGCGGGCACGACTGACGCGATAGGTGCCGTGCAGGCGCCCGTCGGTGGCCTCACCGGTCAGCTCAAAGGCAAAGATGTCGTTCAGGATCACGATGTCGCCCTCTAGCCCGCAGACCTCCGTCAACTGGACCAGCCGACGGCCGCCATCGCGTTGCCGCTCCACCTGCACAATCAAGTTTACGGCGCTGACGATCTGCTGACGGATTGACTTAGCGGGAAGGCCGAAATTCCCCATCTGCACCATGTTCTCGATCCGCGTCACTGCATCGCGGGCGGTATTTGCGTGTATGGTGGACATGCTGCCGTCATGCCCGGTGTTCATCGCTTGCAACATGTCGAACGCCTCGCCCGAGCGAACCTCGCCCACGATGATCCGGTCCGGCCGCATTCGCAGCGCGTTGCGGACCAGATCCCGCTGGGTCACCTCGCCTCGCCCCTCAAGCGATGGCGGCCGCGTTTCCAGCCGAACCACGTGCGGCTGCTGCAATTGCAGTTCCGCCGCATCCTCCACCGTCACGATGCGCTCGGCGTTGTCGATCAGTTGGCTGATCGCGTTCAGCAGCGTAGTCTTGCCGCTACCCGTCCCGCCGCTGATAATCACGTTTAAGCGGCAGCGCCCGGCGATCTCCAAAACTCGCGCCACACCGGCATTCATCGAGCCGAATTTTACCAGTTGCGCAAAATCAATGCGATTACGCGCGAACTTGCGAATTGAGATATAGGGGCCGTCCAGCGCCAAGGGCGGGAAAACGATATTCACCCGGCTGCCGTCTTTCAGCCGCGCGTCCAGCATCGGGCTACTCTCGTCGACCCGCCGCCCCATGTCGGCGGCAATGCGCTGGCAGATGTTCGCGACATGCGCTGCGTCGCGGAACCGCACGCCCGACAGGGACACTCGACCGGCCTTCTCGACAAACACCCGGTCCGGCCCATTGACCATTATGTCAGCAATCGTGTCGTCATCAAGTAGCGGCTGCAGCGGGCCTAGACCCAGCATGTCATGCACCAACTCGCCGGCGAGTTGCCGCTGCTCGCGGCCGTTGAGCTGTATGCGCTTATCGGTTGCGATGTCGGCCAGCAATCGCTCAACCTCAATGGCCAGGCGATCAGGCGCCATGCCGGCGACCGACGCCGGGTCAAGCCGGGTAAGACAAAGTTGGCGCAGCTCACTCAACAAAGCAGTGGCGCGGGCGCTCGGCAGGGGTTCGGCCGGCGTTGCAGCAGGCGCGGGCTCGGCGGCGCGACGCCCGAACGCGCTCATCGCCGGTCTCGCGCAAACGGCCAGCGGCGACGCGCGGGAACGCCGCTACTCGCGAACGCAACCTCTCGTGCCAGATCAGCGATCCCAGTGCGGAACGCGCCACGTGACTTGGCTGCGGGTTCGCCCAGGTTCTCGGCGTTGCAAACCAGACGGGGAAGGTCGGGGATGACTACGTCCACTTTGATGCGAAGCGCGTCCTCCATTTGAGGCCGGGTCAATCCTCCGGGCATGCCATCGCGGTTGAGGACCAGCACCGCGCGCCGCGCCTGCGCGGAACCGGCTGGCAAGGCCATCAGACGGAGGGTCTCGCGCACCCCAGACAGCGTCGGCATGGTCACCAGCACGCGCTGCTGTGCAAGGTCCAGGAGATCCCGGGTCAGCGCGCCAGGGCCGAACGGCACATCCGCCACGATGAAGTTGAAGCGGCGACGGAGCAATCCGGCCAGCCCTGCAGCGGCCCCGGGCGCGCAGCCCGGCTGCTCCGCCAGCGCCTCCTCGCCCGATAGGACATGCAGCCGGTCCATGACGGGGATTGCCAGCCGCTCGACGAAAAGTGCATCGACCCGGCCTGGTTGTTCCAGTGCTGATCGTAGCCCGGTGCCGCTCTGGGCCCCCAGCAGCATCGCTGCAGTGCCAGTCTGCAGGTCGGCGTCAAGCAGTGCCGTGTGGCGACGGCTGACCTGAGACAAATGCCAGGCGAGATTGACCGCCACGGTGGTGGCGCCCGCGCCCCCGCGCGCGCCCGTGACGCTCAGCATGCGACCGCCGAGCGCCGCGTTGGTCGGCGCCTGCTGCGTCAATTGCGCGCCAAAATGCCGCGCCACCATGTCTGGTACGAGTGGCTTGTACAGATACTCGGTGGCGCCCAGCGTGCGCGTTATCTGGCGATAGAACGCGACGTCCTCACGGTCGCCGACGACCATGACCTGTACATCTGGTTCTAAGACGTGGCTAAGATCCCCGAGCAGGCCAAGCGGTTGCGGTTCTCCCGTGATGTCGATGACCAGCGCACGCGGCGTGGGCATGTGTGACAGAGCAGCAAGCGCTGTGCGCACGTTTCCGCGGCGCACGTCAAAGCCAGTTGGGACAGCCTGGCTGAGGCCCTCTCGCAGCACCGCCTCGCTAGGCGCATCCGCAATAAAGGCCAGCAGCTTCACGCGGTCAGTTCGCGAGGCGGTTCCCGGCGCCGCAGCTGGCGTAATCGTCTCGCTATCCATCACTCAACACTCGGTCCGGAAGCCGAGGCGGCGCCGGTGGCAGCGGCCGGGCCAAACTCGGCAATGTTCGAGTCCGGCAGATCCTTGACCTTGCCCGCTCGATAGCGAGCCACAGCCGCGGCAGCCACCTGCCCATCCATCCGCCGGTCTACCACGCCGGTTACCAAATCGTTAGGATCGGCCACCATTGCCGCCAGGTTTGCGTCGTTAGCGCCAACCGGTTGCCACAGACCAGGGCGGGTCAGCGGGTCCACCGCGGCGCAACCGGACAAAATCGAAAGGAGGATTAGGGCATACCTCATTGCATGATAAATCCGGCGTCCCCTGGGACCATCTGACGGATCGCGTCATTTGCCACCTGGCCACGTGCCGTCTGCCGCAGCAGCAGGATGCGCTCCAGATCGTTCGGTGGCCGCCAGCCAGCATCGGGCGTGGTCAGCGCGGCGGGGCTGCTTACGGGCTGCACCAAGTAGGGCGTGACCAGGATTACCAGCTCGGTCTCATTACGCTGGAAGTTATCGGAGCGAAACAGTGCGCCTAGGATTGGGATGTCGCCCAAGAACGGCAAGCCGTTCGCCGTCAGGCTGGTCGTGTCCTGCAGCAGCCCGGCGATGGCAAAGCTCTGCCCACTGCCGAGTTCTACTGTCGTGTCAGCGCGCCGCACCTGCACTGCCGGAATTTGGATCGTGTTGTTGCTGCCCTGGCCCAGCGTAATGGCGCCCTGATTGGTCAGTTGACTTACCTCGGGGCGGACATGCAGGCTGATGCGGCCAGTGCTGAGCACTGTGGGCACGAAAGCCAGGCTGATGCCGTATTGCTTGAACTCGATAGAGATTGTGTCGCCGAACTGTGCCACCGGGATCGGGAACTCGCCGCCCACCAGGAAACTTGCCGTCTCGCCGCTGAGCGCGGTCAGATTCGGCTCGGCCAGAACATGCACCAATTGATCTTGCGCCAACGCGTCGATGACGTTGTTGATATCCAGCACCTTGCCTGGTGTGTTGAAGTTGTAGCCACTGCTGAGCGAGGCACTGGCCGCCTGTACCAACGCCGGGGCCGAGCTGAAGCCGAGGGTGCCGTAGCGCCCGCCGAGACTGGCCAGCGCCTGCCAGTTCACGCCCAGCTCGCGGGTGAGGTTGCGCTGCATTTCGACCACACGGACGCGCAGGTTCACCTGCACGGAGGAGGTGACGCCGGTCCGGTTGTCCAGCCGTTCCTTTTCGCCCAGTCCGGCGCGGGCGATGGCGGCTGCGCGCTCTGCCTCCGCCGGACTGCGGGCGGCGCCGCTCAGTGTTAGGCCGTTCTGTGCCGGGCTGGCCACCATGCCACCGCCTGGCAGCGCTGCCGCAATCTGGCCGTTTGCGGCAGCAGCGCCATATCCACTCGGACCGACGGTGACATTGAATTGTGCAATTGGCTGCCCGGCGGTGGACATGGCGGCCACAGTCGTGCGGCCTGGTGCCACTCCGAATAGGAACAGGCTGGTGGGGCTGGCTGGCCGCACCTCAACCACCTTGGGATCGGCTGCGAACACGCTTGCGGCGGCGCTTGTCAGCGATACCACCCGGCCTGAGCCCGCTTCCAGCACCAGCGATTGGGCGGGTGGCTCCGGCTGGCGCGCCGCCATAAGGCACAATGCGGCCATCAGCAGTAGGGACGTTCGCTTGATCATCAAAACCGGAAATCCTTTCCGTCAGTCGCACCTTGGAAC
>CAXTRX010000113.1:0-9982 GCA_964246785.1 uncultured Acetobacteraceae bacterium | reverse complement strand
ACGCCACCGTGCTGGACACGACGTTTCTGACGCCCGATGAGGCCTTTGCAGCGGCTCTGCGCGTCATAAGTAGCCCATGACCGTGCCTGTGGCCCCCTCACCCAACGCAGAGGGCTTTTGAAGGTCAAGCGTCGAGCATCACACCTGAAGTTACGCGCTCGCCTGCAACAGACGTCGCTGCGTCCAGTTTCGCCAGTCATACTTACGTCCCTCGAAGTATCCGGCCACGACGTAGTGGCGGCGGGCAGAGGCCATGCAGACGTCCTGTGCCAGACACACCTGGGCGCATGCTATCGTAACGGCTGCAGCCATGGCAAACTGGCCGGCGGCCGGCAATGGCCTGATCGCTGGCGGCACACGCCCAAGCCGAGCCAGTTTATGTCCTCGGCTGCACGTTATCCTTGACATCTGCCCGCGCCATCGTGTCTGTGCCGCCTACATCTGAGCCAAGCCCGCCATCGCGGGCGAGACGTCTCCCTGAATGGGACGCGCAAACCCACCGGCGCCCTTGCGCCTCCGACAGGAACGACAAACCCACATGGCATCCAGCGCCGTCGCTTACGATTACTCCACTTCCCACAATCCGGCTGGCGAGGACTTTGCCTCCCTGCTCGACGAGACCCTCGGCCGCGACAGCGGCTTTGACGGCTCCGTCGTCACCGGCCGGGTGCTCCGCCTCACCGAGGAATTCGCCATTGTCGATGTCGGCCTGAAGAGCGAAGGCCGGGTTGCGCTCAAGGAGTTCGGCCCGCCTGGCGCGGCCCCCGAGGTGAAGCCCGGCGACCTGATCGAGTTGTTCGTCGAGCGCTATGAGGACCGCGACGGCACCATCGTGTTGTCCCGCGAAAAGGCGCGGCGCGAAGAGGCCTGGACCAACCTGGAAAAAGCGTTCGAGGCGCAGCAGCGCGTCAACGGCACCATCTATGGCCGGGTCAAGGGCGGCTTCACCGTCGACCTCGGCGGCGCCGTGGCGTTCCTGCCCGGCAGCCAGGTGGACATCCGCCCGGTGCGCGACGTGGGCCCGCTGATGGGCACCCCGCAGCCATTCCAGATCCTTAAGATGGACCGCGCCCGCGGCAACATCGTCGTCAGCCGCCGTGCCGTGCTGGAAGAGACCCGCGCCGAGCAGCGCTCCGAGCTGATCCAGGGCCTCAAGGAAGGCATGATCCTGGACGGCGTGGTGAAGAACATCACCGATTACGGCGCCTTCGTGGACCTCGGCGGCGTGGACGGCCTGCTGCACGTGACCGACATCGCCTGGCGCCGCATCAATCACCCGTCCGAGGCGCTGACCATCGGCCAGCAGGTCCGCGTGCAGGTGATCCGCTTCAACGCCGATACCCAGCGCATCAGCCTGGGCATGAAGCAGCTTGAAGCCGACCCTTGGGAAGGTGTGGCGGCGAAGTATCCGCCGGGTGCGAAGTTCACCGGCCGCGTCACCAACATCACCGACTACGGCGCCTTCGTCGAGCTGGAGCCCGGCGTCGAGGGCCTGGTCCACGTCTCCGAGATGAGCTGGACCAAGAAGAACGTCCATCCCGGCAAGATCGTGTCCACCAGCCAGGAAGTGGACGTGATGGTGCTGGACGTGGACAGCTCCAAGCGGCGTATCTCACTCGGCCTGAAGCAGGTGCAGCGCAACCCGTGGGAGGAGTTCGTCGAGCTTCACCCGGTCGGCTCTGAAGTCGAGGGCGAGCTGCGCAACATCACCGAGTTCGGCCTGTTCATCGGCATCGGGCCGGATATCGACGGCATGGTGCACATGTCCGACATCTCGTGGGACGAGCCCGGCGAGCTCGCCATGGCCAAGTACGACAAAGGCCAGACCATCCGCGCCAAGGTGCTCGACGTGGACGTGGAGAAGGAGCGCATCTCGCTCGGCATCAAGCAGCTCCACGAGGACCCGGCGGCCGACACGCTGTCGCGCGTGCACAAGGGCGACGTGGTCACCTGCGTGGTGACGGCGGTGCAGGCCAACGGCATCGAGGTGAAGGTGGACGAGGTGCTCACCGGGTTCATCCGCCGCGCCGAGTTGGCCCGCGACAAGCAGGACCAGCGGCCGGACCGCTTCGCCGTGGGCGAGAAGGTGGACGCCAAGATCACCGCGATCGACCGCGCCGCCCGCAAGCTCTCGCTCACCATCAAGGGACGCGAGATCGAGGAGGACAAGCAGGCAGTGGCCGAGTTCGGCACCTCGGACAGCGGCGCCTCGCTGGGCGACATCCTGGGGGCCGCGATCCGCAGGCGCAATCAGCAGAGCGGCGAGTAAGCGTCGGTGGCCGAGGGTCTGGAAGCAGACCTGCTGATCGACAGGCGGCGTCTCAAGCGCCGCCTATTGCTTTGGCGGCTGATCGCGTTGGTCGCAATCGTGGGCGCTATTGGCTATGCCGTGCGCTCCGCCGGGCCCGTGTCGCTGGGCGGGCAGCACATCACCCGGGTGACGGTGAGCGGGGTGATCACGGAAGATCGCAAGCTGCTCGAGGCGCTGAACGCGCTGGCGAAAGACAAGGGCGTGGCTGCTGTGATGCTGGCCGTGGACAGCCCCGGCGGCAGCGTGGCAGGCGGCGAGAGCCTGCACGACGCGCTGGTTCGGGTGGCCGCGGCCAAGCCGCTGGTGACGGTGATGGGCGGCACGGCGGCCTCGGCCGGCTACATGATCAGCGTGCCGGCGGCGCGGATCTTTGCTAGTGACGCCACGCTGACCGGCTCGATCGGGGTGATCCTTGAAACCGGCAACGTCGGCGGCCTGTTGGACCGGATCGGCGTGCAAAGCGACCCGATCGTGTCGGGGCCGTTGAAGGATCAGCCGTCGTTCAGCCATCCGACCTCGACGGCCGGGCGGGAGTATCTGCAGGGGTTGGTGGGCGATCTTTTTGGCCAGTTCGTCACCATCGTGGCGCAAGGACGTCACTTGGACGAGGCGAAGGTGCGCGAACTGGCCGATGGGCGCGCCTATGACGGCCGGCAGGCGCTGACGCTTGGGCTGGTCGACGAGATCGGCGGCGAGCAGGCCGCGCGGGATTGGCTGGCAAAGGAGAAGGGCGTCAGCGCCGATCTGCCGGTGCAGGATCTCAAGCTCGGCAGCCTGTATCAGCGCACCTTCGGCGCCAGCATGAGTTGGCTGAGTGTGCGCTTTGGACTGGCGACAGCGGCCGGCGTGCCGATGGCCCTGTGGAGCCCAGCCCTGTAGCCAGATGCTGAACAAAGGGGCAGATGTCAGCTTTTGCTGAACTAAGTGGCACGTGTTGCTCTAAGAGAGTGCATTTTGTTCTGATCTTTCCCGCCTTGCCTAAACATTAGCCTGGCCCCATGCTGCGTCGCATTCACGATGAATTCGCGCGTCATTCCGGGAGAATGCGATGCTTGGAAAGTCCATACTGCTCGCGACCGCCTTAGTGGCCGGTTCAGTGGCGTTCAGTCCCGGGCATGCGCAAGGCGTACTGACGGTGGCGATGACGGCAGGGGACTTGCCGGTTGACACCGGCAACCCAGACCAGGGGTTCGAAGGGTTCCGCTTCGTCGGCTACAACCTCTACGACGCGCTGATCAACTGGGACCTGTCGAAAAGCAACCAGCCCTCCGACATCAAGCCGGGTTTGGCGACCGAGTGGCATGTCGACCCAGACAACCATAAGCGTTGGATTTTCACCCTGCGGCAGGGCGTCAAATGGCATGACGGGTGCGACTTCACCGCCGATGACGTGATGTGGAACTTCGGCCGCATCGCCGACCCCAAGGCGCCGCAGTTCTATACCCAGCAGTTTGCGCTCGCCCGCGCCTACATGACCAATTTCGACAGCATCCAAAAGGTCGACGACCACACGGTTGCCATCACTACGAAGTTTGTCGAATCGCTGTTCCCCTACGATATGTCCTACGTGCTGATGATCAGCCGCTGCCGGGCCGAAGCGCTGCACGACAACTGGGACGCCTATGCCGCGCAGCCTTCCGGCACCGGGCCCTACCGGTTCGCCAGCATGACCGCGCATGAGCGTATGGAGCTGGTGCCGAACAAGGGCTACTGGGACCCAGCGCGCGTGCCCAAGCAGGATAGGCTCGTCCTATTGCCGATGCCGGAAGCCGCCACCCGGACTGCGGCGTTGCTGTCGGGGCAGGTGAACTTCGTCGAGGCGCCGGCACCCGATGCGGTGCCGGTGCTGAAGCGCGCGGGCATGCAGATCATCACCAACACCTACCCGCATAACTGGCCCTACATCCTGAATTTCACCCACGGTCCGTTCACCGACCTGCGGGTGCGCCAGGCGGCGAACTACGCGATCAACCGGGATGACGTGGTGGACCTGGTGGGCGGCATGGCGATCCCGGAATATGCCGAGGTGCCGCCTTCGCTGCCGTATTATGGGCATCCGGTGGTCTACAAATACGACAAGGAGAAGGCGCGTGCGCTGCTGAAGCAAGCGGGCTGCCTGCCTTGCAAGATCACGCTGGCGATCTCGACGTCGGGCTCCGGGCAGATGCAGTCGCTGACCATGAACGACCTGGTCAAGCAGCAACTGGAGGATGCCGGCTTCCAGGTGACGTTTGACGTAATGGATTGGAACGCGCTGATCGAGGTCAGCCGCTCCGGGGTGCCGAAATATCCCAATATCGACGGCCTCAACGCCTCACGCAGCCTGATGGACCCGGTGAGCGCCATCGTCAAACCGGTGGCACAGGCATACTGGTCGCCCGCCGGCAGCAACTGGGGGCATTTTGGCACGCCGGAAGCGGAGTCGCTGGTCAAGCAGATTTTCGAGGAGTTTGACCCGGCCAAGCGCTTGGTTCTGCTGACCAAGCTGCACGAATACGAGTCGGAGCAGGCGCTGATGATTTTCGTGGTGCACGACCTTAACCCGCGGGCGCTGTCGCCCAAGGTGCATGGCTTCGTGGAGGCGCAGAACTGGTTCCAGGACCTGACGCCGGTCTCGGTCTCGCCATAGGGCGCGCCTCATGCTCGGCTATGTCGTCCGGCGCATCCTGTTTGCCGTCCCAATCGCGGTCGGGGTGAGCGTGGTTTGCTTCTCCCTCGTTTACCTCGCACCCGGCGACCCGCTGCAAACGCTGCTGCCGCCGGACGCGACGGCGGACACGGTGGCCCTGGTCAAGCATGCCTATGGGTTTGACCGTCCCATCCCGGTGCAATACGTCATCTGGCTTTGGCACGTGCTGCATGGCGATTTCGGTCGCTCCATTGCCACCCAGCGCCCCGTGACACTCGAGGTGTTCGGGTCGTTGGCCAACACCGCGATTCTGGCCCTGTTTGCCGTGCCAATCTCGTTTGCCGTGGGCTTTGGCATGGGCGCGGTGGCCGGCTGCTTCCCGGGCCGCACGCTGGACCGAGTGGTGACGGGGGCCGCGGTGATCGGGGTGAGCTTGCCAAACTACTGGCTTGGCTTGGTCTTGGTGATCTTGTTTGCGGTCGAATACATGGTGTTGCCGGCGAGCGGGATGGGGCAGTCCGGCTCGTCCCGCTTTGTGCTGTGGCACTGGAGCGATGCCCAGTTCCTGGTGTTGCCGGTGGTGACGCTCACCATGATCCCCATCGGCATCATCGCCCGCACCACGCGCGCTGCGGTGGCCGAAGTGCGCAATCAGGACTTCGTCACCACGCTGCGGGCCATGGGGCTGGGTGAGGGGGCGGTGATGCGGCACGTGCTGACGAACGCGGCGCCGCAGGTGTTGGCGGTAATGGGGCTGCAATTCGGCTATCTGCTGGGCGGATCGATCCTGGTCGAGACCGTGTTCACCTGGCCGGGCAGCGGGTTCCTGCTGAACAAGGCAATCATCAACCGGGACATTCCCGTGCTGCAGGGCACCATCCTGGCCTTGTCGTTGATCTTCGTTGCCACCAACCTGGTCGTGGACTTGCTGCAAGCCATCATCGACCCGCGCATCAGACGCGCATGAGCCAGGGCGTCATCACGCTGGCCCCCGCCAGCGAGGCCGAGCCGGAGCCGGCAACCAAGGTCCGCAGCTATTGGCAATCGGTCGGCTACCGGTTGCGGCATGATTGGGTGACGCTGGCGTTTGGCGCGGTGGTGATGCTGATCGTGCTGCTGGCGCTTGCAGCACCTCTGGTCGCACCGTTCGACCCGTATGCGCAGAGCATCATCGGTCGGCTGAAGCCATTTGGGTGGCGCGGGCACCCGTGGGGCACCGATGAACTCGGGCGCGACATGATGAGCCGCCTGTTCTATGGCGGACGCATTTCTCTGCTGATGGGCTTGGCGCCAGTGCTGATTGCCACGATCGTTGGCGGCACGTTGGGCGTCATCGGCGGGTTTGCCGGCCGCGTGACCAACACCGCCATCATGCGCACGATGGACGTGTTCTATGCCTTCCCCTCCATCTTGCTGGCAGTGGCGATTTCCGGCGCCATGGGCGGTGGCATCGGCAACGGAATACTGTCGCTCAGCCTGGTGTTCATTCCCGCCATGTGCCGGGTCGCCGAGACTGCGACGGCGCAGATCAGGAACCTCGACTACATCGAGGCGGCGCGGGCGAGTGGCGCCGGCACGCTCGCCATCGTCCGCCACCATGTTTTGAGCAACGTGCTCGGCCCCGTGTTCATCTATGGTTCGAGCCTGGTCAGCGTGAGCATCCTGCTCGCGTCCGGGCTGTCGTTTTTGGGATTGGGCGTGCAGCCGCCGACGGCCGATTGGGGGCTGATGCTCAGCACGCTGCGGCAATCCCTGTATGTCGATCCAATCGGCTGCGCCATGCCGGGGGTGGCGATCTTCATCACCTCGATCTGCTTCAACCTGGTGAGTGATGGTCTGCGCGCGGCAATGGACGTGCGGATTTGAGCACAACGCTCCAAACCGCCGCCTATGTGGATGCGCGAGACCGCGGCGGTGCGGCCCAACCGCTGCTGATTGCCCGCGATCTCAAGCGCTACTTCAAGGTGAAAGGTGCAGGTAGGGGTGCCGTGGTGCGCGCGGTGGACGGCGTGTCGTTCACGCTGTTCAAGGGCGAGACCCTGGGCGTGGTGGGCGAGTCGGGCTGCGGCAAATCGACCCTGGCCCGGCTGTTGCTGCATTTGGTCGAGCCGCAAGCGGGCGAGCTGGTGTTCGACGGCGACACCGTGGCAGGCAACGACGGGATCAGCGTGGCCGACTTGCGACGGCAAGTGCAGATGGTGTTCCAAGACAGCTACTCCTCGTTGAACCCGCGCATGCCGGTGCAGGATTCGGTGGCATTCGGCCCGCTGGTGAACGGCCGCAGCCGCAGCGGGGCGCGCGCGGTCGCGCAGGACGTCCTGACCAAAGTCGGGCTTAGGCCGGACCTATTTGGCCCGCGCTATCCGCATGAACTGTCGGGCGGTCAGAAGCAACGGGTGAATATCGCGCGCGCTTTGGCGATGGGTCCGCGCATGGTGATCCTGGACGAGGCGGTCTCCGCCCTCGACAAGTCGGTGGAGGCCCAGGTGCTGAACCTGCTGCGGCAACTCAAGCGGAACCTGAACCTCACCTACCTCTTCATCAGTCACGACCTGAACGTCGTGCGCTACGTCAGCGACCGGGTATTGGTGATGTATCTCGGCCAAGTGGTGGAACTCGGGCCAGCGGCGGAGCTGTTTCGGCAGGCAAGGCACCCCTACACCCAAGCGTTGCTCGGCTCCCGCCTCTCCATGGACGCGCAACAGCGGACCCTGGCTCCGCCGATCGTGGGGGACCCGCCGAGCCCGATCAACCCGCCGCCCGGCTGCCGCTTCCACACTCGCTGCCCGCATGCCGAGCCGGTTTGCCAAAGCCGCATGCCGTCGCTCGGCCGCTGGGAGGACCGCTCGAGCCATGTTGCCGCTTGCCACATGACCGACCCGGCATCCGGCCACTCGCGCGCGATGGCGGCCTGATGGACATGGGCACGGCCGTCGGCCCGCTGCTCGACGTGCAGGACCTCACTGTCCAGTTCGTCACCCGGGAGGCGACGGTGAACGCGGTGAGCGGCGCAAGCTTCAACCTGCGGGCCGGGGAGGTGCTGTGCCTGCTGGGCGAGTCGGGCTCAGGCAAATCCGTCACGCTGAAGGCGCTGATGCGGTTGCTGCCGCCGCAACGCTCGCGTGTGGGTGGGACGGTGCAGGTGGCGGGGCAGGATGTGCTGGCACTGCAGGGGCGTGCGCTGCGGGCGTTCCGTGGCGGCACAGTTTCGATGGTGTTCCAGGAACCCATGACCGCGCTTGATCCGGTTTACACGATTGGCCAGCATCTGACCGAGATGGTCCGGCGTCATAAGGGTGGCACCAAAGCCCGCGCGCGGGCGCGGGCGGTCGAACTGCTTGACTTGGTAAAGATCCCCTCGCCCGAGCGGCGCATCGACGCCTATCCGCATGAGCTGTCGGGCGGCTTGCGCCAGCGTGCCATGATTGCCATTGCGCTGGCTTGCGGGCCGCAACTGCTGCTCGCCGACGAGCCGACCACGGCGCTTGATGCGACGGTGCAAATCCAGGTGCTGATCCTGCTGCGGCGGCTGCAGCAGGAGCTTGGCATGGGCACGATCTTTGTCACCCATGACCTGGGCGTGGCGGCGGAGATCGCGGACCGTGTGGCCGTGATGTACGCTGGCAGGGTGATCGAGGAGGGCCCGGTGAACGAGGTGCTGCGCCATCCAGCGCACCCCTACACGGCGGGGCTGCTCGCCTCCACTGTGCACGACCAGCCGCCCGAGCAAGACATCGCCGCCATCCCCGGCAGCCCGCCCGACATGCGCCGTCTGCCACCCGGCTGCAGTTTCGCGCCGCGGTGCCCGATGGCGATGCAAGCATGCCGAGAGGAACCTCCTAAGCCCGTGTATCCTGCCGCCAACCGCATGGCGCGCTGCCTGCGCGTGGCCGACATGCTGCAACGGCAATAGGGCGTTCTGATGAACCAGCCCCGTGTAGCCTTTATTGGCACGGGCGGGACGATCGCCTCGCTTGGCGCCGGGCCGCTTGACATTCTGGATTACGGCGCTGCGGAAAACCGCATGCAGGCCGACAGCATCACCGCGATGTTCCCGCAATGGGCGGAGGTGGCGGAGGTCATCCCGGTCAACTTCCGCAACGTGCCCAGCCATAACATCGACTTTCCGCTGTGGCAGGAACTGGCCGCCTTGTGCAGCCAACTGGTGGCCGATATCCCGGGCCTCGCGGGGATTGCCATCGGCCATGGCACCGCCTCGCTCGAGGAGACGGCGTATTTCCTCAACCTGGTGCTGAAAGTGCCAGTGCCGGTGGTGATCACGGGCAGCCAGCGGCCCGCAAGCGCGCTCTCCACCGACGCGGGCATGAACCTGGTGAACGCGGTGCGCGTCGCAGCAAGCCCGGCGGCGCGTGGCATGGGTGTGCTGGTCATGCTGAACGACGAGATCCATGCAGCGCGCGAGGTCGCCAAAACCTCCACCTTCCGGCTGCAAACCTTCCGTACGCCGGATTTCGGCGTGCTCGGCCATGCGGATGGCGATGGGGTGGCGTTCTATCGCGCGCCGCTCCGCCGCCACATGCCGGACACCGAGTTCGACGTCGCCGGGCTCACCGCATTGCCGCGGGTGGACATCGTGTACTCCTATGTCGGCGCCGACGGCACGGCCTCCCGCGCGTTTTTGGCGGCGGGTGCGCGCGGCATCGTGTCGGCCGGGTTCGCGCCTGGCTTTCCTGGCACGGCGGAAGCGGAGGTGCTGCGCGAGGCGGTGCGGCAGGGCGTGGTGGTGGTGCAATCCACCCGCGCGGGCAGCGGGCGCACCTTCGCCGGCACGCGGGCGCGGGAGAGCGGCTTCCTGGTCGCGGACAACCTCAATCCGCAGAAGGCGCGGCTGCTGCTCGCGCTGGCCCTCGCGCAAACGTCCGACCCTGCCGAAATCCGGCGCATCTTCGCAACTTACTGATGCGCCGCTTGGGTGCCCGCCCGCTGGACAGGCGGAAGAGACGCCGCTAGGACAGCCGCCGAGCACGATGGGCGCGTAGCTCAGCGGTAGAGCATTCGCTTCACACGCGAAGGGTCACAGG
>CAXTRX010000112.1:0-10221 GCA_964246785.1 uncultured Acetobacteraceae bacterium | reverse complement strand
TCCAATGACTCGCTGCAGGTGGCAATCACTGCAACCGGCGGCGCGGGCGGTGTCGGCGGCTCCAGCGAATACAACAATGCCGGCATTGGGGGCGAAGGCGGCAGCGCCACGGCCAGCCTTACGGGTGACACGCTCGGCAGTGTCATGGTGGCGATCAGCCTTACTGCCGCCGGCGGCGCTGGCGGATTGGGCGGCTCGTCCGGCCTGACAACTGGCCCCTCAGGCGGCCCCCTGGGCCCTCCTTCGGCCAACACGCCCGGTTCGCCTGCCATCACGTTCACCGGCAACAGCGTCGGTGTCTTCTCCAGCGCGCCAATCCAGACCATTGGTAGCGATGCCCTTGGCACCCTGATCGGCACCGAAGGCGAACTGACGCTGTCCTTGAGCGAGAGCAGCGGCGGCCAACCCGTGGCCCTGTCGGCGGCGGCAGGCGGCAACCTGGTGTTCACCGGCAACAGCTTGACCGGCCAGGGCGACGACAGCTTTGCCCTGACGCTCGGCTCCGGCAGCTACGTGCTGAACGCCGCGGCCGGCAGCATCAGCATCGCCGGGTCGGCCGCCAATGCGATCACCGGTTTCGACCTGTTCAACATGCAGGGCGTGACCACCGGGAACAACAGCTTCACCGCCGGCGCCGGCCTCGAGTTGCTTGAACTCGGCGGCGGCACCACGACGGTCGCGGTGACCCCGCAGTCGGGCTCGCTCGGGCTGACTGGCGCCACCGCCAGCGACCTCGTGCTGGACCTGACCGGTTTCGGCAGCACGTTCAGCCTGGCGCAGCTCAACGCCGACACCAGCGAGGTCAACGGCAACGAGGTCCTGGCACTTCCGGACGGGCAGACCATTACCCTCGTGGGGGTCCCGGTCGCGTTCACGGCGGCGAACACCCGCTTCGCTCCAACGAGCGGCCCCGTCACCATCGGCACGGGGAACAGCACGCTATCACTAGTCCTCTCCGAGCGCGCAGAACCGGCGGGCGCCCACTTCACCATCAGCGTCGATGGCACGCAGGTCGGTGGAGTCCAGACGGTGACGTCCGACGTCCAGGCTGGGCAAGAGCAGCAGTATAACGTGCTGGGCAACTTCCCCGATGGCGCCGACACCGTGACCATCAACTACTTGAATGCCGAACAGAGCTTGCTCTTGGTCGACAACGCCGCCATCGACAACCTGCCCGTTGCGAACAGCACGGTCACGCTGAGCAACAATGGTTCCGCCGGGTTCAACTTTATCGCCACCGGCTCGCTCACGCCGGTCAGCATCGGATCGGGCCCGGACACCCTGGCGCTGTTCATCTCGGAGCGAGCGCAACCCGCCGGCGCCGAGTTTGTCGTGAGTGTGGATGGCACCCAGATTGGCGGGATACAGACCACCTCTGCTGACGTCCGGGCTGGCCAAAGCCAAGAGTTCGATGTGAACGGTGCTTTTTCGCCAGGGCCCAACACCCTCTCGATCACCTACCTGAACGCGGCCGGCAGCATCTTGTCGGTGGACAACGCCACCATCAACGGCATGGCCGTGCCGGACAGCTCGCTGACCTTGAGCAACAATGGCAGCTTGAGCTTCGGCTTTACCGGGCCCGCCGCCAATGCCCCAGTGACGATCGGCTCGGGCGCAAACGTTCTTGCGGTCACCCTGGCTGAGCGGGCACAGCCAACTGGCGCCCAATTCACCATCGACGTGGACGGGGCGCAGATCGGCGGCGTGCAGACCACGACGGCCGATGCCACAGCCGGGCAGTCGCAAGTGTTCGATGTATTGGGCAACGATCTGCCGGGTGCAAATACTGTCACGATCAACTATCTCAATGCATCCAACAGCTTGCTGTTTCTGGACAGTGCCACAATCGACGGCGCCCCGGTTCCCGGCGCAAGCTTGGTCGAGGACAACATCGGTTCAGACGGCTTCAGCTTCAACGCGGTCGCCCGCGTCAACGCGACCGTGATTGGCAGCGGCCCGGACGACCTCACGCTCCTGACCGCGCAGCGTGGCCAGCCGACCGGCGCCCAATTTACTGTAGACGTCGACGGCAGCCAGATTGATGGCGTGCAGACGGCGACGGCCGACAGCACGCAAGGGCAAACCCAGGAGTTGGACGTGCTCGGGGATTTCGCGCCCGGTCCGCACACCGTCGACATCAACTATCTGAACGCGAACAACAGCCTGCTGACCGTGGAGACCGCCACGATCAACGGCAGCACCATTGCCGGCACGCCGCAGACGCTGGACAACATCGGATCGCTGGCGTTCAGCTTCGCAACGCCGGCCGCCCCACCCCCAACAGTGCTGGGCACCGGCCCGGACGCCTTGGCACTGACAGTGTCTGAGGATTACTGGCAGGCCAATGCCAGCATCGCCGTCTCCGTAGACGGCACGCAGGTAGGCGGCACGCAGACCGTAACGGCGATCCATGGCAACGGCCAATCCCAGGTGTTCGACGTGATGGGCAACTTCTCTGGCTCGCACACTGTGGCGGTAAACTTCCTCAACGCGGCAGCGTCAGGCGGGGCGGCCTCCAACGTCTACATCGGCGGTGCCACCATCGACGGCACGGCCATTGCGAACTCCACACTCGCCCTCGCCACGAACGGGGCGGCAACCTTTAGCTTCACCCACTGAGGTGTCGGCTAGACCATGACCGGCTCAGATGAGGTCGCCGGTCATGGTCTAGCTCTTGTGTTGGCAAGCATTTTTACCGCTCCGGTAACGACACCCGATCCGGTGATGCTCTAACGGGCCATTGCTGAAGGTGCCGATGTCGCTTGCGCTAGGTGGTGCAGCTGTCTTGGCCACGCGCTGCTCTCTCTGCCGTTTGGTGGGCACGACCACGACGGTATAACAGCGTCCGTTCCCGCATGTTTACCTGCCGGGCCGCGCGGGATACATCGCTGGCCATGTCCCCACCCCTCGCAGCCTTGGTCACCGGCGGTGCGCAGCGCCTTGGCCGCGCGATTGCCTTGGCGCTGGCCGAGGCAGGCCACCCCGTTGCCGTGCATTGCCGGCAGAGTGAAGCGCAGGCCCAGGCGCTGGTGGCCGAGATCCAAGCCCGCGGCGCGCGAGCGGCCGTGCTGGTGGCGGACCTGGCGGACGAGGCGGCCACCGCCGGGCTGATCGGGCGGGCCAGTGCGGCACTCGGGCCGGTCGGCGTGCTGGTCAACAACGCCAGCACCTTCGAGCGCGACGAGTGGGATACGGTTGACCGCGCCAGTTGGGACGCTCACCTGGAGCCCAATCTGCGGGCGCCTTTCCTGCTCATCCAGGCCTTCGCCCGCGCACTGCCGCCGGGCGTGGAGGGCAACGTGATCAACCTGCTCGATCAGCGGGTTTGGTCGCTTACGCCGCATTTCGTTTCGTACACGGTGTCCAAGGCGGCGCTTTGGGCGCTGACGCAATCGCTGGCGCTGGCGCTGGCGCCACGCATCCGGGTGAACGCGGTGGGTCCTGGCCCGGCGCTGCCGAGCCCGCGGCAATCGGCCGGGCAGTTCGCCGAGCAATGCGCGGCAACGCCACTGGGCCGCGGCACCAGCCCGGAGGAAGTGGCACGAGCGGTGCTGGCGCTCCTTGCTCTGCCTGCGGTAACGGGCCAGATGATCGCCCTCGACGGCGGCCAGCACCTGCAGTGGAGTCCGGCCAAGGGAGGTGTGGTGGAATGAAGCAGACGTCATCGCTGGCGCAGGAAGGCTGGCGGCACGTGTTCGTCCGCGACATGGTGCTGCCTGCCTCCATCGGCGTCTATCCGCACGAGCAGTCAACGCCGCAGCGGGTGCGGATAAACCTGGATTTGGCGGTGGCCGAGGGTCCATTTGGCGGCACTGGCGTCTCGCGTGGACGGGTGGGACGGGACGATCTAGGCCGGGTGGTCGATTATGAGCTTATCGTGCGCAGCGTGCGCTCCGTGGTGGCAGCCGGGCACGTGATGTTGGTCGAAACGCTGGCCGAGCGAATCGCCGAGGTATGCCTAGATGACGCCCGTGTGGAGCTGGCGCGGGTCAGGATTGAGAAGTTGGACGTATTTGACGATCTTGCCTCAGTGGGTGTGGAAATCGAGCGGCGGCGGCTGACTTGTCCACCTGGCGGCGTTAACTCTCAATAGAGTCAGCGATGTACGGGATTGTCTTGAATTTGTCACAGTGCCAGAAAGAAAAATCCAGCGAAATCCGATGGTTAGGTCTGGTGCTCAAAATTCATGCAAGATGGTGGAAGCCGCAGATAACCGCCAGATCACGCCCTTTTCCAGGTCATGCTCCACAGTGTTATCCACAGGAGCGGTGGAAAGCTGCCGGCTGATCCTGGTGAAACTACAGGCAATCCATGGCTGACTTGCCAGAGCGGGCCCAGGCAGGCGCCGAAATGCCAGCCGCGATAGGCGTTGGGATCATCGAGCGGGCGCTGCAAACCATGCCGGGTAGCCCCGGCGTCTACCGTATGTTGGACGCTAAGGGCGAGGCACTCTACGTCGGCAAGGCCCGCAGCCTGAAGAAGCGGGTCACCAGCTACACGCAGGTGGCGCGGCTGCCCGAGCGGTTGCGGCTGATGGTGTCGCACACGGCGGCCATGGAAATCGTCACCACGCACACCGAGGCCGAGGCGTTGCTGCTCGAGGCCAACCTGATCAAGCGGTTGAAGCCGCGCTACAACATCGTCCTGCGCGACGACAAGTCCTATCCGTGGCTGATGCTGACCGAGGACAGCCCGTTTCCGCAGCTCACCAAGTTCCGTGGCACGCAAGTGAAAGGCCGGTCCTACTGGGGGCCGTTTGCGTCCGCCTGGGCGGTGAACCAGACCGTGGTGGCGATGGAGCGGGTGTTTCTGCTGCGTTCCTGCGCGGACACGGTGTTTCGCAACCGCAGCCGTCCCTGCCTGCTGCATCAAATCAAGCGTTGCAGCGCGCCTTGCGTGGGGCGGATCAGCCAGGAGGATTACGGCCGCCTGGTGGCGCAGGCCAAAGCGTTCCTGCAAGGCCGCGCGGCTGGCGTGCAGGTGGAGCTCGCCGCCGAAATGGAAGCCGCGGCCGCCAATCTCGAGTTCGAGCGCGCCGCCGCCGCACGGGACCGAATCCGCGCGCTGACCCACGTGCAGGGCAGCGGCGTGGTGAACCCGGCGAGCATGGAGGATGCCGACGTGTTCGCCGCCTGGCAGAACGCTGGGCAGACCTGCGTGCAGGTGTTCTTCGTCCGTGCGGGCCGCAACAACGGCAACCGCGCCTTTTTCCCTACCCACGGCAAGCAGGATGAGGCGGGGCAGGTGCTCGAAGCGTTCATTGCCCAGTTCTATGACGACAAGCCGCCGCCGCCGCTGGTGCTGACCAGCCACGACCTGCCGGAGGCGGAGTTGGTGAGCGAGGCGCTGTGCTTGAAGGCGCATCGCCGGGTCGAGATCGCCACGCCGCAACGAGGCGAGAAGCGCCAGGTCATGGACCACGCGGTGACCAATGCGCGGGAGGCGCTCGAGCGCAAGCTGGCGGAGGGAGCGGGCCAGGCCAAGCTGCTGGAGGGCGTGGCGGATGTGTTCGGCCTTCCAGCCTCGCCCGAGCGCATCGAGTGCTATGACAACAGCCATATCATGGGCGCCAATGCCTATGGCGTGATGGTGGTGTTCGGAGCGGAAGGGCCGGCGAAGAACGCCTATCGCAAGTTCGCCATCCGCAACCCGATCATGCCCGGCGACGACTTTGCCATGATGCGCGAGGTGCTCGAGCGGCGCTTCACCCGCGCGTTAAAGGAGGGTGCAGAGGGAGAGGGGCGGAATTGGCCCGACCTGGTGTTGATTGATGGCGGCGCTGGGCAGCTTTCCGCGGCCAGGGGCATTTTGGCCGATCTTGGCGTGCAGGACGTGAAGCTGGTGGGGATTGCCAAGGGGCCCGACCGCGATGCAGGCCGGGAGTGGTTCCACATGGATGGCAGGGATCCATTCCAACTGCCGCCGCGCGACCCGGTGCTGTACTACCTGCAACGCGTGCGGGACGAGGCCCATCGCTTTGCCATCACAACGCATCGCGCCGGCCGGGCCAAGACGCTGGTGCGCAGCGAGTTGGATGACATCGACGGCGTTGGGACCGCACGCAAGCGCGCCTTGCTCAATCACTTCGGCTCCGCACGCGGTGTGAAGCAGGCCGGACTGAATGACTTGGAGGCGGTGCCCGGGATCAATCGCGAGACGGCACGCCGGGTCTACGCGCACTTCCATGCGGGTGCCAGTTTGGCGTCGACGTAGCCGCCCGCGCCTTCCTCTCCCATTGCAAGAGGAAGGAGCCAGGGTTTGGCTAGTTCAGGCCAAGTTCCCGGCGGTAGCGGCGGAAACAAGCCGCGCCGCATTCGAGGCGCATCAGTGCGCCTTCGGCGAGGGCCGGCGCCCAATCCGGGTTCAGCTTGACCAGCGGCCAGGCTGCTTCGGCGTTCCAAGCGGCGCTGTGCTTGATGTCCAAAATGGCGTGAAGGTCGAAATAATGCCGATCCTTGGCGCTCACGTTCAACCGGCGCAACCCTTCGCCGACGAGCTTGGCACGGCTCGGTGCAGTCTGCTCGATCACGCCAAGCGCGCCAACCGAGTGGAACGCGTAGCGCCGATTGGCCGCCAAGCCAGCCATGGTGTTGGCCAAGGCCAGAGCTTCCCACACAGTGGTCTCGACCAAGGGCTGCAGCTCGAGCTTGGCAGCGAGATGGGCGAGCATCGGACCGTGCATCCCCTTCTCGTTGCCGCGGCCCATTTCATCCCAGTAGTTGCGGGCCAGCTCAAGCTTGGCAGGCGTCGGCAGGCGCAGTTGGGTCAGCGCGGTCAGATCGTCAAAACCTGCTTCTCCGGCCACTTCCTGCTCCAGGAACCAGCGCATCTCATCCATGCTCGCTTGCTCGGCCAACCAAGCAAATAACGGGTCTGCCTGCCCAGGGCCGTTATGCTCCAATTGCTCGAACCAAGCGACGAAGCCATCTGGATCGCGCGGCGCTTCTGCTGCCCGGGTGCTGACGGCGGCGCGCTGCTCTTCAAGCCAGCGGCCCTCCTCAACCAGCGTCGCGGCTTGGGCGCCGATTTCTTGCTCCCAGCCATCATGCGGCAGGCCCGGAGTAAATCGTGCAGCGTTGAATTCCGCTAACCGGCGGTGCCAGCGGTCTTCCTGGCCAAATGAAATTGAAAGGCTGCCATCAGGCATTGGATGCTTCCTCGCGTCATAGGTGCGACCTGGAGCCTTCAAGCACTCCAAAGCCGCAGCCAAAAAATAGAGCCGGCGCAAGTGGGCCGCGGCCGACAAATAGGAGATTGCCGTTGTGGACTACGGTTTTCGGACCTCTAGAACCACAGCCGCGATCCGGTCCGCTGCAACGTAAGCGCCGCGCTCCAGTTCCTCCCCGAACACGTCCGGGTCGACCTCGCGGTAGCTCCAGTCGAGCCCGCTTTCACCCAGGCGGGCTGCCGCGGCATTGAACAACGGGTCCGCACCATCGAGGATGGCGGCACCCGTGTAGAGCACCAGCCGGCCGCCAGGGGCCAGCCGGTCGCATGATGCGGACAGGATGTCCAAAGACAGCCCTGCCCCAAGCGGCCCGCCACCATGGCGATAGGCCCGCTGAGCGGGATCGACCAGATACGGCGGATTGGCCACGATCAGATCGAACTCGCCAGCGATGCTTGCGAATAGATCGCTTTGCACGGGCTTGAGGACAACGCCTGCCAGCGCGGCATTGGCCGCCGTGAATTGCAGCGCGCGCGGGTTGATGTCGACCGCGAGCACTTCGGCCGCCGGATGCGCCCTTGCGATAAGGACGGCGCCAGGTCCGGCGCCACAGCCGATATCAACGGCGCGGCCGATTGCATGCTGGCCGATGGCACCCCGGAGGTAAGGCAGCATGGCTTGGGCAAACCGATAGGTGTCGGGGCCAAAGAACACGCAGTCAGGGGCGGTGGTGGGGTATGCGGAATGGAGGAACAGCAGACCCTCCAGCGATGACAGCCGCAGCGTGCTGCGCAGCATGCCATCCGGCGCGGTCTCTAGCGCATTGGCCTCAGCCAGAGCGGCGAATATGTCATCCGGCAGGACATCGCGTGGACATGGCCGGCTCCAGCCAAACACGTCCCGCAGGCTGTGCGCTTGCCTGGCTTCAGGGCGCGCATTGACCCGGGCATGGCTCGCCGGGGTCGGCGTTACAAAATGATAGCCCGTCCCCTGCACCAGGCGGGCGAGGTGGGCAAGGCGTTCAGAAACGCTATCGATTTGCGCAGAGAGCATGTCCGAGCGCAACGCCGCGAGGAGCGGGCCCGTTGCACCACTCCTGTGCAGTTTAACGAGGCTGCCAGCCTGGTATGCGGTGAACGCGTGGGTTAGAGCAGTATTAGCCCAACTGTCCCCAGTTAGGCTGGTGAAACTGCTCGCCAAACAATGGCTAGACCCGTTTCAACGTCCGCTCCCAGCGGACACTCGAGTTGAAACGGGTCTAGCGCTCCGTGTCGTCGGCCTCCGGCTCGACTTCGATCTCGTCGGGAATCGCGTCCGGATCGTCCTCCAGCTCGCTCGCATCCTCCAGCACGCCCTCGTCGGCCTCGTCCTCGGCGGTTTCAACCTCGACATCGGCGTCTTCGGCAACCACCACTTTCTTGACCCGGCGCTCTTCGACCACGTTGCCGCCAGGGCGGCGGGTGCGGGGCTGGTCAGGCGGCTGCTCGGTGCTGCATTTTGGGCACGTGGCCGGGGTCTTGGTCAGATCGTAAAACCGGGCACCGCATGCGACGCAAACGCGCTTGGTGCCGAGTTCGGACTTCGCCATGGCGTTGCGCTCCTGGGGTAGATTAGGTCCCGGCGCATAGGAGCCGGAGGGCGCGCCCCATGCCATCGTCGCAGCGCTCTGTCAAACCGGCCCTGGCAACCGGCCGCTGTGCAAAATCCACAGGCTCTGCTAGCCGGATGGAATCATGGCCACTGTTCAGCCGCTCACTGCCCGCAAGCCAGCCCGCCCGCTCGCCGGGTCGGTTCGCGTTCCTGGCGACAAATCGATCAGTCACCGGGCGCTGATGTTTGGCGCGTTGGCAGTCGGCGAGACGCGGATTGCCGGGCTGCTCGAGGGGGAGGACGTGCTGCGCACTGCGGCCGCCATGCGCGCTTTGGGGGCGGAGATCTGGCAACAAGGCGCGGCCTGGTGCGTGGCCGGGCGTGGCATTGGCGGGCTGGTAGAGCCCTCAGACGTGCTGGACATGGGCAATTCCGGCACCGCCGCGCGGCTGCTGACCGGGATTTTGGCGAGCCATGACCTCTTTGCCGTGATGACGGGCGACGCCAGCCTCAGGCAGCGGCCGATGCGCCGGGTGACCGAGCCGCTGGCGCTGTGCGGGGCGCAATTCAGCAGCCGGTCGGGTGGGCGCCTGCCGCTGGCAATCCAGGGTACGGCCGCAGCGATGCCGATCCGCTACCGCGTCCCAGTGGCGTCGGCGCA
The DNA here is from genome assembly GCA_964246785.1 of uncultured Acetobacteraceae bacterium. Classification (GTDB taxonomy): domain Bacteria; phylum Pseudomonadota; class Alphaproteobacteria; order Acetobacterales; family Acetobacteraceae; genus LMUY01. Next base: position 802 of record CAXTRX010000112.1, on the reverse strand, counting down.
GGTGAAGTCGGCCGTGCTGTTGGCCGGTCTGAACGCGCGGGGCCAGACGGTGGTGGAGGAGGCGAGCGCCACCCGCGACCATAGCGAGAACATGCTGCGGCACTTTGGCGCCGAGGTGGCGGTGGCAGTCGAGGGCGCCGGGCGGGTGGTGACCCTCATGGGCCAGCCCGAGTTGCGCGGGCGGGACGTGGTGGTGCCCGGCGATCCCTCTTCGGCCGCCTTCCCGCTCGTGGCAGGGCTGCTGCTGCCCGGGTCGGCAGTGACCATCGAGGGAGTGGGGCTCAACCCGCTGCGCACCGGGTTGCTGACAACGTTGCGCGAAATGGGGGCGGACCTGACAGTGCTGAGCGAGCGGATGGAAGGTGGCGAGCCGGTTGGCGACCTGACGGTGCGCCACAGCAGGTTGCGGGCAGTGGACGTGCCGCCAGAGCGGGCGCCCGCCATGATCGACGAATTCCCGATCCTGGCGGTGGCCGCTGCCTTTGCCGAGGGCACAACGCGGATGCGCGGCCTGGCCGAGCTGCGGGTGAAGGAGAGCGACCGGCTCGCCGCCACCGCCGCGATGCTGCAAGCAGCGGGAGCCCGGGTGGCAATAGAGGGTGATGATCTCTTGGTGCACGGCAGTGGGCACCTGGCCGGGGGATGCTCGGTGGTGACGCATATGGACCATCGGCTGGCCATGAGCGCACTCGTGCTGGGGCAGGCGACAGAGGCGCCGGTGGCGGTGGACGACGCCTCGTTCATCGAAACCAGCTTTCCCGGCTTTGCCATACTGATGCGGCGTCTTGGGGCCATGATCGAG
>CAXTRX010000111.1:0-10300 GCA_964246785.1 uncultured Acetobacteraceae bacterium | reverse complement strand
CGGGTCATCCACAATGCCAGGGCCAGGAGGGCGCGCGGCCAGACGCTCGACCGGATTAGGGCCGCGGCGCAACAGGGCAGGCGGGCCGGGCGGCGCCACGTCCGGCAGAGCTTGCAGGCGAGGGCCCTTGCCGCCCTGCGCCGCTCGCACCACCCGCACCGTCACGCGGTCACCTGCGCCACGGCCCACGCCGCCGGCGGTATCGGGGAGGAAGCCTTCTTCGCCGCCTGCAAGCGCCACAAAGCTGCCCGCCATGGCGGGTACGGCGGCGATGATGCGGCCGGCGTGCAAGTCGCCCACGCCGTCAGGGCGACCTGGGCGCCAGATTGCGTAGTCCACCAAGTCACCGCGTTCGAGGGCGGCGACGCGCACCTCGCCGGGGCTGCAGGCCAGCCAGAGCGTCACGGCCAAAGCGTCACGGCCACAGCATCAGGGTATGCCCCAGCCGTGGCCACGCAGGAGTTGGGCGGTTTCAAACAGCGGTAGACCCACGACTCCGGAATAGCTGCCGCCGAGCCAGCGCACGAAGCTGGCCGCGTGCCCTTGAATGGCATAGCCACCCGCCTTGCCAACGCCTTCGCCGGTCGCGGCGTAGTTCTCGATCTGGGCCGGGGTGAGCCGTGCAAATGTCACGGCGCTGTCTACCAGCCGTTCTGTCGCGCGACCGTCTGGCCCCAGCAGGCAAATGGCGGTCAGCACGTGGTGACGGCGGCCGGACAACATGCGCAAGCAGAGGCGGACGGCCTCGGCATCCTCGGCTTTGGGCAAGATACGACGGCCTACCGCGACCGCCGTGTCAGCCGCCAGTGTCAGCTCGCCGGGGACATAGCTCATTGTCGCCTTCGCCTTGGCAAGGCGCTGGGCGTAGAGCCGGGGCAACTCGTTTGGAAGCGGCGTCTCGTCGATGTCGGCAGGCCGGATGTGGCTGGGGGTTACCCCAATCTGCGCCAACAGCGTCAGCCGGCGCGGGCTCGCAGAGGCAAGCGTGAGTGGAAGCAACGGCTGGGCAGCGGCTGCCGTATCGAGGCTGCCAGTTACTTGAACCGAAAGGTAATCCGGCCCTTGCTCAAGTCATAAGGCGTCATCTCGACATTGACCCGGTCGCCAGCCAGCACGCGGATGCGGTTCTTGCGCATCTTGCCGGAAGTGTGGGCAAGAACACTATGCTCATTGTCCAGCTTCACGCGGAACATAGCATTGGGCAGCAACTCCTGCACCGTGCCGCTGAATTCAATCATGTCTTCTTTAGACATCCATGGTCCTACTGTCGCTCCGTTGATCCGTGACGAAGCGGAACATGATGACGCGCCCGCGCCGGGTCAAGCGCGGCCGTATTGACCCAACCGCATGGCGACGCTGCGCGCATGCGCCTGCAGCCCCTCTGCCTCGGCCAACGCCACGGCCGCCGGGCCGATGGTGGCCAGGGCAGCGGCGTTGCAGTCGACCCAGGTGGTGCGCTTGAGGAAGTCGAACACGGAAAGCCCGGAAGCAAACCGCGCCGTCCGGCCAGTCGGCAACACATGGTTCGGGCCAGCCACGTAATCGCCGACCGCCTCCGGACAGTCATGGCCCAGGAAGGCGGCGCCGGCGTGCCGGATGCGGGCGAACAGGGCATGCGGGTCGGCGACCATCACCTGCAGGTGCTCGGCCGCGAGGCGGTTGGCCAGTGCCACGCCCTCGTCCCAGGAGCGCACCAGGATGATAGCGCCGTGATCGCGCCAGGAGGCCTCGGCCTCAGAGCGGGCGAGGCTGCGCAACTCGGCATCCACCGCTGCGGCCACCGCTTCGGCCAGGGCCGGCATGTCGGTGATGAGAATGGCCTGGGCGCTCTCGTCATGCTCGGCCTGTGCCAGCAGGTCGACGGCCACGCGGCGCGGGTCGGCAGTGTGGTCCGCCAGGATCAGCACCTCGGACGGACCGGCAATCCCGTCGATGCCGACACGTCCGAACACCTGGCGCTTGGCTTCGGCGACGTAGGCGTTGCCAGGACCTACAATGCGGTCGACCGGAGCAATCGTCTGCGTGCCATAGGCGAGCGCTGCCACCGCCTGGGCGCCGCCAATCCGGTAGACCTCATCCACCCCTGCCAGGCGGGCAGCGGCCAGGACCAACGGGTTCAGCGCGCCGCCAGGAGTCGGCACGCACATCGCCACCCGGGCAACCCCGGCGACGCGGGCCGGAATGGCGTTCATCAGCACGGAGGAGGGATACGCCGCCTTGCCGCCGGGCACATAGAGGCCAACGGCGTCCAGGGCCGTCCACCGCAGGCCCATCCGCACGCCCTGGGCGTCGGTGGACTCGATGTCGGACGGGAGCTGCTGGCGGTGAAACGCTTCGATGCGGGCGGCCGCCAGCTCGAGTGCGGCGCGAAGTTCGGCGGATACCGTGTTGGTGGCGTTATCGATCTCGTCGGCGGAGATGCGCAACTGGCTGGGTGCCAGGCTGTGGTGGTCGTGCTCGGCGGTGAAGGCGCAGACGGCGGCATCCCCCTCGGCACGGACGGTGGCGATGATGCTGGCGACGACGCGGTCGACCTTTGCCGTGGTCTCGCGGGCCTGGTCGACCAGGCGGGTAAACGCAGCGTCGAACCCGGCGTCGCTGGTGTCATAGCGCCTCATGACACAAGCAAGGCGCAGACGCGCCTCATGACACAAGCGCTGCCCGGAAACGCTCGATCCAAGCGCCGATTGCCTCCGGGCGGGTCTTCAGCGCGGAACGGTTCACCACCAGGCGGCTGGTCACATGGGCAATCACTTCGCTCTCCCGCAAACCGTTGGCAGCCAAGGTGGAGCCGGTTTGCACCAAGTCCACGATCAGCTTGGCCAGGCCCAGACCGGGGGCGAGTTCCATGGCGCCGTTCAGATGCACCACGTCGGCATGGATGCCGCGCGCGGCAAAGTGGCGGCGGGCGATGTTGGGATATTTCGTGGCCACCCGCACCCGCGACCATCGGCGCGTCTCGGCGGTATCGATCCAGTCCGCCGGCCCGGCGACGCTCACCCGGCAATGGCCGATGTTGAGGTCAAGCGGCGCATAGAGTTCGGGGTAATCAAACTCCATCAATACGTCGGCGCCGCAAATCCCGATTTGGGCGCCGCCGAACGCCACGAATGTAGCAACGTCGAACGGGCGGACGCGCACCACGTCCAGTGCCGGGTCTTCGGTGGGAAAGCGCAGGCGGCGAGAGTCCTCGTCCAGGTAATCGGGGGCGGGATGCACTCCGGCATGGGCGAGCAAACGGCTGCATTCTGCAAGAATGCGGCCTTTTGGCAGTGCGAGCACGAGCGGTCCGGTTTGCTCGGGCAGGAGCGAGACGGCCGGAAAAGGGGCAGTCATGAGGGCCTCAGACGCAATCTGGGCGCTGGGCGTAGCACCGCTGGTGCATGGTCGCTAGTGCCGGAGCACCGGTGCTACAGGAAGCTGACCACGATCGGCACCATGATGGGGGTGAACAGCCCGTTCAGCCCAATGGCCAAGCCGCCGAACGCGCCGGCTGTCTCGCCCATCATAAGCAGGCGCGCGGTGGCCAGCCCATGCCCCGCCGTGCCGCCGGCCAGGCCCTGCGCCCGCAGGTCGGTCACGTGCAGCAGCCGCATCACGCTCGGGCCGATCATGACCGCGACCAGCCCGGTCATCAGTACGAACGTCGCCGTGAGCGAGGGAGGCGCGCCGATTTGCTCGGCAACTCCCATGGCGATGGGCGTGGTGACGGATTTGGGGGCAAGCGCCAGCACCACGTCGCGGGAGGCGCCCATCGCGTGCGCGATCAACACGGCGGTGATGCTGCCCAGGGTCGAGCCGGCAATCAGCGAGGGCACGATGGCGCCGGCCGAGCGGCGGATGCGGCGCAGGTTGGCATGCATCGGGATGGCCAGCGCCACAGTTGCGGGGCCGAGCAGGAACTGAACATACTGGCCACCCTCGAAATAGACCCGGTAGGGCATGCCGGTGACCACCAGCAGGGTGGCCAGCATGACGATGCTGAGCAGCATCGGGTTGGCCAGCACATGGCCACGGCACAGCCGGCTGATCTGGCTGGCCAGCTCCCAGGCAAGCAGCGTGGCGACCAACCCCAGCAAGGGCGTGGTCTGCAGGTAGACCCAAAGCTGACTCACATGCGTCATCGTATCGGCGTCACTCCCCAGCGTCGCGCAGCAGGCGCTGCATCATCCATCCGGTGACGGCCAGGCTGACGACGGTGGAGACCAGGATGGCAACCAGGATGGGCCGCCAATAGCGCTCGACTGCGTCGAGTTCGGTGACGATGCCGACGCCCGCAGGGACGAACAGCAGCGACAGGTGGCGGAGCAGCCCATCGGAGGTGTCGCGCAGGTTGGCGCTGGGCCCGTTGCTAACGATCAGGATGCCGAGCAACAGGGCCAGGCCGACGACGGCCCCCGGCAAAGGCAGGCCGGCGCCACGGGCGATCAGCTCGCCGGCAAACTGGCACAGCACCAAAACCGTCAACGCGCGAAGCAAACCCTATTGCAACGGCATGCTGAGATTAATGCCGGCGCCGGGGCGGGCTCGATTGTCGATTGCCGCCTGCAGGGAGGAGGATGGCAGGTATCCATCCCCGCTATTATGGTTTTGGCGCGTGAAGAGGCCCGGCGACACGGAGGTATCTCTTGACTGCTTGCCCGACGCGGGGGGGCCGATGTCCTGGTTGGGCGTTGGAGCCGCGGTATAATCGCCCGCAGGAGGCGGGGTGCTCATCTTGGTCCGCGCCGAGGTGCCGAAATCGGGCAGCGGGGTGACGGTGAGAAAGGAGTTGGTCGGGCCGGCCGCGGACAGGACCAGGGTGGCACAGACAATCAACAGCCGCTTCGTGCCCCCCATCATAACGCGGGCACGGTGTCGATGCGGTTGGTGCCGCGGCGGTCTTCGGCCGGATTGCCGGCCGGGGCACCGAGCGGGCCGGAGCCGGACTGCCGCCAGGCATGCAGCGCCCAATGGACGGTTGGGAAGGCGAGATTGGCCCAAGGTATGTCGTCCCAGTCGAACATCTTGGCTTCCAGGCTTTCGACGCCGGGCGCAATGCCCTTGGTGGCGAAGCTGGCGCGATAGATGATCTGGAACTGGCCGATGCGGCTGACGTCGAACAGGGCCAGGATGCCGTCGATGGCGATGTTCGCTCCGGCCTCTTCCATGGCTTCGCGCCTGGCGCCCTCGGCGGTGGTTTCGCCCAGTTCAAGGTAGCCAGCGGGCAAGGTCCAGTAGCCTGCGCGCGGCTCAATGGCGCGGCGGCAGAGCAGCACCTGGCCGGCCTCCGCAACCACGGCGCCGACAATGACCTTTGGATTTTGATAGGCCACGAAGCCGCAACTGGAGCAGACATCGCGCTCCTTGTCGTCACCGTCCGGGATTTTCCGCTCGAACGCAGGCATGGGCAAATCGTGAAGCCCGCGGCCGCTTTGATCAAGCCCCCAGCGAGGAAATCGCAGCTATGTGCAGGCGGGTTACACAGAAAGGTCGAGCAACGAGCCTCGAGGAGTGCTGCGGGATGGTGCGGTGCCGGAGGGTGCGGCCTGCAGCGTTTTCTGGGCGTTGTCCGGGTTGGGGGCACGGCCCGGGGCGCTGGGCGCGGCAACGCGGGTTGCGGGCGAAACGCCGTTGGCGGCGGAGAAGGCCGAAAGGCTTGAGGGCGAGATCATGCGCTTGAGCTTAGCGGCCCGCGGTTAAGGCCGGGTAAACGTGCGGCACTTTATTTTGGCGCAACCACCTCGGCCGGCGCCGCACTGCTTGCCGCCGGGGCCGCCGACGCAGGCGCCGGTTGGGAGCTTGATGGCGTTGGGCCGGCACTGAGGGTGGCGGGCTGTGATTGGCTCGTCGGCGCCGACGTCGGGCCCGGCGTGGAGGGCGGGTGTTGCGCCGCAGTGGGCTGTGCTGCGCAAGCCGCCAACGGCAATCCCAGCGCGGCAGCAACAGCGGCAAGGCGGGTCGCGACATAGGTCATGGGCAGCCCTCATGGACGTGGCACTCCCTAACGGGCCCCTTGGCCGCGCGTTCCCCGCCTTGCCACTGCAGCCAGTTTCCGCCATATTCCGCGGCGTCGCTGGCGCGTGGTGCGCCGCGGCAATTCACACGCGGGGCGCCTTCCTGGCTGCATAGCCAGAACCGGTGCCGCAAGGCTCGGTCCCGCGGAGGCACAACCGGTCCCTAGGAAGCAGTCACACGATGGCTATGCCCGATTTTACTTTGCGCCAATTGCTCGAAGCCGGTGTCCACTTCGGCCACCACACCCGCCGCTGGAACCCGCGGATGGCACCGTATTTGTTTGGCATCCGCAACCAGGTCCACATCATCGACCTGCAGCAAACCGTCCCGATGCTGGATCGGGCGTTGCGGGCCGTGCGCGACATCACCGCCAATGGTGGGCGGGTGCTGTTCGTCGGCACCAAGCGTGCGGCGGCGGAGCATGTCGCGGACGCCGCCAAGCGCTGCGGCCAGTACTACGTCAATCATCGCTGGCTGGGCGGCATGCTGACCAACTGGAAGACAATTACCGGCAGCATCAAGCGGTTGCGCCAAATCGAGGAGCTGCTTGCCGGCAACGTGGAGGGTCTGACCAAGAAGGAGGTGCTCGATATCACGCGTGACAGCGACAAGCTTGAGCGCGCATTGGGCGGCATCAAGGAGATGGGCGGCCTACCCGACATCCTGTTCATCATTGACACCAACAAGGAGAAGCTGGCGGTCGAGGAAGCCAACAAGCTCGGCATCCCGGTGATTGCGGTGCTGGACAGCAACTCCGATCCCACGGGCGTAACCTATCCAATCCCCGGCAACGACGACGCGTTGCGCGCCATCACGCTGTATTGCGACCTGATCGCGGGCGCCGTGCTGGATGGCATCAGCGCGGAAATGGCTGCGTCGGGCCGCGACGTCGGCGCTGACGAAGAGCTGCCAATCGGTGCTTTGCCGGACGCACTGGCCGAGCAACCCGCCGCATAACCTTCGGGGAGACCAAACATGGCCGAAATTACTGCCGCCCTGGTGAAGCAACTGCGCGACAAGACCGACGCGCCAATGATGGACTGCAAGAAGGCGCTTACCGAGAGCGGGGGCGACCTCGAGGTGGCCGTCGACTGGCTGCGCAAGAAAGGTCTGTCGGCCGCGGCGAAAAAGAGCGGCCGGGTGGCGGCCGAGGGCCTGGTGGGGGCGGCGACAGCGCCGGGCCGGGGTGCACTGGTGGAGGTGAACGCCGAGACCGACTTCGTGGCGCGCAACGAAACCTTCCAGCACTTTGTGGCCACGGTGGCGAAGCTGGCGCTCGACGTGGGCGAGGATGTAGAGGCGCTGAAGGCGGCTGCTTTCCCTGGCACTGGTCGCACCGTGGCGGATGAGCTGACCCATCTGGTTGCGACCATCGGCGAAAACATGACCATTCGACGGGCGCGGGTGCTGACCGCCGGGTCAGGCGTGGTGGCGAGCTACGTGCACCAGGCGCTGAAGCCGGGATTGGGCAAAATCGGCGTGCTGGTGGGTGTTGCAGGAGCGAGCGAGCTGGACGCGCTTGAGCTGCTGGGCCGCCAGGTGGGCATGCATGTGGCGGCGTCGCAACCCACGGCGCTGGACATCGACTCAGTGGATCCCGCGGCCCTGGAGCGGGAACGCACCGTGCTGATCGAGAAGGCGCGCGAGGAAGGCAAGGCCAAGACGGAAGAGATCATGCAGAAGATGGTCGATGGGCGCATCCGCAAGTACTATGAGGAAGTCGTGCTGCTGGAGCAGGTCTGGGTGCATGACGGCGAGAGCCGGGTGAAGGCCGTGGCCAAGAAGGAGGGCGTGACCATCACCGGGTTCGCTCGGTTCAGCCTGGGCGAGGGCATCGAGAAGCCGACCGGTGGGGATTTTGCGGCGGAAGTCGCGGCCGTGGCGGGCCTGAGCCCGGATAACAGCCCGGTGCTGTGACAATCCGGTTCCGGTCAGAGTGGCGGCTTGATTAACCGCCGCACTTTGCTGGGAGCCCATCTGCTGCCAGTTGCCGCCCAAGCGGATACGCCGCCGCTCTCGCCGCAGGATGCGGCGGATGTGGCGCGGGTCGAAACCTTTCTGAACAACTTGCACACGCTCAAAGCCAGGTTCGAGCAAATCGCACCCGACGGGCGGACCAGCGGCGGCACGGTTTGGCTACAGCGGCCAGGGCGGATGCGGTTCCAGTATGATCCCCCGTCACCGTTCCTGCTGGTGGCCGGCTACGGGCTGCTGGTGTTCCACGACTCGCAACTCAACCAAACCAGCAACATCCCGCTCGGGCGCACGCCGGTGGGGCTGCTGCTGCAGGATCCGGTCAAGCTGATCGGGCAGGGCATCACCGTCCAGCAAGTGGCGCGCTATCCGGGGCAGTTGCAGGTCACCATGTATCGCACCGCCACACCCGGTGAGGGCAACCTGACGCTGGTGTTCGCCGACGGACCGTTGGCGCTGCGCTCCTGGATTGTGGTGGACGCGCAGCGGCAACAAACCCGGGTGACGCTGTACGACGTGCAGTTTGGCGGCACGTTCGACACCTCGCTGTTCACCTTTGTCGACCCGGGAACCCTGCGCTGACAGGATTATTGACTTCAAAATATCGCATCGACCGCCCATGATAGCGCCATGAAGCCAGTCGTCGGAATCTCTTGCTGCACCAAGCTGTTCAGCACGTTCGCCATGCCGAATCACGCGGCCTCCGACACCTATGTTCGCGCGGCGACCGAGGTGGTGGACGCTGTGCCGCTGCTGATCCCCGCCGGCGATGTGGCGCACGACACCGACACGCTGCTGGCCCACTTGGACGGCATCATCCTGACCGGCAGCCGCTCCAACGTGCAGCCAAGCTTGTATGGCGGGCCGCCGCACGAGGAAGGCACTCCGGAGGACCCGGCGCGCGATAGCGTGACATTGCCGCTGATACGGGCGGCGCTGGCAAATGGCACCCCGCTGCTGGCGATTTGCCGCGGCATGCAGGAGTTGAACGTGGCGCTGGGCGGGTCGCTGCACCAGCGGCTGCAGGATCTGCCCGGCCGGATCGACCACTCGACGCCGCTGCAGGCCAATGGCAGGGTACGGACGGGCAAGGCGCATTCGGTGTCGGTGGTGCCAGGCAGTTGGCTGCACCGGGTGGCGGGGGCGACCACGATATCGATCAACTCGCTGCACAATCAGGGCATGGACCGCTTGGCGCCGGGCCTGGTGGTGGAGGGCGTCGCCCCCGACGGCACGGTGGAGGCGGTGCGGGTGGCGAACGCCATAGGCTTTGCCGTGGGGGTGCAGTGGCATCCTGAGTATGACTGGATGACCGACCCGGTGTCGCGGGCGATTTTGGCTGCGTTCGGCGCGGCGGTGCGTGGCCGCTTGCAGGGCGTGGCAGCGGCAGCGGACTAGCAGCCACCCTTGTTGCCGATCAGCGAAGGAGCCGCCGTGCCCGACACCGTCATACCAGCCCCGCCGCTTGTCACCGTTCCCGTGGCGGGCGGCGGCCTGTTTGCGGTGCGGCGGATATTCTGCGTCGGCCGCAACTATGCCGCGCACGCACGGGAAATGGGGCATGACCCCGACCGGGAGCCGCCGTTCTTCTTCACCAAGCCGGCCGATACACTGGTGATGAACGGTGAGGATGCGCCCTATCCACCGCAAACCAGTGACCTGCATCATGAGATGGAGCTGGTGGTGGCCCTCGGGCAGGGCGGCGCGGACATCGCCGAAGCGGACGCGCTCGGCCATGTCTGGGGCTATGCCGCTGGGCTGGACATGACCCGGCGCGACCTGCAGGCCGAGGCCAAGAAGCTGGGCCGCCCGTGGGACATGGCGAAAGGCTTCGACCATTCCGCCCCGATCGGCCTGCTGGTCCCCGCCGCCGGCATAAATCCTGGGCATGGCCGCATCGAGCTGCGGGTGAATGGCGAAGTGCGTCAGAGCAGCGACCTCGACCAGCTCATCTGGAGCGTGCCGGAGGTGATTGCCTACTTGTCTCGGCTGGTGCGGCTGGCGCCTGGCGACCTTGTCTTCACCGGCACGCCCGAAGGCGTGGCGGCGTGCGTCCGGGGCGATGTGCTTGAGGGGACGATCGAGGGGATCGGCACAGTAAGAACGCGCATCGTGTAAGACGCCTTCCAAAAGCCCGCTCCCTCTGGGCAGGGCGATCGCACATGGCTCTTCTCCTTCTCCCGCGGGCGGGAGAAGGCCGGGACGAGGGTGCGAAGGCTGGTAGATCGCGGCGTCACGGTGCTGAACAGGCCCTCACCCCGACCCTCTCCCGCAAAGAGCGAGAGAGGGAGACGCCATACTCGATTGCGCTGAGCATTGGGTGATGCAA
>CAXTRX010000110.1:4112-10319 GCA_964246785.1 uncultured Acetobacteraceae bacterium | reverse complement strand
CCGCTTCCATCCGCCGCTTCGCCGACATGGAGGTGTTCGTCGAAATCCATGAGAACGTCCGCGGCGAGGACGTCTTTGTCATCCAATCCACCTCCTACCCGGCCAACGACAACCTGATGGAGCTGCTGATCACCCTGGACGCGCTACGCCGCTCGAGCGCGCGGCGGGTGACGGCGGTGATCCCTTATTTCGGCTATTCCCGGCAGGACCGCAAAACTGGCTCGCGGACGCCGATCAGCGCCAAGCTGGTGGCCAACCTAATCACCGAAGCAGGCGCCAACCGGGTGCTGACGCTGGATTTACATGCCGCCCAGATCCAGGGTTTTTTCGACATCCCGGTGGACAATCTCTACGCCGCCCCGCTGTTCACCGCCGACATTCGCGAGCGTTTCGTCGGCCGCCAGATCATGATCGTCTCGCCGGACGTGGGTGGCGTGCTGCGCGCGCGCAATCTCGCGTCCAGGCTGAGCTGCGACCTGGCCATTGTCGACAAGCGCCGCGAGCGGGCCGGCGTGTCGGAGGTGATGAACATCATCGGCGACGTCGAGGGCTGCGACTGCCTCCTTGTCGACGACCTCTGCGACTCCGGCGGCACGCTGTGCAACGCCGCTGCGGCGCTGATGGGAGATGGCGCCCGCTCGGTCAGCGTGTATGTGACGCACGGTGTGCTCTCCGGCGGCGCGGTGGCGCGCATTTCGGCAGCCCCCATCCAAGTCATGACCATCACCGACAGCATCGAGCCGACCGAGGCAGTGCGCAACGCGCCAAACCTGCGCATCTTCACCATTGCACCCCTGCTCGCCGAGGCGATGCGGCGGATCAATGACGAGAGCAGCGTCAGCTCGCTGTTTGATTAGACGCGAAGGGCCAAACATGAAGCTGTATTACTCTCCGGGCGCTTGCTCGATCGGCATCCACGTGCTGCTGGAGGAAGTTGGCGCGCAATACGAGAAGGAACTTATCAACACACGGGAAGGCATGCAGCACGAGCCGTACTATCTCGGGATATCGCCCAAAGCCAAGGTCCCGGCGCTGCGGCGGGATGACGGCAGCGTGCTGACCGAATACGGCGCCATCGCCACCTGGCTTGCCCGCACGCATCCAGCGATGCAGCTCATGCCGGCGGACGCGGACGGCGAGGCGCGCGCCATCGAGACCATGGAGTATGTCGTTGCAACGATCCACATGCAGGGCTTCACGCGCATCGCACGGCCGCTGAACTTCACGCCCAACGACGCCGACAAGGAAATGGTGCAGACGCGCGGCCGGGAGATCTACGCCAAGGGGCTCCACCTGCTGAACCTCGCATTGGCAGATCGAGACTGGATCGCCGGCAGCTATTCGGTGGCAGACACCGCGGTGTTCTACGTATCGAACTGGTCGCCGCGTGCGGGCGTGGACCTACCGGCTCACGTGGCGGCCCATTTCGCCCGCATGAAGGCGCGCCCAGCGGTGCAGCGTGCCTTGGCTGCAGAAGGCCTGCCGCCGTGAGCCGATTACCGGCGCGGGCATTCTGGTTCCTGCGCCATGGCGAGACCGACTGGAACGCCGAGGGCCGCAGCCAGGGCCGTACCGATGTGCCGCTCAATGCAACTGGCGTGGCGCAGGCGCATGCCGCGGCTGACCTGCTGCGCAACCGTGGCATCGCCAGCATCGTGAGTTCACCGCTCAGCCGCGCCCGGGATACCGCCGGCGTGATCGCCGCCGCGCTCGGCCTTCCGGTTGCAGTGCTGGCCGGCCTCCAGGAAGTGTCGTTCGGCGTGAACGAGGGCCATGCCATGGGTCCCGCTTGGTTCGACGAGTGGATAGCAGGCACGTTCACGCCGCAGGGCGCGGAGAGTTTTGCCGAGTTGCGCGCTCGAGCTGCGGGCGCTGTCGCCGATGCGCTGCAGCATGCGCCGCCGGTGCTGGTGGTGGCGCATGGCGCATTGTTCCGCGCGCTGCGGGCGGAGATGGGGCTCGAGTCGAACGTGCGCCTGCCCAATGCGGTGCCGGTGTTCTGCCAGCCCGGCGCATCATGGACGCTGACCCCGCTGAGCTGACCACCGCCCTGCGCATCTGACCGCAGAAAACGCCGGGAACGCGCCGCAATTGCTATCCCAGCCGATTTCAGCGATTACATTGGTGTGAATGGCAAAGGGCCCGGCATGGCAGGCGAGACGCGGCGCATCCTGATTTGTAGCGCCGGCCGCTACGAGTCGCAGGCCAACGAGCAGGTCCGCACCGCCATCATGGATGGCTGGGCCGAGGTGGTCGGCGCGGCCAATGTGGTGTCCGCCAGCCTGGCAGGCGCCAGTGCCGCCATCGCGCTGTTCCAACCGCATATCGTCATGGCCATCGGCTCCTATCTGCCGGAAAGCACCTACTACGGCGAGGTGGCGCGCGATGCCCGTGCCGCAGGCGCCGTGCCGGTGTTTTGGGCCACCGAGGACCCCTACGAGCAGGACGCCAACTACCGCATCACGCGCGACTTCAGCGCCGTGTTCTCCTGCGACGGCTGGGGCGTGAACTTCTACCAACACCCTTGCGCCCGCCACCTGCCGCTCGCCGGCTGCCGCCTGCGCAACTACGTGCCCTACGACCCGGCGGCCGAACGCCCGGTCGACGTCATGTTCTGCGGTGTCGCGTTCAGCAGCCGCAAGGAGCTGGTGAGCGACTTGCTGCCAAGCTTGGCGGGGCTGCGCCTGCAATTCATCGGTCCGGGCTGGGGGCAATTCGGCGCCGGGTTCTCCGACCGCCGGATCGACAAGGCCGAGCTGATCCAGATGTATGGGACGGCCAAGATCGTGCTCAATCTCGGCCGCAGCCTGCATTTCGAGAACCAGCGCTACCAAATCACGCCCTCCACGCCGGGCCCCCGTACCTTTGAGGCGGCGCTGGCGGGCGCGGTGCAGTTCTTCCACGAAGACACTTACGAAATCCGCGACTACTTCACGTCGCAGGAAGTTCCTTGTTTCTCCACGGTGGCGGACTTCCAGGCCCTGCTGAGGCAGCACCTAAGCGAGCGTGCCGTGCGGGACGCCACCGCGATGGCCGCTCAACGCCGCGCGCTGGCCGAGCACACCTATGCCCATCGGGCGCAGCGTATGACCGACATCCTACAGGCTGAGTCGCTGCTATGACCATTCTCTACAACACCAACTTCACGCACAACCCGAACGCGTACCTCACGCTCGGCATCCATCGCGCCGCACAGGCCGTCTTTGGCGCCGGCAACGTCGTGCTCGCGGACAACCGCGACTTGGTGGAGCTGGCGGCAGGCGGCGAGCATGCCACGTTGATTTGCCTGGACGGCCAGCGGCTGCACCGCGGCTTGATCGAGCGCGTACGCCCGGCGTTCGAGACAACAGTGCTATGGCTGTTTGAAGACCCGTTCATGCTGGACTTCAACCTGGCGAACGCCGACCTGTTCGACGCCGTGTTCACCTGCGATCCAAGCTGTGCCAGCCGCTATCGCACCGGCTACTACCTGCCGCTGGCCGCTAGCGAGAGCCTGCAGTTCCGCCCGGTGCGCGAGGATGCTGGCTGCGAATACGACATATTCTTCGCCGGAACGATGTGGCCGAACCGGGTCGCCACGTTGCGCGCCCTGCTTGAGCATTTCCCCAGCAAGCGGTTCAAGCTGGTCTGCCCGACCAATCCCTACCTGCCGCCATTGCCGCGTGATATTGCCGACCGCGCGGTGCAATGGCCGATCAGCCTGCCTTCCTTCGTGGGCTTCGCCAATGCCAGCCGGGTGACGCTCACCATGTTCCGCGACTACGCCAGCCACGGCAGCGCCAGCCAGGCGACCGCGCCGGGCCCAAGGCTGTTCGAGTTGGCCATGGCAGGTGCGGCGCAAGTGGTCGAGCTGGACCCGGCATTGCCGTCCAGCAACTTCCGCGTCATCGAAGGCGTGGCCTGCTGCGACAGCGTAGCCGGCGTGATCCGCGAGATCGATACACTGCTGGAAAACCCGGCGATGCGGCAAAGCCGGGCTGCCGCGGCGCAGCGATCGGTCCGTGAAAGTCACTTGTTTGAACACCGGCTGCAGCAGATCGCTGCGATCACCAGGGCCGATTTCACGCACAAGGCCAAGCCTACGCCGCCAGCCCCGCTCGGTCGTCGCCTGCGCGTGTTGATGTGCACGCATTCCACCATGCGACAGCCGGACTGGGGCGGGGTGGAGGTGTACCAGCAGACGGTGGTCACTGCGCTGGCGCAGTCGGTGGAGGTGCTGTTCTGGCTTCGTCGCGGCCTGGTCTGCACCCTGGAAGCTTCCGACGGCACTGTCTTGGAGCAATTCAGCGCACCTGACATCGGCTGGCTTGATAGCCTCACCGATGTGGCAGAGGAAACCGCGTTCGCCAACGCGCTCTGTCAATACGGCGTCGACGTGGTGCACTTCCAGCATCTCGGTCACCACACCGCCTCCTTGCCGATGATTGCCAAGGCTTGCGGGGCCGGCACGGTTTTCTCGGCGCACGACTTCTTCCTTGTCTGTTCGCGCTACAACCTGCTCAACAACGCGCAGCAGTTCTGCGACATCGGCAAACGCCCGATCACCGCCTGCGACATTTGCCTGCGGCTGGCGGAGAACCTGCCATCCGGCGCACAGCAGACCCGGCGCAGCTTCATGGCCGAGATGCTGCGCTCGGTGGACGTGCTGCTGTTCGGAACGTCCTATTCCAGCCAGCTCACACGCTGCATCTACCCGCAGCTCGAGGCCAAGCGGTGCGAGGTGCTTGGCATACCCACGCCCGAACCGGCATTCCCGCGGCGACAGTCCGAGCCAGCAGCGCCACGGCAGCGCCATGAACAAGCGGACCCGCCGCTCAAGGTCGCGGTGGTTGGGAACTTCCTAAGGTCCAAGGGTGCTGACACGATCCTCAGCGTGATCGAGACGGTGGACCCGCGGCGATTCGACTTCGTGCTGTTCGGCAAGGCCGAAGCGCAATACGAAGAGGTGCTGACCCGCTCAGCGCACCCGAACGTGAGCTATCGCGGACGTTATGCCGTGGGCGACCTTGATGCCGCTGCAGGCTGCGATGTCTCGCTGCACCTATCGATTTGGCCGGAAACGTACTGCATCTCGCTCTCGGAAACCTGGCAGCGCGGTATCATTCCAATCGCCAGCCGCATCGGCGCGTTTGCCGACCGCATCGAACATGGCCGTAACGGCTTCCTGGTCGAAATCGGGGATGCAGCCGCCGTGGTGGGACTGCTGGAAGCCTTGCGGGCCGACCCGGGCAAGCTTGCCGCCATGCGCAGCGTCATCACGCCCGAGCTTTGGACGGATACCGACGATTACGCGGCGCGTTTGCTGGCGATCTATCGTTCGGTCCGCCCGAGCGTGGCACTCGCACGCGGCGCGCTGGCCCTGGATGCGGGGCAAATCCATGTGTTGCCGCATGCAAGCTGGCGCGAGCTGGCGCCGCCGCGGCACATCTTCGACCCCGCTCGCCAGTCGGACGTGCAGCTCGATTTGCCGGCGGGGATCACGCAATGGCTCGATACGGGCGGCGGCCATATCCATATCGATCGGATCGGCCACAACACGCTTGGCGATATCGAAAGCGGCCGCTTCCAGCCGCCGGACCACTTTGAAGTGGCTGGCTGGAGCTTTGTTCCGGGCATGGGGGTCTCCGGCCAAGTCATTCTCGGGCTGATCGGCGAGGACGGCCAAAGCAACATTTTCTTGAAGGCAACGCGGCAGGCCCGGGAAGACATCCAAGGGCAGTTTCCCGGGGCGCCGCAGCAGTCCGGGTTCGTCGCCCGGTGTGAACTGCGTGGCAAATGGTCGGACGGGCACTATCAAATAGCAACCGTGCTCCGCTTCGAGGAGCGAGCCGCCTTCCTGCTCACGGGATTGGCGCTGCAACTCAAGGATGGCCAGGTCGTGGCCGCGCTGGTGCACGAGCCGGATGCGGAGGCGGCCGAGCGCCTACTGGGCCGCGCAACCGGTCGCGAGCCGCAGCGGCCGACGACGCTGCCGGCGCTGCCGCTTGCGGGAGTGACGGTGGCACTCGACCAGCACCTGCATTGCGTCTTCGACGACATCGGCGATTGCAGCAACATCGCCGGCTCCGAAGCAGTGACGATCACGCCGGCGTCGCAGTTGCATCTGCGGGGCTGGGTGCTGCCCAGCCCGCCGCGAGCCCAGGGCGGCGCGCCGCAAGCGACGGCGGGCGCGCTCTACGTGGGCTTGGTCGCGCCCCAAGGTGCGTC